>NZ_CP091716.1:1532333-1834166 GCF_022009635.1 Variovorax paradoxus
GTGTTCCCCCGTCCCGAATGGGAAAAATTCCGCGATCGCATCGCCGAGCTGCCGATGTCGGCGCAGTGGTGGAAGCGCATCTTCCTGGGCAACGCCATGGACGTCGAGATGGACGGCACCGGCCGCATCCTGGTGTCGCCCGAACTGCGCGCGGCCACCGGCATCACGCGCGAGACGCTGCTGCTGGGCATGGGCAACCACTTCGAACTCTGGGACAAGGCCACTTACGAGGCCAAGGAGGCCGAGGCCGCCCAGGGCGAGATGCCGGATGTGTTTCAGGACTTCGCGTTCTGAGGATTCACGTGACTACCCCATGGACTCATACGACCGTCTTGCTGAACGAAGCGGTGGAAGCCCTTCTTTCCGGCAGCACGGCGGCAACCGGCACCTACGTGGACGCCACCTTCGGGCGGGGAGGGCATGCGCGTGCCATCCTCTCCAGGCTGGCGCCGGAAGGCAGGCTGATCGCATTCGACAAGGATGCGGAAGCAGTGGCCGAAGCAGCGCGCATCTCCGATGCGCGTTTTTCTATCCGCCACCAGGGATTCCGCTCGCTGGGCGAACTGCCCGACGCGAGCATCGACGGCTTGCTGATGGATCTGGGCGTGAGCTCGCCCCAGATCGACAACCCGGTGCGCGGTTTCAGTTTTCGTTTCGACGGCCCGCTCGACATGCGCATGGACACCACGCGCGGCGAGAGCGTGGCCGAGTGGCTGGCAACGGCCGAACTCCAGCAGATTGCAGAGGTGATCCGTGACTATGGCGAAGAACGGTTTGCTGTTCAGATTGCAAAGGCGATTGTTGCTCGCCGACAAGAACGGGGCCCAATTTCAACCACCACCGAACTGGCCGAGCTCGTGGCTGGCACGGTCAAAACCCGCGAGCAGGGCCAGAACCCTGCAACGCGCACATTTCAGGCTTTTCGGATTTTCATCAACGCCGAGCTTGAAGAGCTGCAACAGGCGCTAGAAGCGAGCCTTTCCGTGCTGAAGCCCGGCGGACGTCTTGCGGTGATCAGCTTCCACTCGCTGGAAGACCGCATCGTCAAGCAGTTCATCGCCAAGCACTCGAAGGAGGTCTACGACCGCCGCGCGCCCTTTGCCGCCCCCAAGGTGATGAAGCTGAACGCGCTTGAGCGCATCAAGCCATCCCAGGCCGAGGTGAGCGGCAACCCGCGCTCGCGCAGCGCCATCTTGCGCGTCGCCGAACGCACCGAGGCCAACTGACCATGGCCCGGCTTAACCTGTTGCTGCTGCTGGCTGTGATTGCCACGGCGCTGTACCTCGTTCATACGCAGTACCAATCGCGTCAGCTCTACACCGAGCTCGACCGCGTGCAGCAGGAAGCCCGCCGCCTGGAACTGGACCGCGACCGCCTGCAGGTCGAGAAGCGCGCCCAGGCCACGCCGCTGCGCGTCGAGAAGCTCGCCAAGGAGCAGCTGCAAATGCGCACCACCTCGCCGGCCATCACGCAGTACGTGCGGCCCGACGGTTCGGTGATTCCGGCCGTGGCGCCGCTGCCGCCGGCCACGCCCGCGGGCGCCAAGCCGGCCGCGAAGCCCGCGGCCAAACCCGCCACCGCAGCGAGGTCCGCACGATGACCCGCGGCAACCGCAGCGTGCGCTACACCACCAGCCCCTTGCTCGCGAGCAAGACGCCGGTGTGGCGCAGCAAGTTCATCGTCGCCGGCATCGCGCTCGGCTTCGTCATGCTGGCGGGCCGGGCTGCGTACGTGCAGGTGCTCAACAACAGCTTCTTCCAGCGGCAGGGCGAAGTGCGCTTCGCGCGCACGCTCGAAATGCCGGCCAACCGCGGCCGCATCCTCGACCGCAACGGACTCATCCTCGCCTCCAGCGTGGTGGCGCCCAGCATCTGGGCCATTCCCGAGGACATCGAGCGCGACGACCCCGAGGTGCGCGCCAAGCTCAAGCAGGTGGCCAAGCTGCTCGAGATGCCGCAGAAGGACTTCGACAAGAAGCTGGAAGACGAGGACAAGACCTTCGTCTGGATCAAGCGCCAGGTCGACGAGCCCATCGCCAAGCAGATCGCGGCCATGAACCTCAAAGGCATCTACCAGCGCAAGGAATACAAGCGCCAGTACCCCGAGGGCGAGGCCGCCGCGCACGTGGTGGGCTTCACCAACGTGGAAGACAGCGGCCAGGAAGGCATCGAGCTCGCGTTCAACAAGGAACTGGCGGGCAAGACCGGCTCGCGCCGCGTCATCAAGGACCGGCTGGGCCGCGTGGTCGAGGGCGTGGGCGAACTGGTGCCGCCGCTGGACGGCCAGGACATCCAGCTCAGCGTCGACAGCAAGGTGCAGTTCTTCGCCTACCAGAAGCTGCGCGACGCGGTGATCGCCCGCAAGGCCAAGGCCGGCAGCGTGGTGGTCCTCGACTCCACCACCGGCGAAGTGCTGGCGCTGGCCAACTACCCGAGCTACGTGCCCGACAAGCGCCAGAACCTCACCGGCGAGCAACTGCGCAACCGCGCGCTCACCGACACCTTCGAGCCCGGCTCGACCATGAAGCCCATCACGGTCGGCATGGCGCTGGAAGCCGGCCGCGTGAAGCCGTCGACGGTGATCGACACCGCGCCCGGCCGCTACCAGATCGGCGGCTTCACCATCAGCGACACCCACAACTACGGTTCGCTGACGGTCGAGGGCGTGATCCAGAAGTCGAGCAACGTGGGCGCGCTCAAGATCGCCCAGAAGATGACCCCGCACGAGATGTGGGACACCTACACCGCGCTCGGCTACGGTCAGAAGCCGCAGATCCAGTTCCCCGGCGCCGTGACCGGCCGGCTGCGTCCGTGGAAGACCTGGAAGCCGGTCGAACAGGCCACCATGGCCTACGGCTACGGCCTGTCGGCATCGCTGTTCCAAATGGCGCATTCGTACACCTCGTTCGCGCACGACGGCTCGCTCATCCCGGTCACCATTCTCAAGAACTCCGAGCCGCCGACCGGCGTGCGGGTGTTCTCGCCGTCGAACGCGCTGGCTGTTCGCAAGATGCTGCAGATGGCCGCCGGCCCCGGCGGCACCGGCACGCGCGCTCAGACCGTGGGCTACTCGGTCGGCGGCAAGTCGGGCACGGCCCACAAGCAGGTTGGCAAGGGTTACGCGAGTAACAAATATCGTGCGTGGTTCACCGGCATGGCGCCGATCGAGAAGCCGCGCATCATCGTCGCCGTGATGATCGACGAGCCCACCGACGGCCAGTACTTCGGCGGCCTGGCAGCGGCTCCCGTGTTCAGCGAAGTCGTGCAGCAGACCCTGCGCATGATGAACGTACCGCCCGATCTGGCGGTCAAACCGCTTGTGATGACGCAAGGCGTCGACGAGAGCTTCTGAACATGCTGACCTTCACTTCCCCCCAACTGGTGGCCGCCTGGCTCAAGGAGCGCGCGCCGCAGGCCGCCATGCATGCCGACAGCCGTGCCGTGGGCGCGGGCGACATCTTCGTCGCCTGGCCGGGCGCGGCCACCGACGGCCGCAAGCATGTGGCGTCCGCGCTGGCGCAGGGCGCCGCGGTCTGCCTGGTCGAGCACGAAGGCGTCGAGCCCTTCGGCTTCGACGGTGACGAGCGCATCGTGAGCTACCCCGGCCTCAAGGCCGCCACCGGGCCGATCGCCTCGGCCTTCTACGACAACCCCTCGGCGCTGCTCGACGTGCTGGCCGTGACCGGCACCAACGGCAAGACCTCCACCGCCTGGTGGCTGGCCGAATCGCTCTCCACGCTGCGCGCGGCTGGCGGCGTGCGCGTGATGAAGCCCGACGGCACCATGCAGCGCGACGCGCCGTCGCCCTGCGCAGTGATGGGCACGCTCGGCGTCGGCGTGCCGCCCGAGCTGACCTACACCGGCCTGACCACGCCCGACCCCGTGATGATGCAGCGCGAGCTGCGCTCGCTGGTCGAGCGCGGCTTCGGTGCCTGCGCCATCGAGGCTTCGTCCATCGGCATCGCCGAGCGCCGGCTCGACGGCGCGCAGATCGCGGTGGCCGTGTTCACCAACTTCACGCAGGACCACCTCGACTACCACGGCAGCATGGACGCCTACTGGCAGGCCAAGGCCGAGCTGTTCCGCTGGCCCGGCCTGCGCGCGGCGGTGATCAACATCGACGACACGCACGGCGCCAGCCTGTGCGCGAACCTGATCGACGCCGGCATCGGCGCGCTCGACGTCTGGACCGTCTCGGCCGGCGGCAAGCCGGCACGCCTCGTGGCACGCGACATCGGCTACGACGCGCAGGGCCTGCAGTTCTCGGTGGCCGAACACGGCACCGCGGCCGTGGAGCGCCTGTCGACCGGCCTGATCGGCCAGTACAACGTGGCCAACCTGCTGGGCGTGCTCGGCACCCTGCGCGCGCTGGGCCTCACGCTGGCCCAGGCCGCGGCCGCCTGCGCCAATCTCACCAGCGTGCCGGGCCGCATGGACCGCGCCGGCACCGGCGACGGTGCGCCGCTGGCCGTGGTCGACTACGCCCACACGCCCGACGCCCTCGACAAGGCCCTGATCGGCCTGCGTCCGCTCGCCCAGCAGCGCGGCGGCGCGCTCTGGTGCCTGTTCGGCTGCGGCGGCGACCGCGACCCCATCAAGCGCCCGATGATGGCCGCGGTGGCGGAGCGCCAGGCCGACCGCGTGATCGTCACCAGCGACAACCCGCGCAGCGAAAAGCCCGACGCCATCATCAGCCAGGTGCTGCTCGGCTTCTCGCGCCCTGAAGTCGCACAGGTGCAGCCTGACCGCGCCCTCGCCATCGCCGACGCCATCGCGCAGGCAGCCCCGCAGGACGTGGTGCTCATCGCCGGCAAGGGCCACGAGGCCTGGCAGGAAATCGCCGGCCAGCGCATCGAGTTCTCCGACAAGACCCATGCGCTGCAGGCGCTGGCAAAGCGAGGTGGCGCATGACCGACAGCACGCCGCTCGGCATCACGCTGGCACAGGCGCAGCAATGGATTCCCGGTTCGCGCCTGGTGGGTGACGCCTCGACCGTCATCGCCCGCGTGCACACCGACACGCGCACGCTCGCTGCCGGCGACCTGTTCGTCGCGCTCAAGGGCGAGCGCTTCGACGCCAACGAATTCCTCGCCGAGGCGAAGAAGCAGGGCGCAGTGGCCGCCATCGCACACCACGGCCTCGAAGCCGCCGGCCTGGCCGGCCTGGAGGTGCCCGATTCGCTTCTGGCGCTGGGTGCGCTCGGCGCCGGCTGGCGCGCGCAGTTCACGCTGCCATTGATTGCCGTCACCGGCAGCAACGGCAAGACCACGGTCACGCAGATGATCGCGGCGGTGCTGTTCGCCGCGCGCGCCGACCGCGGCGAAAGCGCCCTGGCCACGGCCGGCAACTTCAACAACGAGATCGGCGTGCCGCTCACGCTGCTGCGCCTGCGCGCGCAGCACCAGCGCGCCGTGCTCGAACTGGGCATGAACCATCCGGGCGAGATCGCGCGGCTGGCCGCCATGTCGCGCCCGACCATCGCGCTGGTCAACAACGCCCAGCGCGAGCACCAGGAGTTCATGGCCACCGTCGAGGCGGTGGCCGTCGAGAACGCCGCCGTGTTCGCGGTGCTGCCCGACGACGGCACGGCCGTGTTCCCCTACGGCGATGCCTTCACCTCGCTGTGGACCGACATGGCTCACGCCGGTGGCTCGCGCCGCTGCATGACCTTCGGCGAGCACCAGGACGCCGACATCTCGCTGGACGGCGCCGAATGGAAGCAGGGCGCCTGGGCCGTGCGCATCCGCACGCCCATCGGCAGCTTCGACGCGCGCCTGCACATCGCGGGCCGCCACAACGTCGTCAACGCGCTCGCGGCCACGGCCTGCGCGCTCGCGGCCGGCGTGTCGACCGACATCATCGCCGCGGGCCTGAGCGCCTTCGAGCCGGTCAAGGGCCGTTCGCGCGCCAGCGAGATCGTGCTGGCCGACGGCCGCGCCGTCACGCTGGTCGACGACAGCTACAACGCCAACCCCGATTCCGTGATCGCCGCCATCGACGTGCTCGCCGCCCTGCCGGGCCCGCGCTTGCTGGTGCTGGGCGACATGGGCGAGGTGGGCGAACGCTCGCCCGAGTTCCACGCCGAAGTCGGCGACTGGGCTCGCCAGCGCGGCATCGAGGCCGTCTACACCTTCGGCAACGCGACGGCCCACACCGTCGCCGCGTTCCGGGGCGATGCGGACGGTCGTCATTTCAATGAGTTCGACGCGCTCGGCGCCGCCGTGCTCGCGCGCCTGCCGCATGTCGGCAGCGTGCTCGTCAAGGGATCGCGCTCCATGAAGATGGAACGCATGGTGCAGGCCATCGCGGCCCAGGCACGACCACAACAACAAAAGGAGGCCGGTCATGACGCATGAGCCGCGCGACACCACATGCTGATGACCCTGGCCCAATGGCTGCAGACGCTCTCGCCCGAATTCGGGTTCCTGCGCGTTTTTCAATACCTCACTTTCCGCGCGCTGATGGCCGCGCTGACCGCGCTGGTGGTCGGTCTTGTCGCGGGCCCCTACGTCATCCGCCGCCTGGCCGCGCTCAAGATCGGCCAGCCGATCCGCGGCTACGGCATGGAAACGCATCTGACCAAGAGCGGCACGCCGACCATGGGCGGTGTGCTCGTGCTGTTCTCCATCGCGCTGTCCACGCTGCTGTGGTTCGACGTGTCGAACCGCTTCGTGTGGATCGTGCTGTGGGTCACGATGGGCTTCGGCGCCATCGGCTGGGTCGACGACTGGCGCAAGGTGGTGCGCAAGGACCCGGAAGGCATGCGCTCGCGCGAGAAGTACTTCTGGCAGTCGGTGGTCGGCCTGCTCGCCGGTTTCTACCTGCTGTTCAGCATTTCGGAAAGCTCCAACTGGCGCGTGCTGCAGCTGTTCTTCGCATGGGTGCAGTCGGGCTTCGACCTGAGCTTCCCGCCCAAGATCAACCTGCTGGTGCCTTTCTTCAAGGAAGTGAGCTACCCGCTCGGCGGCATCGGCTTCGTGGTTCTCACCTACCTGGTGATCGTGGGCGCGAGCAACGCGGTGAACCTGACCGACGGCCTGGACGGCCTGGCCATCATGCCGGTGGTGATGGTGGGCTCGGCGCTGGGCGTGTTCGCCTACGTCACGGGTAGCGCGGTGTATTCCAAGTACCTGCTGTTCCCCAACATCCCGGGCTCCGGCGAACTGCTGGTGTTCTGCTCCGCCATGGCGGGCGCGGGGCTCGCGTTCCTGTGGTTCAACACGCATCCGGCGCAGGTCTTCATGGGCGACGTGGGCGCGCTGGCGCTGGGCGGCGCGCTGGGCACCATCGCGGTCATCGTGCGCCAGGAAATCGTGTTCTTCATCATGGGCGGCATCTTCGTGGTCGAGGCGATCTCGGTGATGGCCCAGGTGATGTACTTCAAGTACACCAAGAAGCGCTACGGCGAAGGCCGTCGCGTGCTGAAGATGGCGCCGCTGCACCATCACTTCGAGAAGAGCGGCTGGCGCGAGACGCAGGTCGTGGTGCGCTTCTGGATCATCACGATGCTGCTGTGCCTCGTGGGCCTTTCGACGCTGAAGCTGCGGTAACGGAACCATGCGGCACCTGAAAGACCTCCACGTTCTCATCCTCGGCCTCGGCGCGTCCGGGCTGGCGATGGCGCGCTGGTGCGCGCGCCACGGCGCCGTCGTGACCGTGGCCGACACGCGCGAGGCGCCCGCCTCGCTGGCCACGCTGAAGGCCGAGTGGCCCGAGGTCGCGTTCGTCGGCGGCCCGTTCACGGCCGCGCTGGTCGAAGGCACGCCGATCCGCGCGGTGTACCGCTCGCCGGGCCTGTCTCCCGCGACCATCGCGCCGGTGGCCGATGCGGCACGTGCCATGGGCCTGCCTGTCGGCGGCGAGCTCGACCTGTTCGCGCGCGCGCTGCTGGACCTGCGCACGGTCGAAGTACCGGTGGTCGAAGCCGAGCCGGAGCCTGAAGAAGCCATTCCCGAAGCGCCGGTGGTGGAAGCCGCCGAGCCTGAAGCCCAGGCCGAGCTGCCGCTGGAAGCCCCGGTGCCCGCCGAGCAGGCCGAAGTCGAAGTCGTGGCCGAGCCGGTGCCGCAGCCCGAGCCCGTCGCTGAAACCCAAGCGCTCGAAACTGTTGTTGCCGAAGCTGCGCCTGAGCCGACCGTTCCCGCGCAGGCAGAGGCCATGCCGCGCGATCCGTCGATGAGCGTTGCCGTGCCGCAGCCCCCGGAGACCGACGCGCCTGTCGAGGCTGCGCCCGAAGCTGTCGAGCCCGTCGCGGAAACGCCGGAAGCGCCCGAGGCCGTCGAGCCGCCGGCTGCGACCCCGGCACCCGCACCCGCCACCGTTTCCCGCCTGCCGGCCACCGGCAAGCCCTACGTTCCCACGGCCGCCAAGGATGCCGCGGAGTTCGTCGCCAAGATCGCCGAGCTTTCCGCCACCAACCCGGCCTCGGCCGCCGTCGAGGAAGAATCGCCCCAGCTCGAACTGGCCCCGCCGGTCGAGCCCGAAGCGCCCAAGGGCTACACGCCCTCGGTGCTCGCCATTACCGGCACCAACGGCAAGACCACCGTCACCTCGCTCACCGGCCAGCTGGTCGAGCGCGGAGGCAAGACCGTGGCCGTGGCCGGCAACATCGGCCCGACGCTGCTCGACACGCTCTGGGCGCACATCGATGCCGACACGCTGCCCGACGTGTGGGTGCTCGAACTCTCGAGCTTCCAGCTCGACGGCGTGCAGGACTTCGAGCCGACCGCCGCCACCGTGCTCAACCTCACGCAGGACCATCTGGACTGGCACGGCGACATGTCGGCCTACGCCGCGGCCAAGGCGCGCATCTTCGGCGCGCGCGGGCTGATGATCCTCAACCGCGACGACGCCGGCGTGATGGCGATGCTGCCCGCGCCCGTCAAGGTCAAGCTGCAGCGTCCGCAGATCCGCACGCACGTCACCTTCGGCGCCGCGATGCCGCTGCGTCCGGGCGACTACGGCATCGAGCGCGTCAACGGCATGGCCTGGCTGGTGCGCGCGCTGGAAGCCGACGAAACCCAGAAGCGCAAGCGCGGCGCCGTGGTGGAAGAAGAAATCTTCCTGCAACGCCTGATGCCCGCCGACGCGCTGCGCATCCGCGGCCGCCACAACGCCATGAACGCACTGGCGGCCCTCGCGCTCGCGAGCGCCGCTGGTTGCCCGCTCGGCCCCATGCTCTACGGCCTGCGCGAATATCACGGCGAGCCGCACCGCGTGGAGCCCATCGCCATCGTCGACGAGGTCGAGTATTTCGACGACAGCAAGGGCACCAACGTCGGCGCCACCGTCGCCGCGCTGGCCGGCCTGGGCGAAGAGCGCCGCGTGGTCGTGATCCTGGGCGGCGAGGGCAAGGGACAAGACTTCGAGCCGCTCGCCGCGCCCGTGCGCCAGTACGCGCGCGCCGTGGTGCTCATCGGCCGCGACGCGTCGATCATCGAAGCCGCGCTGGCCTCCACCGGCGTCTCGCTGATGCACGCGGGCTCGATGGAAGAAGCGGTGCAGGCCGCCGCCGCCCGCGCCAACCCCGGCGACGCCGTGCTGCTGTCACCGGCCTGTGCGAGCTTCGACATGTTCAGGGACTACGAGCACCGCGCCGACGTGTTCCGCGAGGCCGTGCAGTCCTGGGCGGACAGCCCGCGCGGCCTGGGCGATTCTTCGACGACGGAGGAGCAGCTTTGAACTCTGCCGCATCGGGCGCCACGCCCAACGCACGCACCAGCCGCTTCGGTGGCTGGTTCAAGCGTGCCCGCAGCGGCATCGACGCGCTGCCGGTGCACCTGCCCGTGCGGCTGGGCGGCGCCGGCATCGCGCAGACCAAGGCCACGCCGATGCGCGTGCTGGGCTTCGACCAGGCGCTGGTCTGGGTCACGGTCGCGCTGCTGACCTGGGGCCTGATCATGGTGTATTCGGCCTCCATCGCGCTGCCCGACAACCCGCGCTTCGCGCGCGCCGGCTACAGCGCCTCCTACTTCCTCACGCGGCACGCGGCCTCGGTGGTGTTCGCGTTCGTCGCCGCGCTGCTGACTTTCCAGATTCCCATGAAGACCTGGGAGCGCGCCGCGCCCTGGCTCTTCGTCGCGTCGCTGCTGCTGCTGGTGGCGGTGCTCATTCCGCACATCGGCATCAACGTGAACGGCGCGCGCCGCTGGCTGCCGATGGGCTTCATGCGCTTCCAGCCCTCGGAGCTGGCCAAGCTCGCGATGGTGCTCTATGCCGCCAGCTACATGGTGCGCAAGATGGAGATCAAGGAGCGCTTCTTTCGCGCCGTGCTGCCGATGGGCATCGCGGTGGTGGTGGTCGGCATGCTGGTGATGGCCGAGCCCGACATGGGCGCGTTCATGGTGATCGCGGTGATCGCCATGGGCATCCTGTTCCTGGGCGGCGTGAACGCGCGCATGTTCTTCGTCATTGCCGCGCTGGTGGTGGTGGCCTTCGGCACCATCGTCGCGACCAGCCCGTGGCGCCGCGAGCGGATCTTCGCGTACCTCGACCCGTGGAGCGAGGAGCATGCGCTCGGCAAGGGCTACCAGCTGTCGCACTCGCTGATCGCCATCGGCCGCGGCGAGATCTTCGGCGTGGGCCTGGGCGGCAGCGTCGAGAAGCTGCACTGGCTGCCCGAAGCGCACACCGACTTCCTGCTCGCCGTGATCGGAGAGGAATTCGGCCTGATCGGGGTGCTGCTGATCATCGGCATGTTCCTCTGGCTCACGCGCCGCATCATGCACATCGGCCGCCAGGCCATCGCGCTCGACCGCGTGTTCTCCGGCCTCGTGGCGCAGGGCGTGGGCGTTTGGATCGGCTTCCAGGCCTTCATCAACATGGGCGTGAACCTCGGCGCGCTGCCGACCAAGGGCCTGACCCTGCCGCTGATGAGCTTCGGCGGCTCGGCCATTTTGATGAACCTGGTGGCGCTGGCCGTGGTGCTGCGCATCGACTACGAGAACCGCGTGCTCATGAGAGGGGGCCGCGTATGACCGGCCGTACCGCACTCGTCATGGCTGGCGGCACCGGCGGCCACATCTTCCCCGGACTCGCGGTGGCCGAGGCCTTGCGCGAGCGCGGCTGGCAGGTGCACTGGCTGGGCGCCCCCGGCAGCATGGAAGAAAAGCTGGTGCCGCCGCGCGGCTTCGCCTTCGAGCCGGTGCAGTTCGGCGGCGTGCGCGGCAAGGGTCCGCTCACGCTGTTCCTGTTGCCGATGAAGCTGCTGCGCGCTTTCTGGCAAAGCCTGGGCGTGGTGCGCCGCGTGAGGCCCGACGTGCTGGTGGGCCTGGGCGGCTACATCACCTTTCCGGGCGGAATGATGGGCGTGCTGATGGGCAAGCCGCTGGTGCTGCACGAGCAGAACTCGGTCGCGGGCCTGGCCAACAAGGTGCTGGCGGGCGTGGCCGACCGCGTGTTCACCGCCTTCCCGAATGTGCTGAAGAAGGCGCAGTGGGTGGGCAACCCGCTGCGCGAAGCATTCACCTCCAAGGCCGATCCGGCCACGCGTTTCGCTGGCCGCACCGGCCCGCTGAAGCTGCTGGTGGTGGGCGGCAGCCTGGGCGCTCGCGGCCTCAACACCGTGGTGCCGAAGGCGCTGGCCCGCATCGCGCCGGCCATGCGCCCGCAAGTGCTGCACCAGAGCGGCGCCAAGCAGATCGACGAACTGCGCGCCAACTACTCGGCGGCCGGTGTCGACGGCGAACTCACGCCCTTCATCGAAGACACTGCTCAGGCCTATGCGGACGCCGACATCATCGTCGCGCGCGCGGGTGCCAGCACCGTCACTGAAATCGCGGCCGTCGGCGCAGCAGCGCTGTTCGTGCCTTTCCCCTCGGCGGTCGACGACCACCAGACCACCAACGCACGCTTCCTCGTGGATGCCGGCGGCGGATGGCTGGTGCAACAGGCCGACCTCACTCCTGAATTGCTGGCCGACTTGCTACAGAACACCGAGCGCACCGCGCTGATCGACAAGGCCGCCAAGGCCAAGACCATGCAGAAGACAGAGGCTGTGGAAGCCGTCGTCCGCGCCTGCGAGGAGCTTGCCAAATGAAGCACGCGATTCGTCACATCCATTTCGTCGGCATCGGCGGCTCTGGCATGAGCGGCATCGCCGAAGTGCTGCTGAACCTGGGCTACAAGATCTCCGGCTCCGACCTGGCCGACAGCGCCACGCTGCGCCGCCTCGCGGGCCTGGGCATCGGCACCTTCGTGGGCCATGCCGCCGCGCACATCGAAGGCGCGGACGCGGTCGTCACGTCCACCGCCGTGCAGCCGGACAACCCCGAAGTGCTGGCCGCGCGCGAGAAGCGCATTCCGGTGGTGCCGCGCGCGCTGATGCTGGCCGAGCTGATGCGCCTGAAGCAGGGCATCGCCATTGCCGGCACGCACGGCAAGACCACCACCACCAGCCTGGTGGCGAGCGTGCTCGCCGCCGCCGGGCTCGACCCGACCTTCGTGATCGGCGGCCGCCTGAACAGCGCGGGCGCCAACGCGCAGCTCGGCAGCGGCGACTACATCGTGGTCGAGGCCGACGAGTCGGACGCCTCGTTCCTGAACCTGCTGCCGGTGATGGCGGTGGTCACGAACATCGATGCCGACCACATGGAGACCTACGGGCACGACTTCGCGAAGCTCAAGAAAGCCTTCGTCGACTTCCTGCACCGCATGCCGTTCTACGGCGTGGCCATCCTGTGCACCGACGATCCGGCGGTGCGCGAGATCGTCTCCAGCGTGACCTGCCCGGTGACCAGCTACGGCTTCGGCGAAGACGCCCAGGTGCGCGCGCTCGACGTGCGCGCCGTCGGCGGCCAGATGCATTTCACCGCGCAGCGCCGCAACGGCGTGACGCTGCCCGACCTGCCCATCGTGCTGAACCTGCCCGGCGAGCACAACGTGCGCAATGCGCTGTCGGTGATCGCGGTGGCGGTGGAGCTCGGCATTCCCGACGAGGCCGTGCAGCGCGGGCTCGCGGGCTTCAAGGGCGTGGGCCGCCGCTTCCAGAGCTACGGCGACGTGGCGGTGCAAGGTGGCGATGCCGGCACCTTCACCGTCATCGACGACTACGGCCACCACCCCGTGGAAATGGCGGCCACCATCGCGGCCGCGCGCGGCGCGTTCCCGGACCGCCGGCTGGTGCTGGCCTTCCAGCCGCACCGCTACACCCGCACGCGCGACTGCTTCGAAGACTTCGTCAAGGTCATCGGCACGGCCGACGCGGTGCTGCTGGGCGAGGTCTATGCCGCCGGCGAGGCGCCCATCGTTGCCGCCGACGGCCGCACGCTGGCGCGCGCGCTGCGCGTGGCGGGCAAGGTGGAGCCGGTGTTCGTCGACGACATCGCCGCCATGCCGCAAGCCATTCTCGACAACGCCCGCCCGGGCGACGTGGTGCTCTCGATGGGTGCCGGGTCGATCGGCGCGGTGCCGGCCAAGGTGGTCGAACTCGGCGCGGCGGCTGTTGCCGCCGGCGCCACGTCCTCAACATCGGAGCGCGGCTCGCGCAAAGGGAGGGCCGCATGAGCCTTCAGGATCCCAAACTCTTCGGCAAGGTCGCCGTGCTGTTCGGCGGCAGTTCCGCCGAACGCGAAATCTCGCTGATGTCGGGCACCGGCGTGCTCGAGGCGCTGCGCTCGCGCGGCGTGGACGCGCATGCCTTCGACCCGTCGCAGCGCGAGCTGGCCGACCTCAAGCGCGAAGGCTTCGCGCGCTGCTTCGTCGCGCTGCACGGCCGCCACGGCGAGGACGGCACGGTGCAGGGCGCGCTCGAGCTGCTGGGCATTCCCTACACCGGCTCCGGCGTGATGGCTTCCAGCGTGGCCATGGACAAGGTCATGACCAAGCGCATCTGGCAGGCCGACGGCCTGCCCACGCCCAAGTACGTGCGCCTGGCCTTCGACCAGCAAAGCCGCGAGCAGATCATGGCCGTACCCGACGTGCTGGGCCTGCCGCTGATCGTGAAGCCGCCGCGCGAGGGCTCGTCCATCGGCGTGACCAAGGTCGAGGGCTATTCGCAGATGCAGGATGCGATCACGCTGTCCGCGAAGTACGACGCCGACGTGCTGTGCGAGGAGTTCATCGAAGGCGAGGAAGTGACCTGCGCCGTGCTCGGCCACGGGCTCGACGCGCGCGCGCTGCCGGTGGTGCGCATCGCCGCGCCCGAGGGCGCCTACGACTACCAGAACAAGTACTTCACCGACGATGTGAAGTACCAGTGCCCGAGCGGCCTGCCCGACGCGGAAGAGCACGAGATCCAGCGCATTGCGCTGGCGGCCTACCGCACCCTCGGCTGCCGCGGCTGGGGCCGCGCCGACGTGATGATCCGCGCCAGCGACCGCAAGCCCTTCCTGCTCGAGATGAACACTTCGCCCGGCATGACCAGCCACTCGCTGGTGCCGATGTCGGCACGCGCCGCGGGCATCGCCTACGAAGAACTCTGCGTGCGGGTGCTGGCCTCGGCCACGCTCGACGCCACGGGAGGCTCGTTATAGCCATGGCCGACAGCATCCCCGCGCCCTTCGACGTCAAGCTCATGAACATCGTCGCGAACATTGCCTTCGCGATGGTGGCGCTCATGCTGCTTGCGGCGGGCGCATGGTGGGTGCTGCGCCAGCCTTTCTTCCCGATCGTCGGCATCAAGGTGGACGGCGAGGTCACGCACAACAACGCGGTCACGCTGCGCGCCAACGTGGCGCCGCAGCTCAAGGGCAACTTCTTCACCATCGACCTGCTGCGCGCGCGCACCGCCTTCGAGTCGGTGCCGTGGGTGCGCAGCGCGGTGGTGCGGCGCGAGTTCCCGAACAAGCTGCGCGTGACGCTGACCGAGCAGGTGCCGGTGGCCATCTGGGGCGACGAGGCGGGCTCGAAGCTGATCAACGGCTTCGGCGACGTGTTCGAGGCCAACGTGGCCGAGGTGGACGACAACCTGCCGCGCCTGGACGGCCCGATCGAGCAGGCCGGCCAGGTGCTGGGCATGTACCGCGTGCTGCAGCCGCAGTTCCAGCCCTACGACTTCAGCATCGACGAGCTCACGCTGTCGAGCCGGGGCAGCTGGAAGGTGGTGCTGGACACCGGCGCCGAGATCGAGCTGGGCCGCGGCCAGGGCGAGGAAGTGACGGCTCGCCTGCAGCGCTTCCTGAAGACCGTGACCCAGGTCGCGGGCCAGTACCACCGCACGGTGGCTGATGTCGAAGGCGCCGATCTGCGCCACAACGACGCGTATGCATTGCGGCTGCGCGGCGTCACCACGGTCTCGCCAGAGGCCCCAAGAAGAATCAAGTAGCGAATACCGAGGAATCGAGGACATATCAATGCCCAAAGAATACAAAGACCTGGTCGTAGGACTCGACATCGGCACCGCCAAAGTGATGGTGGTGGTGGCCGAAGTGCTGCCCGGCGGCGAGCTCAAGCTGGCCGGGCTCGGCATCGCGCCGAGCAACGGGCTCAAGCGCGGCGTGGTGGTGAACATCGACGCCACGGTGCAGAGCATCCAGCAGGCGCTGAAAGAAGCCGAGCTGATGGCCGACTGCAAGATCAGCCGCGTCTACACCGGCATCACCGGCAGCCACATCCGCGGCATCAATTCGAGCGGCATGGTGGCGGTGAAGGACAAGGAAGTCACGCCCGCCGACGTGGCCCGCGTGGTGGAGACGGCGCGCGCCATCAACATCTCCAGCGACCAGCGCCTGCTGCTGGTGGAGCCCCAGGAGTTCGTGATCGACGGCCAGGACGTGAAGGAGCCGATCGGCATGAGCGGCATGCGCCTGGAAGCCAAGGTGCACATCGTGACCGGCGCGCAGAGCGCGGCCGAGAACATCATCAAGTGCGTGCGCCGCTGCGGCCTCGAAGTGGACCAGCTCATGCTGAACCCGCTGGCCTCCAGCCAGGCGGTGCTGACCGAGGACGAGCGCGAGCTGGGCGTGGTGCTGGTCGACATCGGCGCGGGCACCACCGACGTGGCCATCTTCACCAACGGCGCGATCCGCCACACGGCCGTGATTCCGATCGCGGGCGACCTCATCACGAGCGACATCGCGATGGCGCTGCGCACGCCGACCAAGGACGCGGAAGACATCAAGGTCGAGAACGGTTTCGCCAAGCAGCTGCTGGCCGACCCCGAGACGCAGGTCGAGGTGCCGGGCCTGGGCGACCGCGGCCCGCGCATGCTGAGCAAGCAGGCGCTGGCCGGCGTGATCGAGCCGCGCATCGAGGAAATCTTCTCGCTCGTGCAGCAGGTGGTGCGCGAGTCGGGCTATGAAGAAGTGCTGTCGTCGGGCGTGGTGCTCACGGGCGGCAGCGCGGTGATGCCCGGCATGGTCGAACTCGGCGAAGACATCTTCCTGAAGCCGGTGCGACGCGGCATTCCGAAGTACTCCAGCGCGTTGTCCGACATGGTTGCACAGCCTCGCGCCGCTACAGTCATGGGCCTTCTCGAAGAGGCACGCTTCGCGCGCATGCGCGGCTTCAAGGTCGCGCAGAAGAATGGATCGGTAAAAACCGCATTCGGACGCTTCAAGGACTTCATAGTGGGGAATTTCTGACGATGATCAAGTCTCCACTCTGGCTCGCGCGCGGCAGCCCTCCCTTGCACTTCAACGAGCGATGGCGACGCACAGGTCCACCGCCATGACGAGCGCATCGTTGTTCTCGTCGCGGCACAAGAAATATTCATAGACACATAACGGCAACTGCAAGATTCAAGGAGTTAAAAATGACCATCGAAATGATCGAAGTCGAAGAGTTCAATCAGGGCACGCAGATCAAGGTGATCGGTGTCGGCGGTGGCGGCGGCAATGCGGTCGCCCACATGATGGAGCGTGGCGTGCAGGGCGTTCAGTTCGTCTGCGCGAACACCGACGCACAGGCGCTGCAGCGCAGCACCGCGCACAAGATCATCCAGCTCGGCACCAGCGGCCTGGGCGCCGGCAGCAAGCCCGAGAAGGGCCGTGACGCGGCCGAAGCGGCGGTGGACGACATCCGCGCCGCCATCGACGGCGCGCACATGCTGTTCATCACCGCCGGCATGGGCGGCGGCACCGGCACCGGCGCGGCACCCGTGATCGCGCGCGTCGCGAAGGAAATGGGCATCCTGACCGTGGGCGTGGTGACCAAGCCCTTCGACTGGGAAGGCGGCCGCCGCATGACCAACGCCGACGCCGGCCTGACCGAACTCGAAGCCAACGTCGACTCGCTGATCGTGGTGCTCAACGAGAAGCTGCTCGACGTGCTGGGCGAAGACGTCACGCAGGACGAAGCCTTCGCGCAAGCCAACGACGTGCTGAAGAACGCCGTGGGCGGCATCTCGGAAATCATCAACGAGTACGGCGGCGTGAACGTCGACTTCGAAGACGTGCGCACCGTGATGGGCGAACCCGGCAAGGCCATGATGGGCACCGCTGCCGCCGCTGGCCCCGACCGCGCGCGCATCGCCGCCGAACAGGCCGTGGCCTGCCCGCTGCTCGAAGGCATCGACCTCTCGGGTGCCAAGGGCGTGCTGGTGCTGGTGACGGCATCGAAGGGCTCGCTGAAGCTGAACGAGTCGAAGCTGGCGATGAACACCATCCGCGCCTACGCTTCGCCGGACGCGCACGTGATCTACGGCGCCGCCTACGACGACAGCCTGGGCGACGAGATGCGCGTGACCGTGGTGGCCACCGGCCTGTCGCGTGCCGACGCCCGCCGCCAGGCGCCGACGCTGGAAGTGATCCGCACCGGCACCGACAACATCGGCTTCACCGTGCCCACCCTCGGCGGCACCGGCCATGCGCACAGCAGCGGCGGCAGCCAGCCGAACTACGACGGCATGGCCGTGCCCAGCGTGTGGCGCACCAACCGCACGATGGCCGCAGCCAAGGTGGACGCGCTGTCGTCGGGCGGCATGGACGACTTCGAGATCCCGGCCTTCCTGCGCCGCCAGGCCGACTGAATTCGGCTCGCCCCCAGGCTGCGCGCACTTCGTGTCGCTTCGCCAACCCCCTGCCGGGGCAACACCTGAGGCCCGGCGGAGCCGGTTCCTCGGTGTTCCGCGAAGCGACTCAGCGAGACGCAGAGGGCACGAGGGTTCGCAAGGGGTACGGGGACGACCTGAAAGGGACGTCTGCCGGCTCTAGGCGCTGCGCTCACCTCGTGCCCTTTGCGTCCATTTCGGGCCAGTCTGCGGGGATTGCATAGAACCCATGTCTATCGGTGCCATAGCGAGGGGCATAGGCCGCCACGCACGTCGCGCGCCTAAAATGCCCGCCGTGCTGCAACAACGAACCCTCAAGTCGATCAGCCGCGCCGTGGGCGTGGGGCTCCATAGCGGCCAACGCGTGGAACTGACCCTGCGACCGGCTCCGGCCGACACGGGCATCGTGTTCCGCCGCGTCGACCTGCCCGAGCCGGTCGAGATCCGCATGACCGCCGAGGCGGTCACCGACACGCGCCTGGCGTCCACGGTCTCCACCGGCGGCGCCAAGGTGCAGACCGTCGAACACATCATGTCGGCCTGCGCGGGCCTGGGCATCGACAACCTCTACATCGACATCACGGCCGACGAAGTGCCGATCCTCGACGGATCGGCTTCCTCGTTCGTGTTCCTGCTGCAGAGCGCGGGCATCGCGCTGCAGAAGGCGCCGCGCCGCTTCATCCGCGTGACCCGCAAGGTCGAGGTGCGCGAAGGCGAGGGCGCCAACGAGAAGTGGGCGAGCCTGGAGCCGTACCACGGCTTCAAGCTGAGCTTCGAGATCGACTTCGACCATCGCGTCGTCAACTCCACCGGCCAGCGCGTGGAGTTCGACCTGGGCGCGGACTCGTACAGCCGCGACATCGCGCGCGCGCGCACCTTCGGCTTCACCAAGGAGGTCGAGTACATGCGCAGCAAGGGTCTCGCGCTCGGCGGCGGGCTGGACAACGCCATCGTGATGGACGACACCAAGGTGCTGAACGAAGGCGGCCTGCGCTACGACGACGAGTTCGTGAAGCACAAGATCCTCGACGCCATGGGCGACCTGTACATCATCGGCAAGCCGCTGCTGGCCGCGTACACCGCGTTCCGCTCGGGCCATGCACTCAACAACAAGCTGCTGCGCGAACTGCTCTCGCACAGCGACGCCTACGAAGTCGTGACCTTCGAAGACGAAAAGCGCGCCCCGCGCGGTTTCGGCGAAGTCGCCCGCGCCTGGTAGAGCCAGCGCAGGCCGCGTTCCCACCACATGCTTCTTTTCCGCTGGGCCATCCTGCTGCTTCTGCTGGTGGCGGGCGCGTCCTTCGCGTTCTATGCGGGCACCGGGCAGGTCAAGTACCGGCGCTTCGGCTGGATCGTGCTGAAGTGGACGTTGTTGGCGGCGTTCGGGTTCTTCGCCGTGCTCATCGCCGAGCGCCTGGCCTAGTCAAGACTCCCGCACTCAGTCGGCCAGCGCCTGCAGTGCCTGCACCTGCCGCGCGAGCAGCGGCCCCTTGCGATGGGCCGGCACCAGCAGCATGACCGAATCTCCCAATGCTTTCGGCCGCCCCCACGGCGCATGCAGCCTGCCCTGTGCAAGCAGCGGTGCGACGAGCCGTTCGCGCCCCATCAGCACGCCTTCGCCGTCGACCGCTGCCTGCAGCGCGAGGCTGTAGAGCGAGAAGTCCGGCCCTGCGGCCAGCGCATCCGCTTCCGCTGACGTGGTGCCGGGGCGCACGGCCTGAAGCCAGCGTTGCCAGTCGTCGCGCCAGACGGTGTCGTGCAGGCCGCCGCTGCGCGCCAGCAATTCCATCAAATCGTCGATGCTGCGCGGCCGGCCACTGGGCAAGGGCTGCTGCAGGCGCGGGCTGCAGACCGGAAGCAGCCGGTCGCGCGCGAGCGCAATCGCCTGCGCGCCGACCGCCGCCTCGATGTGCTCACCGGTCCGCGCGTAGAACAACCCCAGGTCGAAAGGCTCGCGGCGAAAGTTCGGCGGTTGCTCGAGCGCTGTGACCGACACCTGCACGCCGGGCAGCGCAGCCTTCAATCGCGAGAGCCGCGGCGACAGCCACAGCTGCGCCACGGCGGGCAGGGCGGCCACCTGCAGCGTGCTTCGGCGAGCGGCCGTCTGGGTCTCGTGGCGCAGCGCCTGCACCGCAAGGCCGAGCTGGTCGACCGCCGCACTCAGCGCAGGCAAGGCCCGCCGCCCATGCGCGCTCAGGCGTATGCCTTGGCTGTGCCGTTCGAACAGCGCGCCGCCGGCCCAGGTCTCCAATGCCTTGATCTGCTGCGCGACGGCGGCCGGCGTGACGAACAGCTCTTCCGCTGCTCGCGCAAAGCTGCCGTGGCGCGCGGCTGCTTCGAAGGCACGCACGGCGGTGTGCGGGGGCAGGCGGGGGCGGGGCGGTGCGAGCGGCATGGTGTGAGAGGCGAGTCAGGCCAAGTTTTTCTAAGGCTCGGGCACAGATTATCCGGTTTGCCCGTCGCGGTGCGACGGGCGACGATGCGGCCACACACCACTTCCAGCGAGATACGCCGCATGCCCGCCGCCCTGCAACGCCGCCCCTGGGTTCCCGCCGCCAGCGAAGACCACATGCTTTCCATCGCCGCCGATGCCTCCGCGCGAGACGCGGCGGGCGTCGCCGCCGAGATCGAACGGCTGGTGGCTGACAACCACCGCATCCATGATGTCGACGGCCTGAACCTCAACCCGGCGACCAACGTCATGAACCCTGCCGCCGAGGCGCTGCTGTCGCGCGGGCTCGGCTCGCGCCCTTCGCTCGGCTATCCAGGCGACAAGTACGAGATGGGCCTCGAAGCCATCGAGCGCATCGAAGTCGTTGCCGCGGAACTGGCGGCCGAAGTGTTCGGCGCGAAGTTCGCCGAGGTGCGCGTGAGCTCCGGCGCGCTGTCGAATCTCTATGTGTTCATGGCCACTTGCCAGCCCGGCGACACCATCATCGCGCCGCCCGCCACCATCGGCGGCCACGTCACGCATCACGCGGCGGGCGCGGCCGGGCTCTACGGCCTGAAGACCGTGCCGGCGCCGGTCGATGCCGACGGCTACACCGTGGATGTGTCCGCGCTCGCCCGGCTGGCGCGCGAGGTGAAACCGAAGCTCATCACCATCGGCGGCAGCCTCAATCTCTTTCCGCACCCCGTGCCCGCCATCCGCGAGATTGCCGACAGCGTGGGCGCGAAGCTGCTGTTCGATGCCGCGCACCTGTCGGGCATGGTGGCCGGCAAGGCTTGGCCGCAGCCGCTCGAAGACGGCGCGCACGCGATCACCATGAGCACCTACAAGAGCCTTGGCGGACCTGCGGGCGGGCTGATCGTGTCGAACGACGCGGCGCTGATGGAGCGCATCGACGCCATCGCCTATCCCGGCCTCACGGCCAATTCGGACGCGGGCCGCACCGCCGCGCTGGCCCGCGGGCTGCTCGACTGGAAGGTGCACGGCAAGGCCTATGCGGCGGCGATGCGCGAGACAGCGCAGGCACTGGCACGCGCGCTCGATGCCGAAGGGCTGCCCGTGTTCGCGAAGGCGCGCGGCTTCACGCAGTCGCACCAGCTGGCGGTCGAGGCCGCGCGCTGGGGTGGCGGGCAGCGCGCCGCGAAGCTGCTCGCGCAAGGCGGCTTGCTGGCGTGCGGCATCGGGCTGCCCATTGCGCCGGTCGATGGCGACATCAACGGCCTGCGGCTCGGCGTGCCGGAGATCGTGCGCCTCGGCTTCACGGCCGACGACATGCCGCAACTGGCGTCGTGGATCGCGCGCGCGCTGCGGGGCGACGGCGCCCTGGTGGCGGCCGAGGTGCGCGAGCGCCGCAAGCGCCTGGGCGAGCTGCGCTACATCGTGCGCTGAATCAGCGCGAGCGCCCTTGCCGGTAGGTGCCGGCATGCGTCTTCGAAAGCTCGGCCGCCTCCGCGAGCCGCGCCATCGAACGTCCCACCTGCGCGTGCGTGATGGCAATGCCCAGTGCGTCGGCCGCGTCGGCGCCAGGCAGGCCCGGCAGGTCGAGCAGGCGCTTGACCATTTCCTGCACCTGCGCCTTGGCGGCCTGCCCGTGCCCGGCGACCGCCTTCTTCATCTGCAGCGCCGTGTACTCGGCCACCGAGAGATTGCTGTTGACCAGCGAGGTCACGCAGGCGCCGCGCGCCTGCCCCAGCAGCAGCGTCGACTGCGGGTTGACGTTGACGAAGATGATTTCCACCGCCGACGCATCGGGCTGGTAGCGCGCCGCGATTTCCGCGATGCCGTCGAACAGCACCTTGAGCCGTGCCGGGAGATTGCCTGTGCCCAGGTGCCGGGTGCTGATGGTGCCGCTGGCCACGTAGCGCAGCGCATGGCCGTCCGCGTCGACCACGCCGAAGCCGGTGGTCTGCAAGCCGGGGTCGATGCCAAGAATGCGCATGAATAAGAAAGGTAACGAAAAGGCGCGAGCCGGAAAAAAGGACGTTGAGCGGAACGGGAAAGCCGCGTGATCGCGGTCAGAATCCGTGCCGATTCGTACAGTCCGCCCCGCATCGCGCGGGGCGCGCCACACAAGGAAGCGAATGTGAATGTAGTCGAGTCCTCCGCGCAGCAGCAACTGGATGAGGTGCAGGCCCTGATGGCGCGCCCGCGCCAGCCGGCCGAACGCGCCGCCGCGGGCTTTCGCCGCGCTGAACTGCTCGATGGCACGGGGCGGCGCGACGAGGCGCTGGCCGCCTGCGGGCAGTTGCTTGCGGCCTGCGAAGGCCTGCACGATGCGGGCGTCGTCGTTCCCTGCTGCCAGGCACTGCGGTTGCAGGCGCATCTGCTGCGGCAGCTGTCGCGCCCGGCCGATGCGCTCGCGGCGCTCGACCGCTTGGTGGCGGCCTATGGCGGACATGCCGAAGCCGAGATTCGCGCGCATGTCGCGCACGCGCTGTTCCAGCGCACCTGGTGGATCGACGAGCCCGCCGCCCGCTGCGAGGCCTGCGATTTCATGATCGAGCTGCTCGACGCCCAGCCCGACGCGGCCCTCGATGCATGGCGCGTCGACGCCCGGCTGCTCAAGGCCGAGGTCGAGCACCACCGCGGTCTGCCGCAGAACGCCCTGGCCACGCTGGAGGCGCTGATCGAGCGCTTCGGCGGCGCGGTCGGCCCCGGCATCGTGCTGCGCGTGGCGCGCGCGCGGCTGGCCAGCGTGGTCAATCTGCGCGAGCTGGCGCAGCACACGCAGGCGCAGGTGCTGTGCCTGTCGGTGGCCGACGAGATCGAAGCCGCGCTGGCCGATGCCACGCCGGAGTTGCGCATCGAAGGCGTGCGCGCGCTGGCGCTGTTCTTCGACGGGCTCGGCCCCGAGGAGCATGCGCGCCGCGCGGAGCTGGTCGGCTGGCTGCTCGAACGCTATGGCCGCGATGCGTCGGCCCAGGTGCGCCGCATGGCCGCGCTGCGCGCCTACGACTGGGCCGCGGGCCTGCGCGATCACGATGACGCCGGCGCTGCGCTGGCTGCCTGCGAGCGCCTGCTCGGCACCTTCGCGGGCGACGCGGATGCCGTGGTGCAGCGGAGCTTGGCGAGCGCGCGGCTCAACCAGGGCTACGTGCTGCTGGAGCGGCTTGGCCGGGCGGACGATGCGCTCGCGGTGTACGAACACCTCATCGCGCGCTTCCAGGACGCGGCAGCGGCGGAGCTGCGCGACATCCATGCCAAGGCGACGGCCGGGCGCCTTGCCTGTTTGAAGCGCCTGCGCAAGACGATTGCGGTCGATGCGGGTGGCCCGGTGCCGGCGCTGTCGAAGGAGTTGCGCGACGAGGTGCGTGAGAAGGTCAGGCAGGGACGCAAGCACGGCGACGCAGGTGAAGCAAGCGAGGCCATCGCCCTGTTCGACGAGGTGCTCGCGGCGCACGCAGCCTCATCGCACCCAGAGTTGCGCCGCCAATGCGCACGGGCGCTGGTGCACAAGGCTTTCTGCCTGATTGCGCTGGAGCGCTTCGAAGAAGCGATAGCGGCCGCCGACGCAATGGACGCGCGCCACGGCGCCGATCCCTCGACCGAGACGCAGGAGCAGGTCGCGCTGTGCCTGCAATACAAGAGCACCGCGCTCGACCGGCTCGGCCGCCGCGACGACGAGTTGCGCGTGCATGACCAGATCGTCGCGCGCTGGGGCGACAGCGACCTGCCCGAGCTGCGCGGGCGCGTGGCCGGCGCACTGTTCCGCAAGGGCATGGCGCTGCGGCAGGCGAGCCGGCTCGAGTCGGCCATCGCCTGCTACGACGAGGCGATCGCGCGCACGGCCGTTGCCCGCGAAAGCGCGCTGCAGTTGTGGGCCGCGAAGTCGATGATCAACAAGGCCAAGGTGCTGGAGAAACTCGGCGACCCGGCGGGGCAGGCCAAGGCGTATCGCGTGCTGATCGCGCGGTTCGGCGATTCGGGCGACGCGGCGTTGAGAGAGCGCGCCGCCAACGCCGGCGAATGGCTGGCCGAGGCCGAAGGCCGGCAGGGCCGCACCGAGGCGCAGCGCGCGGCGCTCGAGGACACGCTGGCCCGCTTCGGCACCGCCATGTCGTCCGAACAGCGCACGCGCATGACGCGCGAGCTTCAGGCGTTGAAGGCCAGG
Source organism: Variovorax paradoxus (assembly GCF_022009635.1). NCBI lineage: Bacteria > Pseudomonadati > Pseudomonadota > Betaproteobacteria > Burkholderiales > Comamonadaceae > Variovorax > Variovorax paradoxus. Next base: position 1,556,816 of record NZ_CP091716.1, read on the forward strand.
GCCTTCGGAAAGATGGCGAAGCAGGCCTTCGGCCGCGTGGTGCGCCGCAAGGCCTGAGAGGGCTTTCGGCTCTTCAGGCGTTGAAGTACCAGCGGATCGAGTGGAAGAAGATCGGCGCCGCGAAGCACAGCGCGTCGACCCGATCGAGCAGCCCGTTGGCGCCGGTCACGCCCACGCCCTTCTTGCCCCAGTTGGGAATGCCGCGGTCGCGCTTGAGCGCTTTCATCACCAGGTGGCCCATGGAGCCGGCGATGCACGCGATGACCGATACCGCGAGCGCCTGTCCGAACTTGAAGGGCGTGATGAACGAGAACAGCGCTCCCACCAGGCTCGCCACCACGATGCCGATGCCCCAGCTGGTCCAGTTGAAGCTGCGGCTCACGTTGGGCGCGAAGGGCGCGCGCTGGGTGCGGCGCGAGATCAGGTGCTGCACCAGCACCGAGGTCTGCACCACGAACACCAGGAAGAACACGAGGAACGCGCTCTTGCCTTCGTAGCCGGGAAAGCTCAGCAGCAGCAGCGCCGGCACATGGCTCATGCCGTAGACGCAGACCATGATGCCCCACTGGAGCTTGGCGTTGCGTTCGAGGAACTGGCTGGGGTCGTTGGCCAGCGCGCTCGTCACCGGAATGGCGAGGAAGACGTAGACCGGGATGAACACGGTGAAAAGGTCGAAGCGCGCGGTGGCCACGAGCCAGAACTGGATCGGCAGGACCACGAAGAAGGCGAGGATCAGGCTGCGGTGGTCGCCGCGCCGCGTGGGCGAGAGGGTGATGAACTCGCGCAGCGCGAAGAACGAGATCAGCGCGAACAGCACGGTGGCGACGGTTTCGCCCAGGGCCCAGCCGATCCAGAAGATCACCACCATGAACCAGGTGGTGCCGAGCAGCGCACGGAAGTGGGCCAGCTCGGCCTGCCAGGCGGCGTCGTGCACGGGGTTGCGGCGTTCCCTGAAGGTGAGGAAGAACGCGGTGGCGCTCACGATGGCGAGCAGGCCGAAGACGATGAGAAAGAGTGCCGCGACCTGCTGGGTCGGGGTCAGGTTGCGCAAGAACTGGTTCATTGTCTGGTGCGCGCTTCAAACATCACGCAGGGCGATCACGGCGGCGCGTGCACGGTCCAGGAAGGGACGGCGCTCTTCGCCTTCCTCGACGCGGATCGGCGCGCCGAAGGTGACGGAGCAGAGGATGGGCACGGGCACGATCTCGCCCTTGGGCATGACGCGCTGCACGTTGTCGATCCAGGCCGGCACCAACACTACCTCGGGGAACATGGTGGCGAGCGCGTAGAGGCCCGACTTGAACTTCTGCGGCTCGCCCGTGTGGCCGCGCGTGCCCTCGGGGAAGATGATGATCGAGTCGCCGCTGCGCAAGGCTTCGATGAGCGGGGCCAGCGGATCGGCCGCGGGTGGGGCTGGTGTGGGCTCCGGCTGCGCTGCTGCTGGCGATGGCTCGGGAGCAGAAGGCTGTGGCGGCGGGGCCGGAGGAGGAAGATCCAGTTGGCCCTGCACCTCGTTCATGACTTCGACCGACGTGTCGGCGAAGGGCAGCGACATCGGCAGCAGCGGTTCCATCGAGGGCTCGATGCGCTCGGCGTGGGGTGCCGGTTCCACAGCCGAGGGCTGTGGAACCTCCACGGATGGCGCGGGGGCTGGAGGCGTCGTCGCCGCGCGCTCCACGTACACCGCGTTGAACACTTCCGTCGTGATCCAGCGCTTGACCGGCGTGTTGGCCCAGTAGTCGCGCGCCGCGATCGGCCGGGTGATGCTGCGCAGCTCCTCGGGCAGCGCGGCCCAGATCATCACGAGGTCGGCGTGGCTCTGGTGGTTGGCGAAATAGATGCGCTGCTCGGCCTTCGGCGGACAGCCATACCAGCGCGCCTGCGCGCCCGTGAGCAACCGGACGATTCCCAACAACAACCAACCCGTGAGCTTTGCCAGCATATGGGCGCGATGATACGGGCCATGCGATGGCGTTTCGATCCTCTTTCTCTGGCGTGGGCGGTGGCCCTGTTTCTCATCCTCGTGCTGCTGGCCACCGTCGGCGCGCGCTGGGGCTGGGTGCGCAGTTTCTTCGGCGACGTGCTGGCCGTGGTGTGGGTCTACTTTGTGTTCAAGACGGCCATCGGCGCGCGCGTGCTGCCGCTGGCGCTTGCCGCGCTGGCGGTGGGCTGCGCGGTGGAGCTGGGCCAGTACCTCGCGTCGGCGTGGCACCTGCGCATTTCGAACCGGGCGCTGCGCATCGTGCTGGGCAGCACGGCCGACTGGTGGGACGTGGTGGCTTACGTGCTGGGCTTCTTCGGCGTGCTCGTCATCGAGCGCCTGCGAGGCATCTTCAGGGCAGCTCGGCCGCCGGCATCCGCGCCATGACGGTCGAGGCCCGGCCGCTCAGGTAGGGCGAGCCGAGGCGGCGTTCGAAGAACTTAGGGCTCGGCAGCATCACGGCCAGGCGCGCGGCCTCGTTGGCGCTCAGGCGCGAGGCCGGCTTGCGAAAGTAGTACTGCGACGCGGCCTCGGCGCCGAACACGCCTTCGCCCCATTCGACGTTGTTGAGGTAGATCTCCAGGATGCGCTGCTTGTCGAGCACCAGCTCCAGCAGCGTGGCGAGCACCAGCTCCTGGCCCTTGCGCAGCATGGTGCGCTCCCCGGACAGCAGCAGGTTCTTGGCGAGCTGCTGCGTGATGGTCGAGCCGCCGCGCAGCCGCACGGGCTGCACCGGCTTGCCGCGCGCCACCGCGCGGGCGGCGCGCTTGGCGGCCAGCTCTTCGGCCTTGGCGTTGCGCTGGCGCGCGCGTTCGATGGCTTCCCACTCCACGCCGTTGTGGTCGACGAAGCCCGCGTCCTCGCTCGCGATGACGGCACGCTTGAGCGTGTCGTTGATCTGCGCATACGGCACCCACTCGTGCCGCCAGCCGCCGTTGCTGCCCTGGTGCAGGGCGATCTGGAAGGCTTCGGAGCGCTGGAACGCCGTGCTCTCGGGGTTGATCACGGCCATGGCCGCGATGCGCGCCACGAAGAACAGCTCGAGTGCCACGCCCGCCACCACGAGGCAGGCGATCAGGCGCAGCACGGCTTTCATGCTTTTGCGGTGGCAGCAGCAGCGGCGAGCGAGCTTCGCAGTTCGGCCAGCACCTGGGCCGAGGGCGGGCGCACGCCGCGCCAGATCTCGAACGATTCCGCCGCCTGTTCGACCAGCATGCCCAGTCCGTCGCGCGCGACCGCGCCGTGCGCCTCGGCCCAGGCCATGAAGCCGGCGGCGGCGGGGCCGTACATCATGTCGACCGCCAGGCCGCCGGGGCGCAGCACGTCGGCGCTCACCGGCACCGCGTCGCCCGCGAGGCTGGAGGCCGTGGCGTTGACCACCACGTCGAAGGCGCCCGGCACCTTGTCGAGCGCCCAGGCTTCGAGCGAGGCGCCGTGGCGCAGCGCCACCGCCGCATGGCGGCGCACCAATTCGATGGCCTTGTCGACGGTGCGGTTGGCCACCACGACGCGCGCGGCGCCCGCGTCGAGCAGTGGGCCCAGCACGCCGGCCGCCGCGCCGCCCGCGCCGATCAGCAGCAGCGCCTTGCCCTGCAGCGGCACGCCCGCGTTGCGCACGATGTCGTTGACCAGGCCGATGCCGTCGGTGTTGTCCGCATGGATGCCGCCGTCGGCCTCGAAGCGCAGCGTGTTCACCGCCTGCGCGAGCGTGGCGCGTTCGCTGGTGTGCTGCGCCAGCGCGGCGGCCTCGAACTTGAAGGGCACGGTGATGTTGCAGCCGCGCGCGGTGTCGCCGCGTTCGGCCGCCTCGGCGCGAAAGGCCGCGATGCCTTCGGCGAAGGCGCCGATGGGAACGAGGCGGCGGCCGTAGTCCATCTGCTGGCCGCAGAGTTCGGCGAAGCGCGCGTGGATGCGCGGCGAGCGGCTGTGTTCGACGGGGTTGCCGATGACGCAGTACAGGTCCATGGAGGGTGTTCCTGGGCTATTGGGAGGTGATTTCCATCGTGCCGTCGCGCGCGAAGCGGAACAGGCCCTGGATCACCATCTGGTCGGCCTGTTCGCGGCGCATGGCGTCGGTGAACTTGCCGAAGCTGCCGACGCTGCGAACGATGGCCTGCGCCCGGCGGTCGAGCGCGATGTTGCCGGAGCTCTGGTCGACGTCGACGGCGAGCACCTTGCCGTCGAAGTTGACGGTCATGGTCATCTTGAGATCGCCGTACAGCTTCTGGCCGGCGATCTGGGGGAAGTTCTCGGCGGCGCGCGCCTCGATGCGGCGAAGCATCTTGTCGACGTAGACGGCGAAGGCGGCCTCGCGCGTGGTCGGGCTGATGTAGCGCTTCTTGGGACGCGCGTTCTCTTCGTTCACGCGGCGCTCGATCTGGGCGAGGATCTCGACCATCTGGCGGCGCTTTTCTTCTTGCGCGGCGGCTTCGGTCGGATCGCCCGGATTGCGCGGGTCCGGCACCGGCATGGCGGCCAGCTCGCGCTTGATCTGCGCGAGCATCTGCATCTGCTGGGCCTGCATGGCCTCGACCTGGCGCCGGGAGTCCTCGAAGGAATCGCCCACCGAGGTGAAGCTGGACGGCGGCAGCGGGCTGGTCGCGCGGCCCTGCTCGAGGTCGCCGCCGCCCGCGAGCGAGGTCTGCGCCATGACCTTGGCCTTCGGGTCGGGCTTGTCCTGCGTCTTGCTGTTGACCAGGATCACTTCGAGCGGCGTCTCGCTGAAGACCTTGTTGAACGACTCGGGGTCGACGAAGCGCACCGCGAGCAGCGCGGCATGCGCGATGACCGACACGCCCAGAGCGATCTGCAGCGTGCTGAGGTCCTTGAAGTTCATTCTCTAAACTCCTCCAGAGGGGCGCATTCGAACGGCCCGATGGCTCATGCCGGTGTGTTCTCGGGCGCGGCCTCGCTGTCCGTCAGGTCGACCGCGATGGCGATCGGGCCCGCAACCACTTCTTCTTCGTCGCTCTCCTCGTCGACGGCCGCATCGGCCTTCGGTGTGTCGAGGCGCTCGAGCACGGTGCCGCTCACGTCGAGCGCGATCTCGTCGATCTCGCCGAGCTTCACGCGCAGGCGCGCGCCGCGCTCCTGCTGGCCGGCCACGGGGAACACCAGCGGCAGCGTCTCGGCGCGCACCAGCGCGCCGTTGGGCAGGTCCTTGATGACGGTGGCCTCGAGCTCGGAGATGCCCTGCTGCTGCAGGTACTTCAGCGTCCAGAAGCGCTCCATGCCGCCCTGGTAGGCGTTGTACGTGGCATAGGCTGCGTCGAAGCCCGAAAGAATCGAGAACAGGTCGGCGTCCTTCGGCTTGAAGGGCGCGGCCAGCGCGGCGGTCTTGCCGTGGCGCGCGGCGGCGATGATCTGCCACTGGTTCACCAGGTCGGTATAGCGGCGCAGCGGCGAGGTGCTCCAGGCATAGCTCTTCACGCCCAGGCCCGCATGCGGCAGCGCGCGCGTGCCCATGCGCACCTTGATGCCGGGCGCCAGGCTCGCTTGGCTGCGGTAGAGGCCGGGCACGCCGAGTTCGCCGAGCCAGCCGCCCCAGCTGCTGTTGGCCAGGATCATGGCCTCGGACACGATCAGGTCGAGCGGCGCGCCGCGCTGGCGCGTGCTGATCTGCACCTGCTCGTTGCCGGTGGGCTCGTTGCCCTCGTTGCCGACGAGGCGGAAGTTGTAGTCGGGCCGGTTGAAGTTCTCGGGCTTGCCGCGCACCACTTCGCGCTGTGCCTTCAGCTGCTTCGCGAGGCGGAACAGGAAGGAGAGCGGGGCGCGCAGCTGGGCCGCGGCTTCGGGCGTGCCTTCGCTCTGGAACGAGGCGTCTTCGAGCCAGGGCTGCGTGACGAAGGTGTCGAGCTGGTCGTGGCGCAGGTTGGCGACGATGGGCACGCGCTCCAGTTTGGTCTCGGTGCCTTGCAGTTCCAGCGTGGCTTCGTCGAAGCGCGCGTAGAGCGACACCGCGGGCCGGTCGCCGCCTTCGAGCAGCGTGTAGGTGTTGACCACGTCGTCGGGCAGCATCGTGATCTTGTAGCCCGGCATGTACACCGTGGACATGCGCGCGCGTGCCACGTTGTCGATGGCGCTGCCCGGCGTCAGTGCCAGGGCCGGTGCCGCGATGTGGATGCCGACGGTGACGGTGCCGCTGCCCAGGCCCTGCACCGAGAGCGCGTCGTCGATTTCGGTGGTCTGCGAATCGTCGATCGAGAAGGCCTGCACGCCGGAGGCCACGGGCAGGTCGTCCACGATGGCGGGCGCTGCGAGCGCGGGAAAGCCGGTGCCCTTGGGGAAGTTCTCGAACAGGAAGCGCCGCCAGTGGAACTGGTAGGGCGAGTCGATGGCGCCGGCGCGCTCCAGCAGGTCGAGCGGCGGGCGCTGCGTGGCGCGCGCGGCGTCGACCACGGCCTTGTATTCGGGCGCGTTCTTGTCGGGCTTGAACAGGATCTTGTAGAGCTGTTCGCGCACCGGCGCGGGGCACACGCCCTCGGCCAGTTGCCCGGCCCACTCGGTGATCTGCGCCTGGATGGCTTTTTTCTTCTCGATGGCGGCCAGCGCCTGCTGCACGATTTCGGCGGGGGCTTTCTTGAAGCGGCCCTTGCCGGCGCGGCGGAAGTAGTGCGGTGCCTCGAACAATGCGAACAGCGCCGCGGCTTGCTGCGCGAGCGAGGGCTTGTCGGTGAAATAGTCGGCTGCGAGTTCGGCAAAGCCGAATTCGCCTTCGGCCGCGAATTCCCAGGCGAGGTCGAGGTCGATGGTGGCGGCGAGCGTGCGCGCCTCGGCGATCAGCTCGGCGGGGGCGGGCTTCTCGAAACGCAGCACGATGTTGGCGCCCTTGACCTTGACGCGCTTGCCGGTGTCGAGCTCGACCTGTGCCGACGCTTCGGCCTCCGACAGCACGCGGCCGCCGAGGTACTTGCCGGCTTCTTCAAACAATACAAACATAGTCCCCGATTCTCCCACGCTGGACTGGCCCGGCCGCGGCGGCCGTGTGTCTCTGGTGAAGCGGGAGAGCTGGGAATGGGGCTCTAGACGACGGGATTGATGAAAGCCATCACGTCGTCGAGATGCGCCTTGTCGAAATCCGAGAGGGCGTGGTCGCCGCCTTCGAGCAGCTTGATGTTGCTGTCCGGATAGCGCGCGGACATCTCGTGCCAGTCGAGGGCTTCGTCGCCCTTGGCGATGATCGCGAACACGCGCTCGGGCCGCGTGAGCTGGCCGACTTCCATGGCGCGCAGCTCGTGGATGTATTCGGGGCGGAAGTAGAAATACTCGGCCGGGTCGTGCCAGACGGTCTGGTCGCCGATGTAGCGGGTGAGGTCGCGCGCGGGGTGCACCGCCGGGTTCAGCAGCACCGCGCGGCAGCGCGTCATGCCGGCCACGTAGGTGGCATAGAAGCCGCCGAGCGAGGAGCCCACCACCGCCATCGACTTGCGCGGCCAGTGGGCGATGCCCTTCATCACGAGGTCGATCGCATCGTGCGGCGAAGGCGGCAATTGCGGGCACCACCATTGCAGGTTCGGGTGGCGCCGCGCCACGCGGTCCGCCATGATCCGGGCCTTGGTCGATTGAGGCGAGGAGCGGAAGCCGTGCAGGTACAACAGGTGAGTGGTTTGCGGATCCATGCGATGAAGATACGGGAGGGGCGTGCGTCGCGCCGCGCTTGCCGGGACCGGGTAATTTTGCATGAGGTCTGTTCTCGCGAGGCCGCTTCCAACGTACAAAAACCCTGTGAGCGGGGTTCTGCGACAGGGGCGATGGCCTATCGGGCTCGGGGGTGCGCAAACCTCTTGGCGGCCCCGGTCCAAAAGGGTTTGCGCGAATCGAGACTTAAAGTATTCATGTTGTTCTTTGCCCTGATGCAGATGGTCTACGTTCGGATTACTTCGAGGCGTGGCGCCTTCGAAAAACACCGTTTGGACATGCGCACGGCATACGGCAAAAAAGCGGCGCAAGTGTCATGGGGTGCTTGTGCGGACGCATCCCATGAACTGGGTAGGCGTGGCCGAATTCACAATTTGCGCCGAGCCTTATGCTCGTGCCCATGAATATCGAGGCTCAAGATGACGGGACATTGCGCCGGTGGGGCGTGCTCGTCGTCGAAGACGACAGTCGCGCGCGCGCTTTTTTCGAGGCCAGCGTGCAGCGCAGCCCGCGCCTTTTCTGGCTCGGCAGCGCAGGCAGCGTGCAGGAGGCGCGTGCCTGGCTGGCGCGCACCGCAACCATTCCCGACGTGCTGCTGGTCGACCTCGGCATGCCCGACGGCACCGGGCTCGACGTGATCCGCGACGCGGTCGCGCGCTTTCCCGGCTGCGAGCCGCTGGTGGTGTCGGTCTTCGGCGACGAGGAGAACGTGCTCGCCAGCATCGAGGCCGGCGCGGTGGGCTACATCCACAAGGACGCCGCGCCCGAGGACATCGCGCAGACCATCGTCGAGATGAAGGCCGGCGCGTCGCCGATTTCGCCCATGATCGCGCGGCGCGTGCTGGCCAAGTACCGCAGCCTGCAGTCGTCGGCTGCGAGCGCGGTCGGCGGTGCCGAGGTGGCGGGCGGCGCACCCGAAGCGCCCGCCGAGGAGTCCGACCGCGGATTGCTGTCGGGCCGCGAACACGAGGTGCTGACGCTCATTGCGCGCGGCTTTTCTTACGCTGAAATCGCGCGGCTCAAGGGGCTGAGCGTCCACACGGTGCAGACTCACATCAAGAATCTCTACGGAAAGCTCGCGGTGCATTCCAAGAGCGAGGCCGTCTTCGAAGCGACGCGCCTCGGCCTGCTGTCTCATCCGGGCTGAGCACGGATGGTGTCGAAGCTGGTGTCGCTGCTTTCGTTGTTGCTGGCGCTGCTCCTGTCGGGCATCGCCACGACGGCCGCTGCGAGCGTGCCGGAACAGTCGATCGAACTGACGCAGGGCTCTGTGACGACCTCGGTCGACGGCGTCCGGCGCACCGAGCCGGTGGATCTGTCGTATCACTGGGACCGGCAGCACGAAGGCCGTCCGGGCTTCGCGACCTTCGACCTGCCGTTCACGCTCGAGGCCACCCCGGAAACGCCGTGGGGCATCTTCATTCCGCGCGTGGGCAACGTGTTCGAGGTGCAGCTCAACGACGCTTTGCTGCAGGTCTATGGCAACCTGGAGCGCGGCAACGAGGCCGACTACGCGAAGGCGCCGATCTACATACCCGTGCCGGGGCGCCTGCTGAAGCAGGGCGAGAACCATCTGCAGATCCGCCTGCGCGCCGACAGCGGGCGGCGTGCAGGCCTCTCGCACGTGACCATCGGCCCGGCTGCGCAGGTGCGGTCGGAAATGTTCGAGAGCGCCTATGCCTGGCGCTTCACGGGTTCGGTGCTGCTGGCGGCGTTCAGCCTGATCGTGGGCGGCATCGCCCTGGCGCTGTGGCTGACGCAGGTCGAGACGACCGCCAATGGCCGGCCGCGCCGGGAGGGCCTCTATTTCTGGGCCGCGCTGGCCGAGTTCTGCTGGGCCGTGCGGGTGGCCGACGGCGTCATCGCCGAGCCGCCGCTGAGCTGGGGCGTGTGGGGCGTGCTGATGGCCATCTGCTACGCGGGCTGGGTGGTCTCGGTGATGATGTTCGGCTGCCACATCGCCGGCTGGGGCAACGACCGCCGCTTCCGCTGGGTGCGCTGGCCGATGGCCGCCATCGTGGCCGGCACGGCGGTGTTCACCACGGTGGCCCTGCAGCGCGAGGAGCCGCTGTGGCTCACCGGCTGGCTCGCGGTGGAAATCGTGCTGGTCGTCGCGCTGGTGGGCGCCTTCGCGATCGCGACCGTTCGCAAGCCGAACACGGAGCAGCTGCTGGTGGCCGGCGCCGCGCTGGTGACGGTGGCCTTCGCCGCGCGCGACTGGCTGGTGATCCGCCTCAGTGACGCCTACGGCGAAACCACCTGGGTGCGCTATTCGTCGGTGTTCTTCGGCGTGGCCCTTTTGCTGATCGTGCTGCGGCGCTTTCACGCGGCGACGGTGCAGGCGCGCGGATCGGTGGCGGCGCTGGCCGAGCAGGTGGCCCAACGCGAACGCGAACTGGCCGCCACCTATGCCGAGCTGGAGGCCGCCGCGCGCGACCAGGCGCGCACCCATGAGCGCGAGCGCATCCTGCGCGACATGCATGACGGCGTGGGCTCGCACATCAGCTCGGCGATCCGGCAGCTGCAGTCGGGCCAGACCAGCCCGGGCGACCTGCTGCGCACGCTGCGCGATTCGCTGGACCAGCTCAAGCTGTCGATCGATTCCATCCACCTGCCGCCGGGCGACGTCGGCGCCTTGCTCGCGGCGCTGCGCTACCGGCTGGAGCCCCGGCTGGCGGCGGCCGGCATCGAATTCGAATGGGCGGTGGACGAGGTGGACACGGTGGCGCGGCTCGACGCCCAGACCATGCGGCAACTGCAGTTCCTGCTATTCGAGGCCATATCGAACGTGCTGCAGCACGCTCATGCCACCGTGCTGCGCCTGGAGGCCGACATGCGCGGCAAGACGGTGCAGGTGCGGGTGATCGACAACGGCCAGGGCTACGACGCCACGCAGGTGCCAAGGGCGCTGGCGGAGCGCGCCGGGGCCATCGGCGCCCGCCTGGCGGTCGAAAGCCGACCTGGCCGCACGGTCGTTCAGTTGGCTTTCGATTGAGGCGGGCGGCGGGGCGGGGATAATCCGCCCCCATGTCTGCCGTGTTCAATCAGCCCTCCCTGGCGCGTCGCATCGCGCCCATCTTCCAGGGCTTCGACGGCTTTCTGGCCTTTGCCGTGCTGCTGCTCGCATTCGCCGGATTGCTGACCATGTATTCGTCCGGTTACGACCATGGCACCCGTTTCGTCGACCACGGCCGCAACATGCTGCTGGCCGGCTTCATCATGTTCGTGGTGGCGCAGGTGCCGCCGCAGAAGCTCATGCTCGCGGCCGTGCCGCTCTATGCGATGGGGGTGGCGCTGCTGGTGGCGGTGGCGCTCTTCGGCATCACCAAGAAGGGCGCCCAGCGCTGGATCAACCTGGGCATGGTGATCCAGCCCAGCGAAATTTTGAAGATCGCGATGCCGCTGATGCTCGCGTGGTGGTTCCAGCGGCGCGAAGGCCAGTTGCGGCCGCTCGATTTCGTGGTGGCGACGGTGCTGCTGGCGGTGCCGGTCGGCCTCATCATGAAGCAGCCCGACCTGGGCACCTCGCTGCTGGTGCTGGCGGCGGGGCTGGCGGTGATCTTCTTCGCGGGGCTGCCCTGGAAGCTGATCGTGCCGCCGGTGGTGATCGGCGCGGTGGCCATCACGCTGATCGTGAGCTTCGAGTCGCGGCTGTGCGCCGACGGCGTCGACTGGCGCGTGCTGCACGACTACCAGAAGCAGCGCGTGTGCACGCTGCTCGACCCCAGCAAGGACCCGCTGGGCAAGGGTTTCCACATCATCCAGGGCATGATCGCCATCGGCTCGGGCGGCGTGGGCGGCAAGGGCTTCATGCAGGGCACGCAGACGCACCTCGAATTCATTCCCGAGCGCACCACCGACTTCATCTTCGCGGCCTATTCCGAGGAATTCGGCCTCATGGGCAACCTGATGCTGATTTCGGCCTTCATCCTGCTGATCTTCCGCGGGCTGGCCATCGCGACCAACGCCACCACGCTGTTCTCGCGCCTGCTGGCGGGGGCGGTGACGATGATCTTCTTCACCTACGCCTTCGTGAACATGGGCATGGTGAGCGGCATCCTGCCGGTGGTGGGCGTGCCGCTGCCCTTCATCAGCTATGGCGGCACGGCCATGGTGACGCTGGGGCTGGGGCTGGGGATCCTGATGTCGATCGCCCGGGCAAGGAAGCTGGCGCAGAACTAGCGCCGCAGTGCCCTTGAGGGCGGCGCGGAAGAGGGCTGCTGCCTAGAATGGCGGTCATGATCTCTCGCGAACCCACCATCGAGCGCCTCGCCACGGCGCAACAGCTCCTTCTCACGCCGTTCGGACTCGACGAATCGCACCTGAGCAAGGCCTTGGCCGAGATCACCGCGCACCGGGTGGACGACGCCGACCTGTACTTCCAGTACACCCGCAGCGAGGGCTGGAGCCTCGAAGAGGGCATCGTCAAGACCGGCAGCTTCAGCATCGACCAGGGCGTCGGCGTGCGCGCGGTCAGCGGCGAGAAAACCGCCTTTGCCTATTCCGACGACATTTCCGAAGCCTCGCTGCTCGACGCGGCGCGCACCGTGCGTTCGATTTCCTCCGCGGGCCGCACCGGCCGCGTGAAGACGGCGACCCGCAAGATCGCCTCCAGCCGCTCGCTCTACCAAGGCATCGATCCCATTTCCACGCTCGACAGCACCGCCAAGGTCAAGCTGCTCGAGAAGGTCGAGAAGCTGGCGCGTTCGCGCGACCCGCGCGTGGCGCAGGTCATGGCCGGCCTGGCCAGCGAATACGACGTGGTGCTGGTGGCACGCGCCGACGGCACGCTGGCCGCCGACGTGCGTCCGCTGGTGCGGCTCTCGGTCACGGTGATCGCCGAGCAGAACGGCCGCCGCGAAATCGGCTCCGGCGGCGGCGGCGGGCGCTTCGGCCTGGCTTACTTCTCCGACGAGCAGATCGCCGAGTACGTCGACCACGCCGTGAAGGCGGCCCTGACCAACCTCGACGCGCGCCCGGCCCCGGCCGGCGAGATGACCGTGGTGCTCGGCTCGGGCTGGCCCGGCATCCTGCTGCACGAAGCCATCGGCCACGGGCTGGAAGGCGACTTCAACCGCAAGGGGTCGAGCGCGTTCTCGGGCCGCATCGGCCAGCGCGTGGCGGCCAAGGGCGTGACGGTGCTCGACGACGGCACCATCGCCGACCGCCGCGGCTCGCTCAACGTGGACGACGAGGGCAACGCCAGCCAGCGCAACGTGCTGATCGAGGACGGCATCCTCAAGGGCTACATCCAGGACTCGATGAACGCGCGCCTCATGAAGGTCAAGCCCACCGGCAACGGCCGCCGCGAGAGCTATGCCCACGTGCCGATGCCGCGCATGACCAACACCTACATGCTCGGCGGCGACAAGGACCCGAAGGAAATCGTCGCGAGTATCAAGAAGGGCCTTTACGCCACCAACTTCGGCGGCGGGCAGGTCGACATCACGAGCGGCAAGTTCGTGTTCTCGGCCAGCGAAGCCTATTGGGTCGAGAACGGCAAGATCCAGTATCCGGTGAAGGGCGCGACCATCGTGGGCAACGGCCCGGACGCGCTCACCCGCGTGACCATGATCGGCAACGACATGGCGCTCGACTCCGGCGTGGGCACCTGCGGCAAGGAAGGCCAGAGCGTTCCCGTGGGCGTGGGCCAGCCGACCCTGCGCATCGACGGCCTGACAGTAGGTGGAACGGCTTAGGCCTTTTGTCACTTGCGGATTGTTTCCTTCGGTTGCTAAGCTGCGTTCCTTTTGCGAACGACAGAATTCAAGGAGCAACTCGATGGGGAGCAGGATCAATTCGCCCGCTGTGCTGTGGGCCGTGACCGCCTTGGTGGCGTTGGCTTCTGCCGGTTGCGCATCGCGCGGCGGTTCGGGCAGCCAGCCCGAGGCAGCGCCAGCAGCCGCAGCGGCGCCCGCCGCCCGCGGTGGTGCCAAGGCCGGCATGGACGCCCAGGGCAACGTGGTCGACTCGTCGAAGGTCGAGGCCGGCAGCGGCAAGACGGTCAAGGGCCTGAACGGCTACGAAGGCGAGATCACAGGCAACCCGGCGCGCAACAGCAAGTTCGCGCGGCTGCAGATCGGCATGAGCGCCAGGCAGGTCACCGACCTGGCCGGCCAGCCGACCGACCAGGGCGCCTACGTCACCGGCAAGGCTTTCATTCCGTTCTATTTCGGCAGTGACCGCCACCGCTTCGAAATGACTTACAAGGGCCAGGGCCGGCTGATTTTCGCGGGCGGCGGCATGGGCGATTTCTCCAGCGGCAACCTGATCTGGATCATCCACAACCCCAACGAATCGGGCTACCGGTAAGCCAAGCCGCTTGACCCGGTCTTTGCTTTCCGTGCTACATTTCGCCCACATGTCCGCCCTCCGCGCTTACTTTTTTGCCTACTTTTGGTTCCCGGTTTCCGGCGGACGAGAGGCGAGCGCGTAAAGCAAACGAACACCCTCCCAAAACCGCCGGTGGCTTCAAGCCCCCGGCGGTTTTTTTATGGCCTGACGAAACCCACTCCAACAAGGAAGCACCCATGAGCACGAACACTGCCCCCGCCAGCGACAGCTGGTATGCGAGCGTCGAAAAAACCAGCAAGACCGACGACGAACGCATCAAGGACATCAACGTGCTGCCCCCTCCCGAACATCTGATCCGCTTTTTCCCGATCCGCGGCACGCCTGTCGAAACGCTGATCGAAGGCACCCGCCGCAGCATCCACAACATCATGGCGGGCAAGGACGATCGGCTGCTGGTGATCATGGGGCCGTGCTCCATCCACGACCCGGCCGCGGCGCTCGAATACGCCCGCCGCCTGAAGGTCGAGCGCGAAAAGTACGCCGGCACGCTGGAAATCGTGATGCGCGTGTACTTCGAGAAGCCGCGCACCACCGTCGGCTGGAAGGGCCTGATCAACGACCCGTACCTCGACGAGAGCTTTCGCATCGACGAAGGCCTGCGCATCGCGCGCCAGTTGCTGATCGACATCAACCGCCTCGGCCTGCCGGCGGGCAGCGAGTTCCTCGACGTGATCTCGCCCCAGTACATCGGCGACCTGATCGCCTGGGGCGCCATCGGCGCGCGCACCACCGAAAGCCAGGTGCACCGCGAACTGGCCTCGGGCCTGTCGGCGCCGATCGGCTTCAAGAACGGCACCGACGGCAACATCCGCATCGCCACCGACGCCATCCAGGCGGCTGCGCGCGGCCATCACTTCCTGTCGGTACACAAGAATGGCCAGGTCGCCATCGTGCAGACCAACGGCAACCCCGACTGCCACGTGATCCTGCGCGGCGGCAAGGCGCCCAACTACGACGCCGAAAGCGTCGAGGCTGCCTGCAAGGACCTGCAGGCCGCGAAGCTGCCGCCCACGCTGATGGTCGACTGCAGCCACGCCAACAGCTCGAAGCAGCACCAGAAGCAGATCGACGTGGCGAAGGATGTCGCCGCGCAGATCGCCGGTGGTTCGAACCGCGTGTTCGGCGTGATGGTCGAAAGCCACCTGCAGGCTGGCGCCCAGAAGTTCACGCCGGGCAAGGACGAACTGTCGGGCCTGGAATACGGCAAGAGCATCACCGACGCCTGCCTGGGCTGGGACGACTCGGTGCAGGTGCTCGACACGCTGTCGCAGGCGGTCAAGCGCCGCCGGGGCTGAGCCGGGTCAGAGCATGTCGGCCAGGTCGGGCCAGTGGTGCCGCATCGACGCAGCTTCGTCGCTGTCGGGCGGCACCAGCGAGAAGTCGGCGAAATCGAAGCCCGGCCCGACCATGCAGGCGACCAGCGTGTAGTCGCCCGCCGCGTGCCCCCGAATCGGGCGCGCGGCCTGCCACTGGCCGGCGGGCACCACGTGCTGGGGCCGCGTGCCGTGGGCATCGACCGGGCCCAGCTTCACATGGGCCGGCGCGGTTCGCATTGCGGCGTCGCAGGTCCAGAGCGCCAGCGGCACGCCTTCCAGATGCACCCAGGCCTCGTCCGACAGCACCCGGTGCCAGCGCGACTGCTGGTCGGCTTCCAGAAGAAAGTAGATGCTGGTCAGCGCATTGCGGGTTGCGCGGCCATCGGTGGGGGAGACGGTCGCCACCGAGCGGAACACTTCCTTGTACCAGCCGCCTTCGGGGTGCGGCTGTAGCTTCAGGGTCTCAATCAGTTCTTGCGCACGGGACAGAGGAGGGATAAGGGGCATGCGCTCATGATGCCGCCGCGGCCTTCAGCGCGGCAAGCAGTTTGTCGTGCACGCCGCCGAAGCCGCCGTTGCTCATGCAGACGATGTGATCGCCGGGCCGTGCGGCGGCCACGATCTGATTCACCAGCGGTTCGATGGCCCCGGCCAGTTGGGCGCGCTCGCCCATCGGCGCCAGCGCTGCGGCCACGTCCCAGTCGAGCCCGGCCGTGTGGCAGAACGACAGGTCGGCCGCTTCCAGGCTCCACGGCAGCTGCGCCGCCATGACACCCAGCTTCATCGTGTTGCTGCGCGGCTCGAAGGCCGCGAGGATGCGCTCGCTTTTCTTGCCTGCCGCGTCGAGCTTGTTGCGAAGGCCGTCGAGCGTGGTGCGAATGGCCGTGGGGTGGTGGGCGAAGTCGTCGTAGACGGTGATGCTGCCGCCGCTGCGTTCCACGGTGCCCCGCAGCTCCATGCGCCGGCGCACGTTGCGGAAGCTGCCGAGCGCGCGGGCGGCTTCGGCGGGCGGCACGCCCACATGGTCGGCCGCGGCAATGGCGGCCAGCGCATTCATCTGGTTGTGCAGGCCGGAGAGTTCCCATTCGACCCGGCCGATCACTTCGCCCTGGCGCAACACGTCGAAGGCGTCGTGCGAGCCGCGAGCCTGCCACTCGCCGCCGGCGCCGAAGCGCGCGAGCTCGCTCCAGCAGCCCTGGCTCAGCACATGCCGCAGGCTTTCTTCGGTGGCGTTCACCACCAGCCGGCCGGTGCTGGGCACGGTGCGCACGAGATGATGGAATTGCCGTTCGATGGCGGCGAGATCATCGAAGATGTCCGCGTGATCGAATTCCAGGTTGTTCAGCACCGCGGTGCGCGGCCGGTAGTGCACGAACTTGCTGCGCTTGTCGAAGAAGGCCGTGTCGTACTCATCGGCTTCGATCACGAAAGCCGTGCCGTCGCCCAACCGGGCCGACACGCCAAAGTCCAGCGGTACGCCGCCCACCAGGAAGCCCGGCGCCTTGCCGCCTTTTTCGAGCACCCAGGCCAGCATTGACGTGGTCGTGGTCTTGCCATGGGTTCCGGCCACGGCCAGGACATGGCGGCCTTGCAGCACGTGTTCGGCCAGCCATTGCGGGCCGCTCGTGTAGGGCTTGCCAGCGTCGAGGATTGCTTCCATCAGCGGGAACTTGGGGCTCCCGTCGGGCAGCCGCGCGCGGGAGACCACGTTGCCGATCACGAACATGTCGGGCGAAAGTTTCAACTGCTCGGCGCCGAAGCCTTCGATCAGATCGATGCCGAGCGAGCGCAGCTGGTCGCTCATGGGCGGGTACACGCCGGCGTCGCAACCCGTGACCCGATGGCCTGCCTCGCGCGCCAGGGCGGCGAGTCCGCCCATGAACGTGCCGCAGATACCCAGAATATGAATGTGCATCGGTCGATTCTAGGGAAGCGACATGCGGCGCCCACCCGGCCGCCAGGCCTTTGACCTGTGCTTCGTACTGATGTTCGTGTGAGGGACGTCCACTGCGGGCAAAATGCCCGAATGGACACGTCCAAGCGTGAAATCGCCGCTTCCGCAGCCCGTCTCGTCGTCGAGGAAGGGCTGGAGTACGGCCCGGCCAAGCGTCGCGCACTGCGCGACCTCGGTCTGTCGGCGCGCACGCCGCTGCCGAACAACGACGAAGTCGAGGCCGAGGTGCGCGAATACATCGAGCTGTTCTGCGCCGATACCCAGCCGCAGGAACTGCACGCGCTGCGCCTTCTGGCGCTCGAATGGATGGAGCGCATGGCCGCCTTCCGCCCGCATGTCGGCGGCGCCGTATGGCACGGAACGGCCACCCGGCTGTCAGACATTTATATTCAATTGTTCTGCGATGATTCCAAGTCGGCCGAAATCGCCCTGATCGATCACCACGTGGACTACGAGCCCCGCATGGTGACCGGCTTTCATGGCGAACAGGTCGAGGCCTTGAGCGTGCATGCGCCGAGCCGGGCGCTCGGCGAGGAAATCGGCGTGCATCTGCTGGTCTATGACCTCGACGACCTGCGCGGAGCCCTGAAGCCCGACGCCCAGGGGCGCACGCCGCGCGGCGATCTGCCCGCATTGCGCCGACTGATTGAACGAGAAAAGGACAAGTGAATGACTTCTTCGCCCACCCGACGCGGCATGCTCTATGCCGGCGTGGCGGCTGCCGCGGCAGCCGCCGGGCTCGGTGGCGCCTGGTGGAAGGAGCGCGGCAGCAGCAGTTCGGCAGGCGGCGGCGAGCAGCTGGACGCCGCGTTCTGGGGCCAGAGCTTCGAGCGCCCGGAGGGCGGTGACCTCGTTCTGTCGAGCTTGCGCGGCAAGCCGCTGCTGCTGAACTTCTGGGCTACATGGTGCCCTCCCTGCGTCGAAGAAATGCCCATGATCGACGCCTTTTTCCGCGAACATGGCGCCAACGGATGGCAAGTGGTGGGTTTGGCCATCGATCAGCCCAGCGCCGTGCGCAAATTCCTGCAACGCACGCCCGTCACCTACCCCACCGGCCTGGCCGGCCTGCAGGGCACGGAACTGGTCAAGAACCTGGGCAATACGGGCGGCGGGCTGCCCTTCACCCTGGTACTGAATGCGAACGGTTCTGTGGCCGCTCGTAAAATGGGCAAGCTGGAAACCACCGATCTGGACACTTGGCGGCGCGAACTGGTTCGTGGTTAGAATCCCGCCCTCCCGCTGGCATTAGCCGCCAAACGCCGAAAATCACCGATTTTCGGACAAGTTATATCCCAAAGACCGGCAAAGCCGGCACTGGAGTCTCATGGATCTGCGCAAACTCAAGACACTGATCGATCTGGTGTCCGAATCGAATATTTCCGAACTGGAAATCACCGAGACCGAAGGCAAGGTTCGCATCGTCAAGGGCGGCGGCGCTGCCCCGGTGCAGTATGTGCAAACCCTGGCTGCGCCAGCAGCGGCAGCCGCCGCGCCGGCCGCAGCCGGTGCGGCCCCCGCCGTGGCCAGCGCGCCGGTTGCCGCGGAGGCGGCTCGCGCCGGCCACGCAGTGAAGTCGCCGATGGTCGGCACCTTCTACCGTTCGTCCAGCCCCGGCGCACCGGCTTTTGTCGAAGTCGGCAGCAAGGTGAACGAGGGTGACACGGTCTGCATCATCGAAGCGATGAAGATCCTCAACGAAATCGAAGCCGACAAGTCCGGCACGATCACCCAGATCCTCGGCGAAAACGGGCAGGCGGTCGAATACGGCCAGCCGCTGTTCATCATCGAGTGACCATGTTCAAGAAGATCCTGGTTGCAAACCGGGGGGAAATCGCCCTCCGGATCCAGCGCGCCTGCAGCGAGCTCGGCATCAAGGCCGTGATGGTGTATTCGGAGGCCGATCGCGACGCCAAGTACATCAAGCTCGCTGAAGAGGCGGTGTGCATCGGCCCGGCCCCGTCGGCGCAGAGCTATCTCAACATGCCGGCGATCATTTCGGCCGCCGAAGTGACCGACGCCGAAGCCATCCACCCCGGCTACGGCTTCCTGAGCGAGAACGCCAACTTCGCGGAACGCGTGGAGCAGAGCGGGTTCCAGTTCATCGGCCCGACGCCGGACAACATCCGCACGATGGGCGACAAGGTCTCGGCCAAGCAGGCCATGATCAAGGCCGGCGTGCCTTGCGTGCCCGGTTCCGAAGGCGAACTGTCGGACGACGCCGCCACCAACAAGCGCATTGCCCGCGCGATCGGCTACCCGGTCATCATCAAGGCGGCGGGCGGCGGCGGTGGCCGCGGCATGCGCGTGGTGCACACCGAGGCGGCGCTGGTCAATGCGATCCAGATGACCAAGGCGGAAGCCGGCGCGGCCTTCAACAATGCGGCCGTGTACATGGAGAAGTTTCTCCAGAACCCGCGCCACATCGAGATCCAGATCCTCGCTGACAAGCACAAGAACGCCGTCTACCTGGGCGAGCGCGACTGCTCCATGCAGCGCCGCCACCAGAAGGTGATCGAGGAATCGCCCGCGCCGGGCATTCCGCGCAAGCTGATCGAAAAGATCGGCGAGCGTTGCGCAGCCGCCTGCAAGAAGATCGGCTACCGCGGTGCCGGCACCTTCGAGTTCCTCTATGAGAACGGCGAGTTCTACTTCATCGAGATGAACACGCGCGTCCAGGTGGAGCATCCGGTGACGGAGTTCACCACGGGCATCGACATCGTCAAGACGCAGATCATGGTCGCGGCCGGCGAGAAGCTGCCGTTCACGCAGCGCCAGATCCAGATGCACGGCCACGCCATCGAAGTGCGCATCAACGCCGAAGACGCCTGGAAGTTCACGCCGTCGCCGGGCCGCATCACCATGTGGCACCCGCCGGGCGGCCCTGGCGTGCGCGTCGACTCGCATGCGTACACCAACTACTTCGTGCCGCCGAACTACGACTCGATGATCGGCAAGATCATCGTCTACGGCGACACGCGCGAGCAGGCCATGGCCCGCATGCGCACGGCGCTCAACGAGACGGTGATCGAAGGCATCCAGACCAACATCCCGCTGCACCGCGAGCTGATGGTCGATTCCAAGTTCATGACCGGCGGCACCAACATCCACTACCTCGAAGAGTGGCTGGCTGCACACAAGCGCTGACCTGGAAAGACTGCGATGTTTGAACTCCGCCTGATGGCGCCGGAAGACCGGGTCGAAACGCTCAGCGACGCGCTCGATGCACTCGATGCACTGAGCGTGTCGGTGGAAGACGCCGACGCGCAGACCGACGCCGAGCAGGCGCTGTTCGGCGAGCCCGGCATGCCGCCGCCCAAGGATGGCTGGCAGCGTTCGCGCGTGATCGCGCTGTTCCCGGACGAGGCCGCCGCGAAAGAGGCTGCCTCGGTGCTTGCACTGCAGGACTTCTTCGAAGGCTGCGAAGTGCTCGGCATCGGCACCGTGCCCGAGCAGGACTGGGTGCGGCTCACGCAATCGCAGTTCGCGCCGGTCGAGATCACGCCCGAGTTCTGGATCGTGCCCACGTGGCACGAGCCGCCGGAGCAGGCCCGTCAGGTGATTCGCCTGGACCCGGGGCTCGCCTTCGGCACCGGCACGCATCCCACCACCCGCATGTGCCTGCGCTGGATCGCCACCCGGCAAGGCGGCCTGGGCGGCCAGCGCGTGCTCGACTACGGTTGCGGCTCCGGCATCCTCGCCATCGGCGCGGCGAAGTTCGGTGCGAGCGACATCGACGCCGTCGACATCGACGAAGCCGCGGTCTCGTCGACCCGGCTCAATGCCGAGGCCAACGGCGTCCAGCTGAAGGCAGGCCTGCCCGAGGCGGCCAAGGGCCATTACGACACCGTGCTCGCGAACATCCTGGCCACGCCGCTCAAGGTGCTCGCGCCTCTGCTGCGCGGCCACGTGAAGGCCGGCGGGTCGCTGGTGCTGGCCGGCATCCTCGAGCGCCAGGCCGATGAATTGAAAGAGGCCTACGCACCGTACGCCGCGCTCGAAGTCAGCGACACCGAGGACGGCTGGATCCTCATGACCGCGCGCTGCTGAGCCGCTGCTTCGCGCCCCTCACGCGGCGAGGGCCCGACCCTACAATCGCCCCGTCATGAGCCTCGTCACGCGCTGTCCCGCCTGCACCACCACCTTCAAGGTGGTGCGCGACCAGCTTCGCATCTCGGACGGCTGGGTGCGCTGCGGGCGCTGCAGCCATGTGTTCGATGCCACGCTCGACCTGCATGAAGCGCCCGATGGCGCATCGGCGAGTGCGTCGCCTGCAATGCAGGGCGGCTACATGCCCGGGCTGGTCGAATCGCCGCCCGAGCCGAAGGCAGCCCCATCGCCTGCGCCCGTGCCGCCACCACCGGCCGTCGAGGCGCCTGCCCAGCCGGCAGCGGAAGATGCCGACTTCTTCGACGACGAGCCCGAGCACCACCAGTCTCGGCAGGATCCTCTGCCTGAGGCGTCCGGGCCATCGCTGCCGCCGGCGGTCATGCCGCCGCTGCCGTCGCCGCTCGATTTCTCCCTGGCCTTGCCCGAGCACGGCATCGCCGCGGACGAGCCCTGGTCCGACCTCGACGCCACCGAGCCCGCGTGGAAGCCGCCGCAGCGCACGCTGCCGCCGTTTCCGAGCATCGACCTCAACCTGGCGTCTGCGCCGCCTTCGCCGCCCCCGCCGGTGCCACCGCTGCCCGCCAAGTCGCAGGCCAGGATGCGCACGCTGGTCGAACGCGCCAGCGACGACGGGGAGGGCGAGCGCGAGCAGGAAGAAAAAGACCACGACCAGGTGCAGATGCAGAAAGCACTGCGCCGCGCCCGCATCAAGTCGGCCAAGATCGCGAGCGCCAAGGCCCGCGAGGAGCGCGCCGCAGCGAAGGCCGCGAGTTCGGCTTCGGCGGTGCAGGCCGTGCAGACCGAAAGCGAGCCCGACTTCTCCCTGTCGTCGACCTTCGAGCCGCCGCCGGGCCATCCGCTCTCCGAAGAAGACGATCCTGCCGAAACATTGCCGGGCTTCTGGCAGCGCAAGAGCGTGCGCGTCTTGCTCGTGCTGCTGGCGGTGCTTGCCGTGCTGCTGCTCGTCGTGCAGGTCATTCGACATGAGCGCGATGGCATCGCGGCGCGCCAGCCCAATTTGCGTCCCGCACTGGCGATGCTGTGCCAATACACCGGCTGCGAACTTGCGGCCCTGCGCCAGATCGGCGACATCGTGATCGAAGGCGCTGCCTTCGCGCGCGAGAAGAGCGGCAGCAACGACTACCGGCTGAGCTTCACCTTGCGCAATGGCGCGACCGTGCCGCTCGCGATGCCGGCCGTCGAGCTGTCGCTGCTCGACACGCAGGAGCGTGCCGTGGTGCGCCGCGTGCTCATGCCGGCCGACTACGGCGCTCCGGCCGTGCTGGCTGCGCGGGCGGATCGCGCGGCTTCGCTGCCGTTGACGCTGTCCGCCTCGGAAGCCGCGGCGCTGCCGCCCATCGCGGGATACCGCGTCGAGGCCTTCTATCCCTGAACGCGGCGCTCGCAGGCGTCTCTTTCTTTCTTCAATTCTTCAACCAACGGCTCACCCATGGCAGCAGTAATTTGCGGTTCCCTCGCGTTCGACACGATCATGACTTTCGAGGGGCGGTTCGCCGACCAGATTCTTCCGGACCAGCTGCACATCCTGAATGTGTCGTTCCTGGTGCCGACCCTGCGGCGTGACTTCGGCGGTTGCGCCGGCAACATCGCCTACAGCCTCAATGCGCTCGGCGGCACGGCCCTGCCGATGGCCACGCTGGGCAGCGACGGCGCCTCGTACCTCGAGCGCATGCGCTCGCTGGGCATCAGCACGGAGTTCGTGCGCCAGCTCGACGACACCTTCACCGCCCAGGCGATGATCATGAGCGACGTCGACAACAACCAGATCACGGCGTTTCACCCCGGCGCGATGCAGCAGGCGCACGTCACCAAGGTTGCTGCGCGCGAAGACATCAAGCTCGGCATCATCGCGCCCGACGGCCGCGATGCGATGCTGCAGCACGCGGAGCAATTTGCCGCCGCCGGCATTCCTTTCGTGTTCGATCCGGGCCAGGGCCTGCCGATGTTCGACGGCGAGGCGCTGCGCCATTTCGTCGAGCTCGCGAGCTGGGTGGTGGTGAACGACTACGAAGGAAAGATGCTGTCGCAACGCACCGGCTGGAGCCTGGCCGAGATCTCGCAGCGCGTGCGCGGCCTGGTGGTCACGCTGGCGGCCGACGGCTGCGAAGTGTGGACCGACGGCGTGCGCGAGCATGTGCCGGGCGTGGTGCCGACCGAGGTTGTCGAGCCCACCGGCTGCGGCGACGCATGGCGCGGCGCGCTGCTGTTCGGTCTGGAAAAGGAATGGCCGCTGGCGCAGTGCGCGGCACTGGGCAACCGCATCGGCGCGCTCAAGATCGCGCAGCGCGGCCCGCAGAACTACCAGGTCGATCGCAAGGCCCTGGGGCTCTGATCGTCGCGGTCCCCGAGCCGCAAATAAAAAAGCCCGACACCGCGAGGTGTCGGGCTTTTGCGCTTTCAGAGCCGCTGAAAAGACTCAGGGCTTGCTGGCCGTGGGGAACGGCCAGGCAGCTTGAGGATTCAGCGTCGTTTGCGCAGCAGGAGCGGCAGCAGGTGCTACGGCAGCCTTGGCGGGCGCCGCTGCCTTGGCAGCCTTCTTCGCAGCAGGCTTCTTGGCAGCAGCGGCAGGCTTGGCAGCGGGCTTTTTCGCGGCTTTCTTGGCCGCAGCCTTTTTGGCAGGCGCCTTCTTGGCAGCAGCCTTCTTCGCAGGCGCCTTCTTGGCGGCGGCCTTCTTGGCAGGAGCCTTCTTGGCGGCGGCCTTCTTGGCCGGGGCCTTCTTCGCTACGGCCTTCTTGGCAGGAGCCTTCTTGGCGGCGGCCTTCTTGGCCGGTGCTGCCTTCTTGGCCGCTACCTTCTTCGCCGGCGCCTTCTTGGCGGCTACCTTCTTGGCAGCGACCTTCTTGGCCGGAGCCTTCTTGGCGGCTACCTTCTTTGCCGGAGCCTTCTTAGCAGCCACGACCTTCTTTGCCGGAGCCTTCTTTGCAGCGGCTTTCTTAGCCGGCGCTTTCTTTGCAGTTGCCATTTCTATTTCTCCTTGATCAAGTTGAAAAAATCAACCTATTGAAGCACTCCACGCACGTTGGGTAGCGTGAAGCGATTCATGGCGTTGGAATCTGAGCCCCAGCACCATGAACACCTGAGCCCTCGTCCATGCCGCGCTCTCTGGCGCGATCGGTGGCAAGGGCAATTCTTGAATTCATTAATTCTTGTCGAAAGATTCAATCCCAGGAGAGCGCACCACCCGACTGGTACTCGATCACGCGGGTTTCGAAAAAGTTGCGCTCTTTCTTCAGGTCAATCATTTCGCTCATCCAGGGGAACGGGTTTTCCTCGTTCGGGAAGAGCGTTTCGAGGCCGATCTGCTGTGCACGCCGGTTGGCGATGTAGCGCAGGTAGCCCTTGAACATGGAGGCATTCATACCGAGCACGCCGCGAGGCATCGTGTCTTCGGCGTACTTGTATTCGAGCTCGACGGCCTTCATGAAGAGAGCCTTGATCTCCGCCTTGAACTCTGCCGTCCAGAGGCCGGGGTTCTCGAGCTTGAGCTGGTTGATCAGGTCGATGCCGAAGTTGCAGTGCATCGACTCGTCGCGCAGGATGTACTGGTACTGCTCGGCGGCACCGGTCATCTTGTTCTGGCGGCCCAGCGCGAGGATCTGCGTGAAGCCGACGTAGAAGAAGAGCCCTTCCATCAGGCAGGCGAACACGATGAGCGACTTGAGCAGCGTCTGGTCGGTCTCGTGGGTGCCGGTCTTGAAGTTGGGGTCGCTGATGGCGTCGATGAACGGGATCAGGAACTGGTCCTTCTCGCGGATCGACGGCACTTCGTTGTAGGCGTTGAAGATCTCGCTCTCGTCCAGGCCGAGCGACTCGACGATGTACTGGTACGCGTGCGTGTGGATCGCTTCCTCGAAGGCCTGGCGCAGCAGGAACTGGCGGCATTCAGGGGCAGTGATGTGGCGGTAGGTGCCCAGCACGATGTTGTTGGCGGCCAGCGAGTCGGCGGTCACGAAGAAGCCGAGGTTGCGCTTGACGATGCGGCGCTCGTCTTCGGTCAGGCCGTTGGGGTCCTTCCAGAGCGCGATGTCGCGCGTCATGTTCACTTCCTGCGGCATCCAGTGGTTGGCGCAGGTGGCGAGGTACTTTTCCCACGCCCACTTGTACTTGAAGGGCACCAGCTGGTTGACGTCGGTCTGACCATTGATGATGCGCTTGTCGGAAGCCTTGACACGCTGGGTGGCCGCAGGCGTTGTTGCTGCTGCGGGCTGTGCAATCGACGAAGTCGGAGCATCCACCGAACGGCCTGCGGAAAAACCGCCGGTCGATGCGTGGTGCTGCTGCAATCCTTGTTGCATATCCTTTGGTAAGGAGGGCTTGACTTCTTCGTCCCAGGTCAACATAGAAAAATCCAATGCTCAAATTATCGGAGTAACGATGTGAGTTGCAAAGTGCTCGTTCACATCGCACGCCATTTATGTGGTTGTTATGTTGCTCGCATGCATCGTGCGATGTCAGTCAATGGCTTCATCGAGTGACCGTCGCACGACTTTCGCATGCACCTCGCTGATTCAACGAAGCGCCGGTGCGCGCTTCGATTCACTCATCACTGGCAGGCTTCGCAGGTCGGATCGTCCACGCCGCAGAACGCGATGTCGGTGGCGGGAATCGCGTTCATCTGTGCCTTTGCCGCAGCTGCAGCGGCTTCGAGCGCGCTCATGCCCGACGGTGCATCGCCACCCGACGACACTGCGTTGAGGCGGCCCGACTGCACCGTCGACTTCTCGGCGTGCGTCGCGCTCTGCGTGCGCAGGTAGTAGGTCGTCTTCAGGCCGCGCAGCCATGCGAGCTTGTATGTGTCGTCGAGCTTCTTGCCCGATGCGCCGGCCATGTAGATGTTCAGCGACTGCGCCTGGTCGATCCACTTCTGGCGACGCGCGGCGGCTTCCACCAGCCACGTGGTTTCCACTTCGAACGCGGTGGCGTAGAGCGCCTTCACGTCTTGCGGCACGCGGTCGATCGGACGCAGCGAACCGTCGAAGTGCTTCAGGTCCATGACCATCACGTCGTCCCACAGGCCCAGGCGCTTCAGGTCGCGCACCAGGTAGTGGTTGATCACAGTGAATTCGCCCGACAGGTTCGACTTGACCGACAGGTTGCCGAAGCAGGGTTCGATCGATGCGTCGACGCCGATGATGTTCGAGATGGTCGCGGTCGGGGCGATGGCCACGCAGTTCGAATTGCGCATGCCGTCGGCCTTGATCTTCTGGCGCAGCACGTCCCAGTCGAGCGTGGCCGAACGGTCGACCTCGACGTAGCCGCCGCGTGCCTTCTCGAGCAGGTCGAGCGAGTCGATCGGCAGGATGCCCTTGTCCCACAGCGAGCCCTTGTAGCTCGAGTACTTGCCGCGTTCCTTGGCCAACTCGGTCGAGGCCCAGTAGGCGTGGTAGCAGATGGCTTCCATCGACTCGTCGGCGAACTGCACGGCTTCCTGCGAGGCGTAGGGAATGCGCAGTTCGTACAGCGCGTCCTGGAAGCCCATCAGGCCCAGGCCGACCGGACGGTGGCGCAGGTTCGAGTCGCGCGCCTTCTTCACGGCGTAGTAGTTGATGTCGATCACGTTGTCGAGCATGCGCATCGCCGTGGAGATCGTCTTCTTGAGCTTTTCCTGGTCGACCTTGCCGTCCTTCAGATGCTGCAGCAGGTTCACGGAACCCAGGTTGCACACGGCGGTTTCGGTGTCGCTGGTGTTCAGCGTGATTTCGGTGCACAGGTTCGACGAGTGCACGACACCGGCGTGCTGCTGCGGCGAGCGCACGTTGCAGGCGTCCTTGAACGTGATCCAGGGATGGCCGGTCTCGAACAGCATCGTGAGCATCTTGCGCCACAGGTCGGTCGCCTGGATGGTGCGCGCGGGCTTGATGTCGCCGCGGGCAGCCTTTTCTTCGTAGGCGACGTAGGCCTTCTCGAATTCGGCGCCGAACAGGTCGTGCAGGTCAGGCACGTTCGAAGGCGAGAACAGCGTCCAGGTGCCCTTTTCCATCACGCGGCGCATGAACAGGTCGGGGATCCAGTTGGCGGTGTTCATGTCGTGCGTGCGGCGGCGGTCGTCGCCGGTGTTCTTGCGCAGCTCCAGGAACTCCTCGATGTCGAGGTGCCAGGTTTCCAGGTAGGTGCAGACGGCGCCCTTGCGCTTGCCGCCCTGGTTCACGGCTACGGCCGTGTCGTTCACCACCTTCAGGAACGGCACCACGCCCTGCGATTCGCCGTTGGTGCCCTTGATGTGGCTGCCCAACGCGCGAACGCGGGTCCAGTCGTTGCCCAGGCCGCCAGCGAACTTCGACAGCAGCGCGTTTTCCTTGATCGACTCGTAGATGCCGTCCAGGTCGTCGGGCACGGTGGTCAGGTAGCAGCTCGACAGCTGCGAGCGCAGCGTGCCGGCGTTGAACAGCGTGGGCGTGCTCGACATGAAGTCGAACGACGACAGCACTTCATAGAACTCGATGGCGCGGGCTTCGCGGTCGATTTCGTTCAGCGACAGGCCCATGGCCACGCGCATGAAGAAAGCCTGCGGCAGCTCGATGCGGGTCTTGCGCACGTGCAGGAAGTAGCGGTCGTACAGGGTTTGCAGGCCGAGGTAGTCGAACTGGTTGTCGCGTTCGGCCTTCAGCGCCGCGCCCAGGCGGGGCAGGTCGTACTGCAGCAGCTTTTCGTCGAGCAGGTCGTTGTCCACGCCCTTCTTGATGAATTGCGGGAAGTAGTCGGCGTAGGCGGTGGCACGGTCGACCGGCATCACTTCGCGGCCGATGATCTCCTTGAAGATCGTGTGCAGCAGCAGGCGCGCGGTGGCGAAGGTGTAGTCGGGGTCTTTCTCGATCAGCGTGCGGGCGGCCAGGATCGAAGCCTTGTAGACCTCGTCGAGCGGCACGCCGTCGTACAGGTTGCGCATCGTCTCGGCGACGATCGGCGCGGCGGTGATGCTCTCGCCCAGGTTCTCGCAGGCGGACTCGATCAGGCCCTTGAGCTCGTTGATGTCGAGCGCGACCAGCTCGCCGTTGTCCAGCACGTGCAGCGCGGGCGTGGCCGGCGCTTCCTGTTCGCCCTGCTTCGAACGTTCCTGCGTGCGGCGTTCGCGGTACAGCACGTAGGCGCGAGCGATTTCATGGTGGCCGCCGCGCATCAGGCCGAGTTCGACCTGGTCTTGCACGTCTTCGATGTGGAAGGTGCCGCCGCCCGGACGCGAGCGCACCAGCGCGCGGATCACACCTTGCGTGAGCACGTCGACCGTCTCGCGAACACTGGCCGAAGCCGCGCCCTGCGTGCCGTGCACGGCGAGGAAGGCCTTCATCATCGCGATGGCGATCTTGTTCGGCTCGAAGGGCACCACGGCGCCGTTGCGGCGGATGATCTGGTAGTGGGCCAGGTTCTGGCCGGCGGGGGAGCCAGCAGTGTCTCGCTGCTGCTGCGGTGGCGTCGAGGGAACGGCACGCGGGGTCGATTGGGGGTTCAGGGCAGTTTGCATTCGCTTCCTCTCGGTTGGCAATTCTTGTTGGATGGCGACGCCTGGGCCGGGCGCCGCGCCGGTGCTGATGACCGGACGTTGGACACTATATCTAGGGTGCGGGGGGTGTACAACCCACTAGATGTAGCGTTTTCTTCTCGATACAAGCCTTGCCGGCATTTCTTTCGGCGTAGGACAACGCCAGAGATACCGCGTGAATACTGGCCTATGGTCTCGCAAGCCGCATGGGGCGTGGCTTGCGAGCCGATTTGGGCCTGCAAGGCGCATGGTTGCTTGATCGAGCGGCCGATATTTTCGCATTGCTGCGCCGCATGATCAGCGCATCACGGGTGGCCGCGCGATTGAAAAAATTAGCGCTGCACCACCTGTGCAGGAAACATCTGTGGACTCCAGCCCAGTTGCTCGCGCAACAGGCGCCAGTCGAAACCGGCGCCGGGGTCCTGCTTGCGGCCCGGCGCGATGTGCTCGTGGCCGGCGATGTGGGCGATGGGATAGTGCTGCGCGATCGCCGCGCAGAGGCTCGCGAGCGTCTCGTATTGCGGCTCGTCGAAGGGCTGGCCCTCGAGGCCTTCGAGCTCGATGCCGACCGAGTCGTCGTTGCAGTTGCCCCGGCCGCGCCATGACGACACGCCGGCATGCCAGGCGCGGTCGTCGCAGCTCACGAACTGCCACAGCTCGCCGTTGCGGCGCACGTAGAAATGCGAGGACACCTCGAGCCCGCGGATCGACTGGAAGTAGGGGTGCGCGTCCCAGTCGAGCCGGTTGGTGAAGAGCCGTTGCACCGCGTCGCCGCCGTACTCGCCGGGCGGCAGGCTGATCGAATGGATCACGACGAGGTCGGTCTGCGCGCCCGCTGGGCGGGGGCCGAAATTCGGCGAGGGCAGCGCCTTCGCGAAGCGGTACCAGCCGGCCTGCCAGAGCGCGCCGTCGTCGCCGCTCGTGGCTGCTTCAGTCGTCGGCATGGCTGCTCGCGCCATCGTCGCCGTTGGGCGTGGTGATGCCCAGGCGCGCGATGCGGTAGCGGATCTGGCGCAGGCTCATGCCGAGCCGCGCGGCGGCCGCCGTGCGGTTGAAGCCGCTGTCGTGCAGCGCGCGCACGAGGATCTCGCGCTCCTGCTGGTCGAGGTAGGCCTGCAGGTCGGACGGCAGCGGCGGCGGCGCGGGCTTGGGCGGCGCGACTGGCGCGGGAGCCGGCATGAGCATGGCGGGCGTCGTGATCTCCGGCATCAGCGGCGCCGGCGCGGACGCAGCGGCTTCGGCGGAGGGCGTGAAGCCGCCCATCAGGTCGAGGTGCAACTCGTCGCCGTCGTTCAGCGCGACCGCGCGGTGCAGCAGGTTCTCGAGTTCGCGCACATTGCCGTCGAGCGGATGCATGCCGAGGCGGCGCAGCAGGTCGTCCGACAGGTGCGGCACCGGCATGCCGGCGTCGTGGGCGATGCGCGAGAGCAGCGCGGCGCACAGCGCGGGCAGGTCTTCGCGGCGGTCGCGCAGCGCGGGCACCGCGATCTCGATCACGTTGAGCCGGTAGAACAGGTCTTGCCGGAAGCGGCCGGCCTGCACTTCGGAATGAAGGTCCTTGTGGGTGGCGCTCACGATGCGCACGTCGACCGTGTCTTCCTGCGTGGAGCCGATCGAGCGCACGCTGCGCTCCTGGATGGCACGCAGCAGCTTCGACTGCATGGCCAGCGGCAGGTCGCCGATTTCGTCGAGGAACAGCGTGCCACCGCGCGCGGCCTGGAAGTAGCCGTCGCGGTCTTGCGCCGAGCCGGTGTAGGAACCTTTGCGGGCGCCGAAGAATTCGGCCTCGAGCAGGTTCTCGGGAATCGCGCCGCAATTGACCGCCACGAACGGGCCGTCGCTGCGCTGGCTGCAGGCGTGCACCGCGCGCGCCACCAGCTCCTTGCCGGTGCCGGACTCGCCGCGCACCAGCACCGGCGCCATGCCGCGCGCCACCTTCGCGATGCGCGACTTGACCAGCCGCATGGGCTCCGAATCGCCGACGAGGCGATCGAGCGCGGCGACGCCGCTGTCCGACGTGACCAGCGGCGCGTCGTTGTTGCCCGCGGCCACCACCGGCACCGACTTGGCCGGCTGCTGCGCCGCATTGCGCGCCTGCACGGCGGAGGCGACCACGGCGCGGAACTGCTTGAGGTCGACCGGCTTCGTGAGGTAGTCGAAGGCGCCGGCCTTCAGCGCCTCGACCGCGTTCTCGGCCGAGCCATACGCCGTCATCACCACGCAGCGCTCGCTGCGCTGGTCTTTCTGGATGCGATGGATGATTTCCATGCCCTGGCCGTCGGGCAGGCGCATGTCGGTGATCACCGCGTCGAAGCGGCCGGCCTCCAGGTGCTGCCACGCCTCGGACACGCTGCCCGCGGCCTCGACGCGATAGCCCTCGCGAAGCAGCGTCAGCTCGTACAGCGTTCGCAGGTCGGGTTCGTCGTCGATGACCAGAATCTGCGCCGGCCGCTGGGAGGAAGAAGAGGGGGGAATGCTCACGGCGCTATTGTGTCAGCCGGTTTTCGCTGGCGGCGAAGCTCACGAAGAATTCGTTGCCCTCCGGGCCGCCCTGAACCAGCGCGCGCCGCTCGTAGCCGATGGTGGCGCCGTGGCGCCGGCACAGCTCGCGGCACAGGAAGAGACCCAGCCCGCTCGATCGGCTTTCCGAAGAGAAGAATGGTTCGAACAGGTGTCGCTGCACGGCTGGTTCCAGCGGCGCCCCGTCGCTCCACACCATCAGGGCGGGGCGGCCCGAGGTGCCGCGCTGAAGGCTGGTCAGCACCTGGATGGAGCCTTCGCGCTTGCCGGCGTAGCGCGCCGCGTTGTCGAGCAGGTTCACCAGCAGCCGGCGCAAATGCTCGGCGTCGAAGCGCACGTCGCTGCCGGCGGCATCGAGCGACACCTGCACGCCCTTGCGTTGCGTCTGGCGGATCCATTCCTCGGCCAGTACCTGCACCGCGGGGTCGAGCACGACCTGCTCGCCCAGCGACAGCACGCGCTGCTGGCGCGCCCGGGAAACATCGAGCACGTCGTCCACGATGCGCGCGAGCCGCTGCGCGTTGTGCTGCACCATGCTCGTGAGCTTGCGGTGCGCGGGGTCGGTCAGGTCTTCGTTGAGGAGCGCGCTGGCCTGGGTGATGGCGGCCAACGGATTGCGGATTTCATGCGCGACGGCGGCCGACATGCGGCCCATTGCTGCCAGTTTCTCGGTGCGGATGCGGGCTTCGAGTTCGCGCAGGTCCTGCAGGAACATCACGCACAGGCTGTCGAGCCGCCTGTCGCCGGCGGGCGTGAGCCGGGTGCGCACGCGCACCTCGCGCGCCGCGCCGCGTGCCTGCGCCACCGGGATTTCTTCCGACTGGGGCGCCCGGCGAGCGAAGGTCTGACGCGCCAGCGCGGCCAGCGCATGCCAGGCGGGCTGGGCGTGCAGCGGGAACGGCAGCGTCAGCTTCGCCAGCCCCTGGCCCAAGATGGCGTCGGCCGCCGGATTGGCCGCGTGCACCAACCCTTCGGCGTCGATCACCAGAACGCCTTCGCTCAGCGTCTCGATCACCAGGTCGTTGACCTGCGCCTGCATCTGCGCGCTGCTGCGGTTGCGCTGTGCCACCGCTTCCTCGCGCGCGAGCCGGCGGGCCAGCTCGTGCGCCAGCAGGGCCACCACGAACAGCCCGGTGCCCGTAAGCGCCGCCTGCACGAAGCGGCCGGACGAGTCGACGGGCTGCTGCAGCCAGTGCCAGCCCGCGTCCGCCAGCAGCAGCAGCGTGACGGTGGACGTGGTGCCCAGGCTCACGACCACCGTGCCGAGCACCGCGCTCATGAGCACCGGCAGCGCGAACAGCGGCGTGTAGTTGACGTTGCCGCCCTGCATGACCTGCAGCGTGGTGAAGGCGGCCAGGTCGATGCCGACTGTCAGCAGCCACGGGGCGGTGAAACCGCGGATCGGCGGCTGCAGGCGCGTGTAGCGCATGGTCAGCCAGGCAGTGACCAGGTAGACGGCGGAAATGCCGATGGCCAACGGCTGCATCGTCTGCCCGAGCGCGAAGGCCACGCCCTGCAGCATCACCAGCACCAGCGCGACGAAGCAGCGCGCGGCCATGAAGCCGCGCCACAGGCGGATGAGGGCGGTGCTTTCGCTGCCGCCCAGTTCGAGCACGTCCCAGTCGGTGACAGGCTCGCCGCGCGACCAGAGAGGGGAACTCATTGGCGAAGGCGCCGGGCGGGCTCAGCGACTCGCCGTGGCGGCGTCGCGGTGCGCTGTGCTGCAGTAGACGGTGCCGCCGGGGCCGGCGATGGCGTCGGTGGCGGGCAGGTGCAGGCCGCAGTGGGCGCAGCGCGCCATGGCCTGCGGCGGCCCGACCGGGGTGGGCGAGCGCTGCTGCGCCTTGGCGGCACGCTCGCGCATCGCATCGCGCATTTCTTCGCGCCGGTTCTTGCGCCACAGCCAGATCGCGACCCAGAGCACCGCGAGGACGAGGAGGTATTTCATACAGGGGGACGAGCCAGCACCACTTCGAGCACGAAGCGCGAGCCCACGTAGGCCAGCAGCAGAAGTGCCGAGCCGGCGTACAGCACGCGGCGCGCGGTGCGCCCGCGCCAGCCGAAGCGGGCACGGCCGATCAGCAGGACCGCGAAAGTGAGCCAGGCGAGCACCGAGAAGGTGGTCTTGTGGTCCCACTTCCAGAAGCGGCCGGCGGTGCCGTAGAGCTGTTCGCTGAACAGCAGGCCGGCCAGCAGCGTGGCCGAAAGCAGCACGAAACCGGCGGTGACGAAACGGAAGGTAAGCCGCTCGAGCGTGAGCAGCGGCACGCCGCCCTGATGAGGCTCGGCGGTGGCCAGGCGGATCTGCTTTTCGGCGCGGGTGATCAGCCAGGCATGCACTACGGCGGCGCCGAACAGGCCGTAAGAAGCGATGCCGAGCGCGAGGTGCAGCGGCAGCCAGGGCGAGGCCGAGACGTGCAGCGGCGAGCCCGCGAACAGAATGGCCAGCAGCACGGCGGCCGCGCCCAGCCAGGCGAGCGCGCGCCGTACCTTGAGCTGCGGATACATGCGGCTTTCGACCGCATAGACGGTGAGCACCAGCCACGCCGTGACCGACAGCGCCGGCGCGAAGCCGAAGCGCGGCTCGCTGCCGATGAGGCCGTGGGCCAGTGCCAAGGCATGCAAAAGCCATGCAATACCGAGGGCCCATTGGGTCGCCTGGCGGCTCATCCGGGCCCCGGCAGCGGCGACGAATCCGTAGGCCACGGCGGTGGCGATGCCCAGCGCCACGCCGAGTGGGGAGGGGATCGCTAAAATCATCGATCGGAGTTTAGCGTCTCGCCCTTGCGTTCCCAGCGCCCGACTTCAAGTTCCTTCCTCGTCTTCCAGACTTTCCATCCGACCCGCGCCGCAGCGGGCAGCAAGGCATTCCCGCTCATGGCCACCGCCCTCACAGAAAAGTTCTCCCGCCTCGTCAAGACGATGAGCGGCCAGGCGCGCATCACCGAAAGCAACGTGCAGGACATGCTGCGCGAAGTGCGCATGGCGCTGCTGGAAGCCGACGTGGCGCTGCCCGTGGTGCGCGACTTCGTCGCCCGCGTGAAGGAAAAGGCGCTCGGCCAGGAAGTGCTGGGCTCGCTCAAGCCGGGCCAGGCGCTGGTCGGCATCGTCAACCGCGAACTCGCCGCCACCATGGGCGAGGGCGTCTCGGACATCAACCTCGCGGCCCAGCCGCCGGCGGTGATCCTCATGGCCGGCCTGCAGGGCGCCGGCAAGACCACCACCACCGCCAAGCTGGCCAAGCACCTGATCGAGAAGCGCAAGAAGAAGGTGCTGACCGTGTCGGGCGACGTGTACCGTCCGGCCGCCATCGAGCAGCTCAAGACCGTGACCAAGCAGGCCGGCGCCGAGTGGTTCCCCAGCTCGCCCGACCAGAAGCCGCTGGACATCGCGCGCGCCGCGCTCGACCACGCCAAGCGCCACTATTTCGACGTGCTGCTGGTCGACACGGCCGGCCGCCTGGCCATCGACGAAGTGCTGATGGCCGAAATCAAGCAGTTGCACGCGGCGCTCGACCCGGTCGAAACCCTGTTCGTGGTCGACGCCATGCAGGGCCAGGACGCTATCAACACCGCCAAGGCCTTCAAGGAAGCGCTGCCGCTCACCGGCATCATCCTGACCAAGACCGACGGCGATTCGCGCGGCGGCGCGGCGCTGTCGGTGCGCCAGGTGACGGGCGTGCCGATCAAGTTCGCCGGCGTGAGCGAGAAGATCGACGGCCTCGAAGTGTTCGACGCCGAGCGCCATGCGGGCCGCATCCTGGGCATGGGCGACATCGTCGCGCTGGTCGAGCAGGTCACGGCCGGCGTCGACGTGGCGGCGGCGCAGAAGCTGGCCGCCAAGGTCAAGAGCGGCGCGGGCTTCGACCTGAACGACTTCCTCGGCCAGCTGCAGCAGATGAAGCAGATGGGCGGCCTTTCCAGCCTGATGGACAAGCTGCCGCAACAAATGGCCGCCAAGGCCACCGAGGCCGACATGACTCGTGCCGAGCGCGACATCCGCCGCAAGGAAGGCATCATCCAGAGCATGACGCCGCTGGAGCGCCGCAAGCCCGAATTGCTCAAGGCCACGCGCAAGCGCCGCATCGCGGCCGGCGCCGGCGTGCAGGTTCAGGAAGTGAACCGCCTGCTCAACGAGTTCGAGCAGATGCAGGGCATGATGAAGAAGATGAAGGGCGGCGGCCTCATGAAGATGATGAAGAAGATGGGCGGCATGAAGGGCATGGGTGGAATGGGCGGCCCCGGTGGCCCGAAGTTGCCGTTCTGAGCAGCGCACACCACGCACGCATATATATAGGAAGGCCCGCCGGTGCGAACCGGCGGGCCTTCTGTCTTTCAGGTCTGCATTTCAGGTGAGTACTTCGTAGACCGTTTCGTGCGCTTCCACCGGCGCCGGCAGTTCCCAGCGGTGCAGCATGCGCTCGATGCCCGCGTTCGACAGCGTCGTGTCGCGCTCGCGGTTGCGGCGCATCAGCTCCGCGTGCGGCACCTCCAGGTAAACCAGCTCGATCTGCGCGTGGTACGCCCACAGCAGATCGAGCGTCTTGGTGCGCATCTGCTGGCTCAGGTGCGTGGCGTTCCAGACGAAGCGCTCCTGCCTGCGCAGCATCGCCTTGGCCTGGTCGACCGCATGGTGCGCCGCCATGCCGTCGTTCTCGCCATGCCTGAGGCCCAGTTCGGCCCGCGCATCGTCGAAGGAAACGACCGGCCAGCCCTTGCGCTGCTGCGCCACCCAGTGGTTCTTGCCGCTGGCCGGCAGGCCGCACATCACCGTCACCCGTGAGCCCGGGTTCTGGAACAGCGGGTAGTCGGGGCTGGTGTCGGCGCCGCGGAAGTAGGCCAGGCGCGTGTGGGCGTCGGCCATCCTGCGGGGGGCTTCCCAGCAGCCTTCTTCCTGCGCGAGCTGCTCGAAAAGCGCGATGTCGGCCATGCTGTCGGCGCGCTTTTCGTAGTGGCGCCCCAGCATGTCGCAGCGGGCCACGCAGCACAGGTCGGGCAGGTTCAGCTCCCAGGAGAGCTTGTGCACCAGCCACTCCGGCCGCACGCCCTTGCGCGAGGCGAAGGCATGGAACGGCAGCTGGTGCACCGCGATGATCCGGCACACGGCTTCGCGCAACGCGAACGGTACCCGGGCCTTCCACATCAGCACGCGCACGTCGACCGCACCCCGGCGCGAGTGGCCGGGCTGGCCGATGCGGCCGCTGGCTTCGTCGATCACCGTGGTGTCGGGCTTGGCGATGTCGTGCAGCAGGCAGGCCATGAACAGCACGAAGCGGCCGTCGGCATCGGCGCTCTGGTAATGCGCGTCTTGCAACAGCGCGTCGATCACCATGCGCGTGTGGATGCCGACATTGCCTTCGGCGTGGTAGTACGGGTCTTGCGGCGTCTCCTCGAGCCGCAGCAGGGCCGGCAGCAGGCTGCAGCATTGCGCCCAGTCGGCGCCGTTGCCGGGGGCGGGCACCAGGGCGCGCAGATCGTCGTAGGTCATCCCGTCCTCCTTGCGGTTGCGAGTTCGGTGGGGTCGCGCAAGGTGCGCAGCCCCAGGTCTTGCCATGTCACCTGCGGTGTCGGTGCATGGAGGTCGACGCCCGGCGCCAACCGGTTCGGCAGTACCGGCCGGCGGCTGTGGTGCGAGCCAGAGTCGAGGATGGTCTGAACGAAGTCCGGACGCACCCACTTGTAGCGGCCCGTCACCTTGCCGTCCGACTCGGTCTTGAGGTACAGGCCCTCCGCCAGGTCGGACAGGTCGGTCTGCTGGCGCACCAGATCGAGCGGCTGGCCTTCATGCGCCACGGCCTGCTCGAAGGCGGTTTTCCAGTCGGCGCTGCGCGCCAGCGAAGGCCGCACGAGCGCTTGCAGTGCCTTTGCATGGCGCGGCATCTCGCCTTCGTAGAGCACGGGCACCGGCAGCACCGGACTGCCATCGAGCAGCGAATGCCGCGCCGGCGTCGACAGAAAGCATTGCGCCTGCCGGTCGTAGAGGTCGAACTCCAGGAAAAACGCCGGCAACCGGTCGTACCAGCAGCTGTGCTTGGCGAAGCACCACTCGCCGTACATCACGTAGCGGTCTTCGAGCCGCTCGAGCAGCGCCGCTTCATGGGTGGCGGCCCAATGCTTGAACAGGTTGAACTGCCGTTCGCCGGCACCGCCCGCGAGGTAATGGCCGCGTGATTGCAGCAGCAGCTCGCCCGCCGGGGTGAACGACACGGCGGCATTGGCGCCGTCGAGTTTTTCCTCGATGACGACGTGCATGCCGTGCAGTTCGGACAGCGGCGTCTGGCCGTCGTCGGTGTCGCCTGTTTGCAGGCGGGAGCCTTCCAGGTGCGCAGTACGCGGGTACTTGAGCAGCGGGATCGATGAAAGGGAAGAAAGAGGAAACACGTTGGTTCTCCAGATGCGAATCAGGAAGGACCGACAACGTGCGGGAGCGAAGCTGGAAGAGACCGGGAGATCGGGAGCGACTTCCACGGCGGTGAAGATGCCGTGTCTGGTCAGAGGGTACGCAGCTTGGCGCCCGACATGACCAGCAATGAAGTGGTGTTGTCGGCGTCAGAGGGTGATGACGGCGAATCGGGGCACTTGGCGCTCCAGTAAAGGCTGAGATTGAAAGAGGCGCGGATTCTACAAGCACATCGCGCCGTTGGTGAAGGGCCGTGTTGTTTACTTGCCCTTGCTTTTCTTCTCGGGCAGCGCGTAGGCGATGACGTAGTCGCCGCGGTCCGGCGACTGCCGCGCGCCGCCCGCGCTCACCACGACATACTGCCGCCCGGTCTTCGGCGACAAATAGGTCATCGGGCCCGACTGGCTGCCCACCGGCAGCCGTGCTTTCCAGATTTCCTGGCCGGTCGCGGAGTCGAATGCGCGCAGGTAGAAGTCTTGCGTGCCCGCGAAGAACAGCAGGCCCGACTGCGTGGCCAGAGACGCGCCCAGCGTCGGCATGCCGATCGGAATCGGCAGATGCATGCGGATGCCGAGCGGGCCGGTGTCGCGCACCGTGCCCACCGGCACCTGCCACACGAGCTTGCGCGTCTTCAGGTCGATGGCCGACATCGTGCCGAAGGGCGGTGCCTGGCACGGTATGCCGAGCTGCGACAGGAAGCGTTCGCGCATCGCGCCGAAGGGCGTGCCTTCCTGCGGCACCACGCCCATCTCGATGCCGCTGGCGCCGGCCGGGATCTGCGCGCGCGGGATCAGGTAGTTGGCGAGGCCCAGCCGCATGTCGTTCACGAACATGTAGCTGCTGGTCGGGTCGACCGACACGCTGCCCCAGTTCATGCCGCCCAGCGAGCCGGGGAATTGCAGCGCGTGGTCCAGGCCCGGCGGCGTGTAGATGCCCTCGTGGCGCATGCCCTTGAAGGCGATGCGGCACAGCAGCTGGTCGAAGGGCGTGGCACCCCACATGTCGGATTCGGCGAGCGTCTTGTTGCCGATCGAGGGCATGCCCACCGAGTAGGGCTGCGTCGGCGAATAGCGCTCGCCGGGCACGTTGCCCTGCGGCACGGGGCGCTCCTGCACTTCGGCGATGGGCTTTCCGGTCTCGCGGTCGAGCAGGAAGATTTCGCCTTGCTTGGTGACCTGCGCGAGCGCGGGCTGCGTGCCGCCCTTGCCGTCGGGAATGTCGTAGAGCAGCGGCTGCGCGGGCAGGTCGAAGTCCCAGAGGTCGTGGTGCGTGGTCTGGAAGCTCCAGCGCAGCTTGCCGCTCTTCGCGTCGAGCGCGACCACCGACGAGCTGTACTTGTCGTCCAGCGGCGTGCGCTCGCCGGCCCAGAAGTCGGGCGTGGCGTTGCCGGTGGGCAGGTAGATCAGCCCGAGCTTCGGGTCGTACGACATGGCCGACCACACGTTGGGCGTGCCGCGCGTGTAGGTCTGGCCCGGCGGCGGCAGGCGCGTGACCGCCGGGTTGCCCGGGTCCCAGGCCCAGGCGAGTTCGCCGGTGACGGCGTTGTAGGTCCGCACCACGCCGGGCGGTTCGTCGGTCGAGAAGTTGTCGGCCACGCGGCCGCCCACCACCACGAGGTCGCCCGCGATCAGCGGCGTCGAGGTCTGCTGGTAGTAGCCGTCCTTCACCTCGCCCATGCCGGCCTTGAGGTCGACGACACCCTGCTTGCCGAAATCGGTGCAGGGCTTGCCGGTAGCGGCATCGACTGCGATCAGGCGGGCGTCGATGGTGGGCAGCAGCAGGCGCTGGCGGCAAGCACCGGGCGTGCTGCCTGGCGTGGGTGTCGCGCCGGGCGCGAGTCCGTCCTGGTCGTGATAGCCGAGTCCGCGGCAGCGCTGCCAGTTCGGCGCCGTGGCCTTGGGGTCGTAGCGCCACAGCTCGGCGCCGGTGTCGGCATCGAGCGCGACGATCCTGCTGTAGGCCGTGCACACGTACACGGTGGTGCCGATCTGCAGGGGCGTGTTCTGGTCTTCCGCGCCCGAACCGTTGCTCTGCGGCACGTCGCCGGTGTGGGCGGTCCATGCGACCTGCAGCTGATCGACGTTGTCCTTCGTGATCTGGTCGAGCGCCGCGAAGCGGTCGCCCGCCGTGGTGTTGCCCCAGTGGCGCCAATCCTTCTGGGCAGCCTGGGGCTTGACCGGCACGACGGCAGGCACGGGCCCTTGAGCCACGACGACCGCGGTCGGTACGAAGGCATAGCCGCCAACGAGCACCAAGGCCACGGCCAGCAGCGCCGCGACCATGCGCGCCCCGCGCGCCACCATCGCGCTCGGCGCGCGAACCAGCGCCGGGTAGGCCAGTGCGACCAGCACGGCCAGCACGCCGAATGCCACCAGCCGCGACACCAGAGGCCAGAAATGCCAGCCTGCGTCCCGCACGGCCCACATCGCCGTGCCAGCGAGCATCAGCGCGAAGAGCCAGGCCCCGGTCGGCCGATGCCTTGCGATGAGCAGGCCCGACACCAGCAGCGCGAGCCCGGCCAGCAAGAAGTACCAGCTGCCGCCAAGCGCCGCGAGGTAGGCGCCGCCCACGGCAAGGAAGGCGCCCATCAGCATCGCGAGCGCGCCGAGCGCGATCAGCCCGATCGAGACGGCGAGAGGCCTTCGTTTTTGTTCCATGGACCCGAACCCCTTGTGCTGGCCAGACGCGCCAGTCTGCGCCATGAAAAATGTCCGCTGTCAAGTCCTTTGTGAAGGCAGACAGCGACACGAAAGGTCATACGGGGCAATAGGTTAGGCTATTTTTCGGTCGCCGCGCGATCTTGCCTCGCTTCGAGCTAGGTGTCGCATAGGCGCATCGCCGTGGAAAGCCAGAGAGCACCGCAGAGGGCACGGTGAGGTCGTCACCACAGCGTCACCTTATCCGACCGTCCTCCAAAGCAAAAGCGCAGCCCATCGGCTGCGCTTTTGCTTGCGGCCTGTCACGCGCCGCTAGGCGGGCTTCTGCGGGCCGGCCTTGGTGCCTGGGCCTCCCTTCTTGAACCCACGATCCCCCGCCATGAACGCCTCTAGCATGTGCGGGATCAACGTCGCCGCATCGACCACTTCGCCATAGGTCTGCGCGTGCAGCGCGGCGTAGCGGTCGAGGTCGGCTTTCAGGCTGGCCGGACACGCAAAGGTCAGCTTGACGCTGGTGGTGGACGGCAACGGCCCAAGGCGTAGTTTTCGTGCGCTCATCGCTGGCCTCCGCGCTGGTAGAACGAGGGCTGGTACGGTCGCAGAACCAAATCGCGGTTGACGATGATCCGCACCGGCAGGCCCGGTCGCTCGGTCAAGGTCGGCTGGATGTTCATGTTGCGCCGGGTCATCTCCTGGCCGACTTGATTGATGCTGTCCTGGGCGCTGTCGCGCCCTGCGATGACGATGCGGTTGCCGTCCTGCCGGTTCTCTGGCGCGGCCAGCTCGGCGCCGACGCCCAGCAGCGTCGTCAGTGCCGCCCCGGCGAAGATGCGGCCCCAGTGGTAGTCCACACTATCTTCCTGCCCGGCATAGCCGGCCGGGTCGGTGCCGACCAGGTTGTCGAGCGTGAGCGAGGACGTGTCCGGCAGGATGATGCGGTTCCACACCACCTGCACGCGGCTCTGTCCGTAGCTGACCTGGCTGTTGTAGCGCCCGAGGATGCGCGAACCCTGCGGGATCAGCAGGAACTTGCCCGTGGCCGTGTCATAGACCGGCTCCGTCACGGTGGCGATCACATCGCCCGGCAAGTCCGACTTGATGCCCGTCACCAGCGCCCCGGCAATGACCGTGCTCGCCATGACCTGATACGGCGACGCGGGCAGCGCCAGATGGCCGGAATTGCGGGTTCCCGTAGAACCACCTTTCAGGAACGCCTCTTTCTGGTCTTGCCGGTTCTGGATGGCGGTCGGATCGGCAGGCTGGGCCGCCATCGAGGCCGGGCCGGTCGCCAGCGGGTCGAAGCCCGCCAAGGCGCTACCCGGCGCAGCCGCAGCGACCTGGACTGCGGCCGGCGCTGTGCCCTTGCCCTGGCCCGAGCGGAAGAACACCGCCGAGGCTGCCGCCGCTTCGGCCTCTTTACGCAAAGCGTCCGCCGGGTCATGCCCAGGCGGCGCATAGGTCGGCGTCACTGGCTGCTGCGAAGCCACGATGGCCGGGCCAAGATCGCCCGGCAGCGGCGGCCCCAACTCGGGCGTCTTCGGCGGCAGCTTGGAGTAGTCGGTCGGCAGGCCGTCCAGCCCTTCGGACTTCGAGACGCGATCGACGTTGTAAAGCTCGGTCTGCTCGCCCGCGCCGCGCTGCTGCGGTTGCAGCGACCAGATCGTGGCCCCGAGCACGGCGACCGAGAGGCCGCCCACGAGCATCGCCAGCGTGCGCCGGTTCAGGCGGGTGACCGGGCGCGGCTGGGCGCGCAGCGCCACCGCTTCGGGCGCGACCTTGCCCGCCTGCGGCGTGGCGAGGTCGGGAGTGTCGTCCTGGCTCATGGTCAGTTCCTCCGTGCCACGCCATCCGTGCGCTCGATCCGCACCACGTCGCCCTTGTCACCTCCCAGGCGCAGCTCGGCCGCGCCAAAGAGGCGATCCACGATGTAGTAAGGCGAGCGGAAGCGATAGTTCACCAGTTGGCCGTCGCCTTCGGCCCCGATCACGAACAGCGGCGGCAGATCGCCCTGCGCAATGCCGGCGGGGAACTGGATATAGACCTTCGCGCCATCGTCGAAGGCGCGCAGCGGCTTCCACGGCGTATTGCTGCCGCTGATCGCGTAGCGAAAGCGCAGGCTCTCCAGCGACAGGCCGCTATCGACCGGCGCGGCGGCACTGGCCGCCTGCGCCTGGCGCTGCAAGGCCAGCATCCGGTCGCGCG
Source organism: Variovorax paradoxus (assembly GCF_022009635.1). NCBI lineage: Bacteria > Pseudomonadati > Pseudomonadota > Betaproteobacteria > Burkholderiales > Comamonadaceae > Variovorax > Variovorax paradoxus. Next base: position 1,599,441 of record NZ_CP091716.1, read on the forward strand.
GGTACTCCCACGAGACTGACGCCATCCACGTCTTGTCCGTGGAAGTCAGCTCCAGCAAGTACGTCCTGCGGCTGGTGGTGATGACCAGATTGGTTTTCAGGCCCGAGCGGATGGGCTTCACCAGCACGTTCACGCGCAGGTCGGCACCGTTGCCGCTGGACGTGTCACCCACGATCCAGCGCACCGTATCCCCGGCGGCCACCGTCACCAGTTCTTCGCCGGGCTGGAGCGACACCACGGTCACGCGGCCCACGGCCGCATAGACCTGATAGAGCGCGCCATCGGTGAAGGGCCACACCTGAATCGCATTGACGTAGCCCTCGCGCGTGGGCGCGACGCGGGCCTCGGCATTGGCGCGCAAGACGCGCACCTTCTCGTCTGCTGGTTCGGGCGCGGGCTTGGCGTCCTCGGGAACCGGCATCAACTGCGCCGGCATCGGCAGTACCTCTGGCACGGCCACCACCTCCACCGGCGCGGGCGGCTCGGGTAGCGGCTGGGCCTGCACCGGCTCATCGAGCAAGATGGTCGGCGGTGGCTTGCCCTGCGTGGCGCAGCCCGAGAACAGGACAGCCAAGGCAAGCAGGGTCAACGGCAATGCGGTTTTACGGAAAACATCATTCATGGCTTTGCTCCTTCAGAAGAATCCAGTTCTCGGCTCCACGACAGGCCGTTGACGTAGATGCCCAGGGGGTTCTTGCGCAGGCGTTCTTCGGTGCGCGGCGGCTGGACCACGATGGACACCACGGCCGTCCACCGCTCCAGGCCTGTCGCGGCACCGTTGACGTAGCGGCGTTCTGTCCAGCGCACGTTGAAAGACGTGTCGCTGGCGCGCACGACGCTGCTGATCTGCACCGTCACCGACTCCTTGCCGATGCGCGCGAACGGGTCGTTGACCCGCGCGTAGTCGTTGAGCACGGCCGCACCCTTGTCGGTCGTGTAGTCGTAGGCGTCCAGCCAGTTCTGGCGGACGACGATCGGGTCGATGGACAGCGAGCGCACCAGCGTCACGAAGCGCGCGATGTGGTGCGCGGTCTGCGCATCGCCCGGCCGGTACGGCGCGGCGGCTTCGCCCACGGCGCGCACCTGGCCCGCGCTGTCCACCTCCACCACGTAGGGAGTCACGATGGACTGCGCCGAGCGCCACACCAGGCCGCCGGCCATCAGCAGCGCGAGCGTCAGGCAGCCGAAGGCCATCAAGCGCCAGTTCTTCGCCTGCACGCGGGACGAACCAATGCGCTCGTCCCATACTTGGCCGGCAGCTTGGTACGGCGTGGCAGGCTGCGGCGTGTCGGCGTAGCGCACCTGCGGTCGTTTGAATTGCATGGTCAGTTCTCCTTATGAATCGGAATCACGCAGGCTCGGCCCCTGGCCGGAGCCGCCGCCATCGCCACCGCGCAGCGTGTGGGCGGTGGTGGTCGCGGCATGGGTGAGTTGTTGGCGGCGGTTCAGCCGCTTGGCCCAAGCGGGTTGCTCGGGCGGCTGCGCAGCGGCGGCACCGGCGGCACCGGCGGGGGCGGCACCTGTGGCGGCCTGGCCGGCCGACGCGCCAGCGTCACCATTCCAGCCCTCGCGGAACGGCGCGGCCATGCGCTGCCCGGCAGCGGAAGCGCGGGATGCGGCAGCGCGTCCGGCAGACTGCGCGCCGGTCTTGGCGACGTTGCCCAGGCCCGCCATCGCACCCTTGGCGCCGCCGCCAGCGGCGGTGGAACCGGCCTGGAACGCCGACTTCGCGCTGCCAGCCGCCGACGTGGCGGCACGCGCGCCGCTGCCGGCCAGCTTGGCGGCGGCCGGGGCCATGCGGGCACCAGCGGCCACCGCACCGCCCACGCCCGTCGCGGCAGCACCGACGGCCACCGCCGTTCCGGCTGCGCCGACGGCGGCGCCGGCCATCGCGCCCGCGCCGAGCTGGGGCGCACCGGACACGAGGCCCGTGGCGATGCCGGGGCCGAAGATCCCCAGCGCCAGCAAGGTGAGCGAGGCCAGCATGATGACCAGCGCGTGGTCGATGGACGGCTCGGCGGGATGGACTTGGAACTGCGCGAACAGGCCCGAGCCTATGCCGACGATCACGGCCAGCACCAGCACCTTGACGCCGGCGGACACCACGTTGCCCAGCACTTTCTCGGCGAGGAATGAGGTCTTGTTCCACAGCGCGAACGGCACCAGCACGAACCCGGCGAGCGTGGTCAGTTTGAACTCGATCAGCGTGATGAAAAGCTGGATCGCCAGCACGAAGAAGCACAGCAGGACGATCAGCCAGGCGAGGAACATCACCACGATGGGGTCGAGGTTCACGAACACCTCGGGGAAGCCGGCCATCTCGCCGATCTGTTCCAGAATCGGTGCCCCGGCGTCTATGCCGGTCTTGGCGAGCCGGCCCGGCTGCAAGAAGTTCTCCATCGTGATGGCCGAGCCGGTGGCGGTGATGCCCAGCCCCGCGAACGAGCGGAACACGATGCTGGCCAGCCAGTTGAAGTTGTTGAGGATGTAGGCGAAGGCACCGACGTAGAGCACCTTGCGCAGCAGCTTGGCGATCACGTCATCGCCCTGGCCGGTGGCGTGGCTCATGGCCCAATACAGGCCGGCGATCGTCATGTCGATCACGATCAGCGTGGCCGAGAGGAATGCCACTTCGCCGCGCAGCAGACCGAAACCCGAGTCGATGTAGGTAGCGAAGGTGTTGAGGAACTGGTCAATGATGGTCACGTCATTCATGGCGCGCCCTCCGGTTCCTCGAAGCTGGGCGGGATCGGCGGCAGGTCGGCCAGCGTCCGGTATTCATCCGGCCCGGCCTCGCCGGAAAAGAAGCGCCGCCGGAAGGCTTCGGCGGCGGCGCGGCAAGCGTCCTCGCCCGTGGCCAGCCGGTCGGCCGCGCATTGCACGCGCAATGCCTTGAGCCGCGCGGGATCGGCGGCCAGGGCATTGGCGAGGTTGTCGGCCGGCTGCTCGCCGCAGGCGGCCAGCAGCACGGCACCAAGGACGAGGACGCATCGCATGTCGGCCTCCCGTCAGTCGCGGTAGAAGTTGACGGACTGCGGCGTGTACGGCGTGCCTTCCCCGAGAAAGCGCCGCCGCACTTCGCGGGAGCGCTCGGCCGCCGCCGCCTGCCGCGCCAGCTCCAGCGAGGCCGCGCGGTCTTGCGTGATCTGTAGCCGCTGCGACTGGATCGACTGCTTGGCCTGTAAGGCGAGCAACTGGTTCATGGCCTGCATTGCCTGCAACGCGCCCTCGGCCGACTGGCTCTTGCCCACGAGGTCGGCCAGCACGCTTTCGTCGTCGCTCAGGTTCTGCGACGCCTGGGCTTGCATCTGCATGGTGGTCTGCAAGCCGTTGAGCGTGTTCTTCCAACGCTCCTGCGCATCGAGGTACATCTGATTGCCGCTCACCGTGGCGGCGTACTTCTCGGGATACAGGCGGGCGAACTCGCGGTCGATGCTCGTCACGTCGTAGGCCAAGCCCTTGGCTTGCGCGATCAGCCGCTGGGTGGTCGCCAGGTTCGCGCGCAACTGGCCCACCACGCTGGACGGCAGGCTGGCCAGGTTGCGCGCCTGGTTGATGAGCATCTGCACTTCGTTCTGGAGCTGGCGGATCTGGTTGTTGATCTGCTCCAGCGTGCGAACGGCGGTCAGCGTGTTCTGCACCAGATTGGTCGGGTCGAGCACGATGTCGCCGACGCCGAACAGCGCGTGCGCGGGCTGCGCGATGCCGAAGGCGAGCAAGCAAACGACGGTCAGTGCGGCGAGCTTTGGGGTATGCAGTTTCATGGCTGGTTCTCCTGTGGGTGGTTGGCGGTACGGAGGGAGCCCGGCGCGAGGCCGGGGAACGAGGGCAACAGATCGGCCGCCCAATCGAGGCCGCGATGGCGCAGCCAAGCGGCTGCGAACGGGGAAGACGCTGCGGAGCTGGCATCGACTACGGCGAGCACCGCATCCATGTCGCGCTGGTCTTGCGGCGTGGATGCGCCCGCGAAGGCCAGCGTCGCCGGCCCCAGGTCGAGGTCGAACAGGCGGTTGCCGAGGCGGGATTGGTAGTAGTAGTCGCGCTTGGGCTGCGCGGTGGCGACGATTTCGATCTGGCGGCTGTTGAGGCCGAAGCCCTGGTAGATCGTGCGAATCTGCGGCTCGGTCGCCTGCGGGTTCGGCAGGAAGATGCGGCTCGCGCAGCTTTCGATGATCGCGGGCGCGATGCTCGAATCCTTGATGTCGGCCAGCGACTGCGTGGCGAAGATGACGCTGACGTTCTTCTTGCGCAGCGTCTTGAGCCACTGGCGGATGCGCGCGGCAAACACCGGGTCATCGAGGAACAGCCAGGCTTCATCGAGGATCAGTAGCATGGGCGCACCGTCAAAGCGTTCATCGAAACGCGCAAAGAGGTAATGCAGCACGGCCATGACGGCGGCCTTGCTGTGCATCAGTTCCTCCATCTCGAAGCACTGCACGTCGGCCATGCCCAGCCGGTCGTGGTCGGCGTCCAGCAGCTTGCCGTGAGCACCGCCGAGCACATAGGGCGCGAGCGCCTGGCGCAACGCGTTGGACTGCAAGAGGACGGACAGCCCGGTCATCGTGCGCTGCTCCACCGGCGCACCGGCGAGGCTGCCGAGTGCCGACCAGATGGCGGCCTTCTCGTCGGGGCCAACTGCTACGCCTTCGTGTAGTAAGCGGCCTTCGATCCATTCGGCCGCCCAGGTGCGGTAGCCTTCGCGGTCGATACGGGCAAGCGGCTGGAAGGCGATTTCGCCATCCGTGCCCAGGTCGTAGTGCTCGCCTCCCAGCCCGAGGATCGTGGCGCGCATCGAGCGCCCCATGTCGAAGGCGAAGATGCGCGAGCCGCGATAGCGGCGGAACTGCATCGCCAGCGTGGCAAGCAACACCGACTTGCCCATGCCGGTCGGGCCGGCGACCAGCGTGTGGCCCACGTCGCCGATGTGCGTCACCAGCCGGAACGGCGTCGCGCCATCGGTGCGCGTGACGATCAGCGGCGGGCCTTCGAGGTGGTCGTTCTTCTCCGGCCCGGCCCATACCGCCGACACCGGCATCAGGTGCGCCAGGTTCAGCGTCGAGACGATGGGCTGGCGAACATTGGCGTAGGCGTTGCCCGGAATGGACGACAGCCACGCATCCACGGCATTGAGCGTTTCGGGGATCGTGACGAAGCCGCGCCCTTGGATGACACGCTCCACCATGCGCAGCTTCTCGTCGGCTGCGCCGGCGTCCGCGTCCATGACGGTGACGGTCGCCGTCAGATAGCCGAAGGCGACTTGATCGCTGCCCAGCTCTTGCAAGGCCGCATCCGCGTCGGCAGCCTTGTTGCTGGCGTCGGTATCGACCAGCGGGCTTTCTTGTTGAAAGATCGTTTCGCGTAGCAGCGCGATGACGTTTTTGCGCTTGGCAAACCACTGGCGGCGCAGGCGAGCGAGTTCTTTTTCCGCCTCGGATTTGTCCAGGCACAGGAAGCGCGTACTCCAGCGATACGCAAATCCCAGGCGGTTGAGGTCGTCCAGAATCCCCGGCCAGGTCGAGGTCGGGAAGCCCCGCACCGTCGCCACGCGCAGGTGCTGGTCGCCCAGCATCGGGGCCAGCCCGCCAACAAGGGCAGAATCCGCCAGCAGTGCGTCGATGTGGAACGGCACCTCGGGCACGGCCACGCGATAGCGCCGCGTCGAAATGGTCGAATGCAGATAGGTCAGTGTCTGGCTGTCATCCAGCCAGGCGATCTCCGGCATCACGCCATCGAGCAGGTCTAAGACCCGTTCGGTCTCCGCCATGAAGGCGGTCAGGCGCTCGCGCCAGTCCACGCCTTCGGTGGGACGGTTCTCATACAACATGCCCGCCGCGCGGGCGCGGGATTCCTCGGGCGGCTGGTACACCAGCGTCAGATGGTAGCCGCTCTCGAAATGGTTGCCCGATTCCTCGAACGCTGCACGGCGTTCCTCGTTCACCAGCCACGACAGCGCCTCGGGAAACTCGGAGTGCGGGTAGTCGGCGGCGGCGCGGCGCTCGGCTTCGATGAACAGCGCCCAGCCCGAACCCAGCCGGCGCAGTGCGTTGTTCAAGCGTGCCGACGTGGCGATCAGCTCGCCTTGCGTGGCGCTGTCGAGGTCAGGCCCGCGAAACCGCACCGTGCGCTGGAAACTGCCGTCCTTGTTCAAGACGACACCCGACGCGACCAGCCCGGCCCAGGGCAGCCAGTCGGCCAGCAGCGCGGGCCGCTGGCGGTATTCGGCAAGGTTCAGCATGGCGGCGTCCCCTCACACGTCCAGCAGTGGGCGGTGCTTGATGTGCCGGGCGAACACGGCCATGAACTGCGGATCGACACGCGCACCCCATACCGCCAGCGAATGGCCGACGATCCAGAGCGCGAAGCCAGGAATCCACAGTTGCAGGCCCAGCCCGACGGCGGCGGCCAGCGTGCCGTTGGTAATCGCCACGGTGCGCGGTGCGCCGCCCAGCAGGATCGGCTCCGTGAGCGAGCGATGCAGCGGAACCTCGAACCCAGCCGCGAAGGTATCGGGCGCGTTCATACGACCGCCCCGCCCGAGAAGCTGAAGAACGACAGGAAGAACGAGGACGCGGCGAATGCGATGCTCAAGCCGAACACGATCTGGATCAGCTTGCGGAAGCCGCCCGACGTGTCACCGAACGCGAGCGCAAGGCCCGTGGCGATGATGATGATGACTGCGACGATGCGCGCCACCGGCCCCTGGATGGATTCGAGGATGGATTGCAGGGGGCCTTCCCACGGCATCGAGGAACCGGCGGCCTGAGCGGTTCCGGCCAGGAACAACAGCAGTGCGGCCAGCAGCAGTCCTTGCGCCGTAGGGCGGGCCAAGCTGCGCAGCCGCGCGAGGCCGGACAGGTTGAAATGCGGATTTACGGAAACACGGAAAGCATGGGCGTGCGTCATCATGGAAGTTCTCCAGAAAGGTCGAGGGATAGGGATGGCGCCGCAGCGGGTGCGGCATCGGGAAGTGGCGGCAGCTCGGGAAACGGCGTCTCCAGCGCGTCCGCCCCCCAATCCACCAGTCGGTAGCCCACGCCATCGAAGCCGACGACGCGGGCGATGCTCTCGATGCGGCGCTTGCGTCCGCGTCCGGCAATGTGGATCACCACATTGACCGCCTCGGCGATCAGCGCACGCGGCGGGTTCACCGCCACTTCGAGAATCAGTTGCTCCATGCGCAGCAGCGCGCCCAGCGCGGAACCCGCGTGGATCGTGGCGATGCCGCCGGGATGGCCGGTGCCCCACACCTTGATGAGATCCAGCGCCTCGGCGCCGCGCACCTCGCCGACGACGACGCGATCAGGCCGCAGGCGCATGGACGAACGCACCAGCTGGGTCATGGACACCACGCCGGAGCGCGTGCGCAACGGCACGTGGTCGCGGGCCGCACATTGCAGCTCGATCGTGTCTTCGAGCACCAGCACGCGGTCGCCCGTGGCGGCTATCTCGGCCAGCAGCGCGTTCGCCAAGGTCGTCTTGCCGCTGCTCGTCGCCCCGGCGATCAGCACGTTCTGGCGCTCGCGCACGGCCCGCACCAGAAAGCCCGCCTGGGCGGCGGTCATCATTCCCTCCACGACGTACCGCTCCAGCGGAATCACGCCGATGGCACGCTTGCGCAGCGCAAAGGCCGGCCCCGGTGCAGCGGGCGGCAAGATGCCCTCGAAGCGTTCGCCGGTTTCGGGCAGCTCGGCGGACAGCAGCGGCTGGCCGCGATGCACCTCCGCGCCGACATGGGCAGCGACCAGGCGAATGATTCGCTCGCCATCCGCTTCGGGCATTTCCACGCCCATCGGCGCGCGGCCCGAGGACAGGCGATCCACCCAAAGGGTGCGATCCGGGTTGAGCATGATTTCCACCACGTCGGGGTCTTCGAGCGCGGTGGCGATCAGCGGCCCCATTGCCGTGCGCAGCATCTGGATGCGCCGGTCGAGCGACGTGGCGCTCATGGATTGGGGAACTGCGCTCATGACGCACGCTCCTGCGCTTCTGTGGCTGCCGCCGCGTCCTCCATCCGTACCGGATCAGGATGCAGTTCTTCCACTACGTCACGCACGAGGCTTCGCCCGCGCAGCAGGTGGCGACCAAGCTGCTCCACGAACTGCTCGAAGCGCGCTTTGCCCTGGGCGCGCGCTGCCTCTTGGTGCGCCTCGGGAACCGGCGTGCTGACCGTGAGGTAGTAGCGGATGAACAGCGCCAGCGTTTCGATGGCGATGTTCTGGTCGCGCTCCATACGCTCGGCCTGGCGCGACAGGCGATCCAGCCGCTTGGCGATGGCCGCCTCGCGCTGGTCGGCGGCATCGGGCGACAGCCAGGACGCCAAGGCGGCAGCGACGATGCTGGATTTGGACACGCCTTTCTTGGCGGCCAGTTCGTCGAGCCGCTGGGCGTGCTCGGGCTGGATAAAGAGATTCAGGCGATAACTTGAACGATGTGGGCTCATAGTTCGATTCCATCGTTGGGGTCGAGGGATGCCAGCCGGGCCGTGCGCTGCATGGCCGTATCGAGCTGGCGAGGAAGGGGAAGCGGCAGGTCGTCGTCGTCATCGAGCAGCCCGAGGTCGGCCGCGGGTGCGGCTTGCTCGGGGTCGTAGGCGACTGCCTCAGTTAGCTCGGGCTGGCGGCGCGGGCCGCCGTCGTCGGCCGTTCCCAGGTGCTCCAGGCCATCGGCGGATGCCGTGGCCGGTGCGGCAGGCGTCGGCGGAATCGCCAGGCCACTCCAGTCGTCAGCGCGTACCGGAGGAACATCGGCATAGCGCCCTGGACTGGACGCTGTGGCGAGCGCAGGCGGCGACAGAACGCGCCGCTTGAAGTTGGCGTCGGCGTAGTAGCGCAGCTTCTTGGCCCTGATCGGCGCCACGCTCGACACCATCACCACGGCTTCGTCGGGTGGTAGCTGCATGACTTCGCCCGGCGTGAGCAGCGGGCGGGCCGTTTCCTGCCGCGACACCATGAGGTGCCCCAGCCACGGCGCGAGGCGATGGCCCGCGTAGTTGCGCTGCGCGCGCAGCTCGGTCGCGGTGCCCAGCGTCTCGGAAATGCGCTTGGCCGTGCGTTCGTCGTTGGTGGCGAACGTCACGCGCACATGGCAGTTGTCGAGGATCGAATGGTTCTGCCCATACGCCTTGTCGATCTGGTTGAGCGACTGCGCGATGAGGAAGCTGCGGATGCCGTAGCCCGCCATGAAGGCCAAGGCCGTCTCGAAGAAGTCCAGGCGCCCGAGCGCCGGAAACTCATCGAGCATCAGCAGCAGCTTGTGGCGGCGCTCGATGCCATCGCTGCCGTCGAGTGATTCGGTGAGCCGCCGCCCGATCTGGTTGAGGATCAAGCGGATCAGCGGCTTCGTGCGCGAAATGTCCGAAGGCGGCACTACGAGGTACAGCGATACCGGGTGCTCGGCGGAAATGAGGTCTGCAATGCGCCAGTCGCAGCGCGACGTGACTTCGGCCACCGTAGGGTCTCGGTACAGGCCGAGGAACGACATGGCGGTGGACAGCACGCCCGAGCGCTCGTTGTCGCTCTTGTTGAGCACTTCGCGCGCCGCAGAGGCCACCACCGGATGCGGGCTTCCACCGTTCCCGTTCATCAGGTGGGGCGTGGTCATCATCCGGTGCAGGGTCAGCTCGAAGGGACTGGCCGGATCGGAGAGGAAGTTGGCGACGCCGCGCAGCGTCTTGTCTTCGCCCGCATACAGAACATGCAGGATGGCGCCCACCAGCAGCGCGTGCGAAGTCTTCTCCCAATGGTTGCGCTTCTCCAGCGCGCCTTCGGGATCGACCAGAATGTCCGCGATGTTCTGCACGTCGCGCACCTCATGCGCGCCGCGCCGCACCTCCAGCAGCGGGTTGTAGGCCGCCGACTTCGCATCCGTGGGGTTGAACAGCAGGCAATGCGAGAAGCGCGAGCGCCAGCCGGCGGTGATCTGCCAGTTCTCGCCCTTGATGTCATGGACGACGGCGGACGCGGGCCAGGAAAGCAGCGTTGGCACCACCAGGCCGACACCCTTGCCGCTGCGCGTCGGCGCGAAGGTCAGGACGTGTTCCGGGCCTTCGTGGCGCAGGTACTGGCGGTCGTGCTGGCCGAGGAACACGCCGGCCGGCTGCGTGAGGCCCGCCTTGCGAATGTCCTCCGCGTTGGCCCAGCGGGCCGAGCCGTAGGTGGTGACGAGGCGTGATTGGCGCGAGCGCCAGATCGACATGCCGATGGCGACCAGCACAGCGACAAGGCCGCTGCCGCCGGCAAACGCACCGCCGATGTCGAAAACACGGGGCGCGTAGGCGTCGAAGAAGAACCACCACTCGAACAACCGCCACGGGTGGTAGATCGGCGTACCCAGGAAATCAAACCAGGGCGAGCCAAGGCGTAGCTGATAGCCCAGAGCGGCGGCTGTCCATTGCGTGGCGCTCCAGACGCCAGCGATCACGATGCCGAATACCACGGCGATCTGACCGAACAGTACGTTCGTCCCTTGCATGACCTTGCCTCCGATTTCTCCTGCGCTGATTCCTCATGGGAAAAGCGGCACAAGGGCGTGCCGCAACCGTCAGGATCGGTGTCAGGTCAGTGCCGGTCAAAGACCGTTTCAGGCAGAAAGATCGAGCAAAAGGAAAGAATTCGTGAAGCGGCGAGTCAAAGAAAAACGCCACAAGCACTGGCGCATTGCAGCGTGTTGAGAAAATAATGAGGTGATGCGGCTAACCGCCAACAGTCAGAACTTCGGCGATTCTTTCGGTGGCGCGTACGGGGTTTCGCCGTCGCCATAGAACCGCTTGCGCGTGGCTTCGGCGACCCGGTTGCACAGAAGGTCACCCAACTTGGGGCGGCCGGCTTTGCATTGCCGCCGCAGCTCCTTGAGCCGTTCGGGGTTGGCTGCCAGTTCTTTCACCGTTGGAATGCTGACCTCTGAGACGGCGGCCTTTTGAGGCGTCTCGGACTGGCCGCAGGCTGTCAGGGCTGCCACGAACAGGAAGGGGATGATCTTCTTCACGGCCTCGGTTCCTCCGGTGGATCGGGATGGAGGTCCGGTATGGGCCCGGGCGACTCCGGTGACTCGACGGCCTGCACGCGCTCAATGAACCGCGCCAGCACATCGGACGAGTTGCCTTCGAGACGCAGCAGGTAAGTTGTCAAAGGCGGCACGCGCGATGCCAACGGCCGGGCCACGACGCCAGGCTCGCGATTGGCAGCAATGCGTGCGGCACCGACCAGTCCCAGCGCGAAGCCGGCTGATACCAGGGCCATCATCAGGTCAGTGGATGCCACCCGCTCTGCAATCAGTGGCTCCATATCCGCGCGGCGTAGCACCCGCTCAACGTGCTTGGCATGGCCTTCACATGCCTGTGGATCGCACAAGACCAACGGATAGCGCAAAAGTTCGTCTAAAGGAATGCGCTTATGTGCCAGTAGGGGGTGCCGAGCGGGCACTGCCACTATCAGCGCATCGCTCCAAGCGGGCACGGAAACGATGCCATTGCCAACTTCGTTGGACTGGGCGAACCCTACGTCATAGAGATCGTCATGCAGCCCTTTGATCTGCTGCGACAGCGGCACCTCGAAGAGGCGAATCTCGACCTCAGGTTCTTCTTGGCGACAAAGTACAAGCAAAGCGGATAGGCGCGACAGCGTGATACCGTCGGACAGAGCCACGCGCAGTTGCCTGTGAAAGCCATTGGCTGCCGCTTTCACGCTGTCACGCGCTTGTTCCAAGGCAGCAAACACGCGACGCACGTGCTCAAGGAACAGATTCCCGGCTCGGGTTAGCCGCGTGCTGCGTGTGGTACGAGCAAACAAAATCACGCCTAGTTCTTCTTCCAGTTCCTTGATGGCGCGCGATAGCGGCGACTGCTCGATATACAATCGCTCGGCGGCGCGGGCGAAGTGGAGTTCTTCGGCCACAGCCAGAAAGCAGCGCAAATGACGAAGTTCCATATCCCGTTCCTCACTAGGTGACTGGCAAAGCCCTGTGGTGATGCATGGCCGAGTGACCTGCCCCAACGCGTGCATTGCCTTCGATAAGTTCTACTTCGTTGCCCACGTCACAAGCGATGTTGACTAGACGCCTCACCTTGGACAGAAGATCCAACCGGATCTCGAGGGCTCATGCTGGGCGTTGATCAGAGACCGCATCCGCCTGTCCGCCTTCCTACGGGCCGATCTGAGCAGCCTCATCACCCAAGTTGCGACCAAGCGCACGGCGCGCGAGCCTTTACCGAAAGCGGCTGCACGAGTTCCCCGTTCGGAAGCAGACCATCGTCGCGTGCGAGATGCGCACCCAGTGGTACACGACCTTCATGCGCTCCGGGGTTGAGCCGAGGAGGGGCGCTTGTCTGATCCGCAAACATTTCGAGGACATCGTTGCCTAGACGCAAGTCCGTCAGACCAACGGCTTCTTCCATGCGGCTAAGCGCAAGGCGCGCGTCTACCCGCTTCGCCACCAGGTGAACCGTATTCTTCCTGAGCACAGGCAAGCCCAACTTCGTTCAGATAGGCCCGCAACTGCTTAACCCACGCAAAGTCGGAAAGAGTCTGTAGCGAAAGAGCCCTTGATTCACCTCCAGACTTGCTTGGGTAAACTGAAAATCCTTTCAAATTGGTATGAATTTCTCGCCGTCACCCACGCAGGGCGTTGACGAAAATCCTCGGCAGCTTGGTCCAGCTGGGTTTGAACTGGAAGTCGGTCAAGAGACGGCCAATCACATCTTGCCGCCGGTTCGTGATGAACCAAGGTGGCCGAGGAAGGAGCGTTGGATGCAGTGAGAGCAGACTGCGAGGGAATGGTCGCCATGGGGCGGATATGACGGTACGCTCCGTTCCTTCAAGCATGAACGAGTTATGTACCGTCCCAATACCAGATTGCGGATCGCGCGACGACCCTCCGGGAAATCCTCCCCAGGGGCAGGGTGCAAGCAGAAATCCCAATCCGGTCCAAGCATTAACGGCGATGGTGCCGTAGCGCAGCTTTTGAAGCAGTTCTTCGAAGCGTTGACGACCGATCTCTCGCACAGTCTTGGGGTGAATCAGAATATTTGCCCCCAGACTGCCGTACAAGCGGTCATTAGCGTACACAACGGCTGATTCAAGGTATGACCCCGCATCTTCATATTCGAAGGATTTCATTGCTAACGCCGTGCCGAAGATTTCGTGCTGCGCCAGCCAGGACTCATCGCCCCGATCCATGTTCGCAAGAACGCACGCGGGTGCACGAAGCCCACGGTCGATCGCATCCGAACCCCCAGCGTGGGCAGCAAATTCCTCAATGCGCTGCTGGTTGCCAGGGTAGTAGGCCTCCCGCTGGCCGTAGCGCGACATGACATTGGATATAGCAGACAAAAGTTTGTCCGTATGTTGCCAGCCACGAGGTACTATTAGGGTTTGGCATGCCACGCAGTTAAAGCCGGAGTTGTGCAACTTGTGAGTTGCTATCTGTTCGGCTTGAAAGCGGATGTCGGCGGTCGACCACGGCCCGGGCACCACAATGGTGGGGCAAACTGCGCCTAGTTCGGACGTGATCTTTCGGTGGTTCTTCGGTGTATTCGCGGCCTTATTGCGTGCGCCTTCTTCTCCGATGCCCCAAACGATGGCATCGTGGGTGGCCTTGGCGCCGGTGATGTGAATTTCCTCCACCAGCGGATGCTCGCACAAGTAGGCCCCCACAGCGCCATCGCCGCGAACGATGCGTAGTGCGTTGCATTCGATCAGGGGCCGCAGGGCTGCATTGAGATAGTCGGTCAGGTAGTCGTTGACCGGATTCATCTTCAGCAGAACCACCTGGTTTTCGATAAACAGCTTCTGAAATGCATCGAGAGGCGAGATGGCCGCGATGTTTCCTGCCCCCAAGACTAGGGCCACCTTACCGCGCCGCTGTTCGGGAACGATGTCATAGGCGACCGCAGCATGTTGAGCGAGACTGGCCTCGGAGATTCCCTTTTGCATCCAGACTTCAGCTGAGACCCCGGATAGGAGCAACCGATCCCAGATCGAATGGGGCAGAACTCTAACCGCCAATAGCCCATTCTTGAGGTGGCGCAAGGGCAGGTGATTGAGGTATTCCTTTCTATCAATGGCACCGAGTGTCTGCATCAACCCGTTGCAGGCGCCCATGAGGGCGTAGGGGCCGGAGAGCCATTCCTCCCCGGCCAGCGGCGATGCATGCGGAATGCGCTTCTTCCGGGCAGCTGTCTCCGCCCACCCCTGCGCAACCTGCATCAGCGCCGGCTTGATGCGGCCGAGGATAGCAATCCGATCCGCGACCGAGGTTTTTGCCCAGTGGTGCTTGGCCCCATCCAGTGCCTGCAAGTCCTGATCCAACAGGGCCTGAATATCGAAATTTGGGAGAGCGGTACCCGTCACTGCGTGCTCTCCCTGGTACTTCCGGCCAGGAGGCCGCCATAGGCTTCGCGGAGCCTGTTCTTGAACACCTTCCCAGTGCCACTGAGTGGCAACGCGTCAATGAAGACGGCTTTGTCGGGGATCTGCCAGTCCGGCAAACGTCCTTTGAAGAAGGCCAGAAGGTCCGCTTCGGACACATTCGCGCCTTCCTTTTTCACGGCGACCAGAACCGGTCGTTCGTCCCACTTCGGGTGGGGCACGCCGATTGCCGCCGCATTGGCGATGGCAGGATGTCCGATAGCGATGTTCTCGATATCGACCGATGAAATCCACTCTCCACCAGACTTGATGATGTCCTTGGCGCGGTCGCGGATGACCATATAGCCGTTGGCATCAAGCGTTGCTATATCACCGGTGTCGAACCAGCCATCACTGGTCAGCGCACTGGATTCGGCGCCGAAGTAGCTGCTGACGATCCAGTGCCCCCTGATCTGTAGTTTGCCCGGGGATTTGCCGTCGTTCGGCAAGACTGCGCCGCCGTCATCGACCACGCGCAGCTGAACGCCGTAGGGTGGTCGTCCCTGCCCCAGTCGCACTTCGCTCTGCCGCTGAGGATCAAGATGAATGTGGCGAGCCAGTGGTTGATTCAGGGTGCCCAGCGGGCTCGTTTCGGTCATGCCCCAGGCATGGATCAGTTCGACACCGAACTCGTCCCGGAACGCGGCGAACATCGACGGCGGCAGTGCCGCGCCGCCAACGATGGTGCGTTTCAAGCTTTTGGGCTTGGTGCCGCGCGCCCTCAACGCCGCCAGCAGTCCCATCCAGATCGTGGGAACGCCAAGTGCCAGACCGACTTCCTCGTCGTCGATCAGGGTGGCGAGACTTGGGCCGTCAAGGTTCGGGCCAGGCAATACCAGTTTCGCTCCCTGCGCCGCCGCAATGTAGGGCACTCCCCAGGCGTTGACGTGAAACATGGGAACAACCGGCATGACAGCATCGCGGGCCGAAACGCCAATGCCGTCCGGGCTGTTGCCCGCCAACGCATGCAGCACCGTGGAGCGGTGGCTGTAAAGCACACCCTTCGGATGTCCCGTAGTGCCGGAGGTGTAACACAACGACGAAGGTAGATCCTCGTCAATGCTCGGCCACGGGTAGTCGGCGTCGCCCGATGCGACCACCTCGTCGTAGAACCGCAAGCCATCCAACATGCCCGATGCCTCCTCATCGCGTGGCCCCATGAGAATGACATGTTTGACGGTGCTCAATGCCGACCGAAGCTTGGCCACAATGGGCAGAAAGGTCCGGTCGATGAACAGCACCTGATCATCGGCGTGGTTGACGATGTAGATCAGGGTTTCGGCGGACAGGCGCGGATTGACCGTGTGGCACACCATGCCCGCGCCGGAAACGCCATAGTAAATTTCCAAATGTCGCCGATTGTTCCATGCAATGGTCGCGCAGCGCTCGCCCGATTGCACGCCCAGCTTGGCCAGCGCTGACGACAGGCGTCGCGCATTGATCTCGACTTGACCCCAAGTCGTGTGTTCGATCCCGCCCGTGGTGTTGACGGAAACGACTGGCGTATCGGCATGGTAACGCGCAGCATGGGCGATGAGACTGGAGACGAGCAAAGGCTCGCGCATCATTTTTCCGAGCATTTTTCTACTTTCTTTCAGAATTGGTGTTTGAGGCCGACGTCGACAACAAGAGGATTGAGGCGAATGGAGACTGAAGTAGACGGTCCACCAAGCGCAGGCAACGTGCCAGCGGCCTTTAAGAGGTTTTTCTATTGGTATGCAAGAAGTAATACACCAGATTTACCTGAGGAGTGCGCTCTCGTATGCTTGGCGTTCGTTCTTTCGGGAAGTCTGGGCTGGGTGTCCATGTGCTCGTTTAATGAGGTCCGCAGTCCTCTCGGCGATCATGATGGTTGGCGCGTTGGTGTTGCCGCTGATCAAAGTCGGCATGATGGAGGCATCGACGACGCGCAGCCCTTGAATACCATGTACCTTCAGCTCCGCATCGACCACGGCCATTGGGTCCACGCCCATCTTGCAGGTGCCGACCGGGTGGTAAATGGTGTCGGAGCGGTCTCGAATGAGCTGGGCCCATTGCGCATCACTCATGCCATCGGTAACGCCGAACAATTCGCGCCCACGGTACTTGGCCAAGGGGGATGCCAGCATGATCTCTCGCATGGCCTTGGCCCCTTGGACCAGGAGCTTCACGTCACGCTCGTCAGACAGGAAGCGTGGATCGATTCCAGGGTCGTCCAGCGGGTTGGGTGATTGCAAGAATACCTCGCCACGCGAGTAAGGGCGCAGATTGCAGACGTGGCACGAGTAACCATACCCGATATGCAGTTTGCGCGCGTGGTCGTCCACGATCGAGATCACGAAGTGCAGTTGCAAATCCGGCCGATCCACGTCAGGGGCGCTCTTGAAGAATGCGCCACCCTCGGCAAATGGGGTGGCAAGCATGCCGCTGCCATCCTTGCGCCAACTTGCAATGTGGCCCAGCATGTCCACTGACCCTTTGAGTCCGATGCCGAAGTTGTCAGTGTCCTGGGAGGTGTAGGCCAGAATGAAATCCAGGTGATCCTGCAAGTTCTGGCCCACACCGGGCAACTCATGCACCATGCGGATGCCGTGATGGGTGATGTCTTCCGGGCGCCCGACGCCGGACAGTTGAAGAATCTGCGGTGAACCAAAGGCGCCGGCAGCCAGAATGACCTCCCGCCCGGCTCTGACCTCGTGTTCGGCACCGCTGGCATGGTAGGCCACGCCCACGGCGCGCTTGCCCTCGAAGAGGATCCGGCTGGCGCGGGTATTTGTCTTGATCGTGAGATTCGGCCGTTGCCCCCGCAGAGGATGCAAGTATGCGGCTGCCGCGGAGCAACGCTCGCCTCGGCGGGCGGCATCGTGGAATTGCGTGACCTGATACAAGCCAACGCCTTCGTTGTCCCCATCATTGAAATCGGCACGAAACGGAATGCCGCGCTGCTTGGCTGCCTCAATGAACGCAAGCGTGATCGGCCTGGGGCTACGTTGCTCGGACACTTGCAAAGGTCCGCTCCCGCCATGGAGTTTGCTCGCTCCACGCTCGTTGTTCTCTGCCTTCAGGAAATACGGCAGCACCGAGTCCCAGTCCCACCCATCACACCCCAGATCGGCCCATTGATCGTAGTCCTGGCGCTGGCCCCGGACGTAGAGCATGGCGTTGATGGCCGAAGATCCGCCAAGGGCGCGGCCCCGCGGTTGATAGCCCAGCCGACCATTGAGGTGCGGCTGAGGTACCGTGTTCAATGCCCAGTTATTGATCTTGCCCTTGCCAGGCATCATGGCCGCCGTTCCTGCCGGCATGCGGACGACCAATGAGTCGCCTTGTCCGCCCGCTTCAAGCAGGCAAACACTGATGCTGGAATCTTCACTCAGCCGCGAGGCCAGGGTGGCGCCGGCAGAGCCGCCGCCTACGATGATGTAATCGAAATTCATAAAATCCCACTGCGGAGCCGAGGTGGCTCCGCATAGAAAGAAGGGGGTGGAGGGGTAGCGGCCGTGTTCAGTCAGCCGCCAATTCCTTGTTCCATTGGCGTGGGTCGTAGCGCCGCAATGCCTTCAGGCCGCTTTTCTGGTTTGCACGCAGCGCCAACACCCTCTCCTCTGGCGTGGCGTAATGCCGATCCCACTCCACGATCTTGGGGACCATGATTCGCTGCCAAAGCGGCGGGAGCAGCGTCAGCAGTATCGTGCTGAGGTAGCCAGCGACCATCGTCGGGGCCTCCGGCAACGGCATCAAGTTCTGGTAAGGCACCTCGCCTTGGGCATGGTGGTGCGAATGCCGACTGAGATTGAACATGGCCCAGGAACTCATTCTGGCATTGGTATTCCATGAGTGCCGTAGTTGTACAGCCTGATCGGGAGCGCGCACCATGCCGTAATGCTCCATGTAGTTCACGATTTCCAGCAGCGATTTTCCGAACAGCGCACTGCCGGTAAATCCAAGCACGCCGATCCATCCCGCCATCCAGTAGGCGATGGCCACGAGCACCGCACTCATGAGCAAGCCGCGGATATAGGCGTTGTGGATGGAGATCACCGGAAGATGCTTGCGCTTGAGGCGTTCAGCTTCGATGCGCCAGGCGCTGACGTTGCCGCGAATGGTGGACATCACGATGTGTAGATACACATTGCGGCCTCGCGGGGCCGTGGCCGGGTCATGCTCGGTGGATACATAGCGGTGATGCCCGTAGACATGCTCGATGGCGAATCCCACGTCGTAGCTGAAAGACAACAACCAACGACCAATGAACATCGAGACCGGTTCCCAAGTGCGATGCGTCAACTCGTGCGCCGTGATCGTTCCCAGGACACCGATCATGAAGCCGGTAAATACGCCGCCGGCGAGGTGGTGCCAAAAGCCCGTTGCCTCCCGGGCGGCCAGTATGTCGTATTGGGTGAGATGGGTCACCCACGCGCCGAATCCCAATGGATCACCGGAAGAAAGCGTCCAGACGTAGGCGAATACGATCAGCGCCACCAGGGGCAGGATGAACCACAGTTGCACCGTCAGAATCCACGGTGATTTGTATTTGGGCGTTCGGGTGTCGTGGCCCAACAGCGCATCGCCGCCAATGTAGAAGATGAGAAAGCCGAGCAGCCCCAAACTGGTGTAGACGCCGCCCGCCAGAATGGACGCCACAGCACCGATCCCCACCCCATGCAAAAGAAAGAACTTCAGATAGTCCAAGATATTGGCTGGCACACGCTCAACAGTGGGCAAGCCGACAGCGCCGTAGAACCCGGTGTGGAGCTTGGGGGCCTGATCGACGAAGCGGTCCGCGTGCAAATTCGTGTCTGCAATACCACGCTGGCGCAGGGCGGCGATGGCCGAGTCGATCATGGCTGGTGGGCCACACAGATAGGCCGACGTGGCACCCCCAAGCAGTTCTGGAATGTGCTCCGTCACCAAGCCAGTGCGCCCGTCCCAGGGCGACGAAGGGTCAGCCGCGGACAGCACCGGCACGAACCGGAAGTTCGGCCAAGCTTTTTCGTAGGCTGCCATCTCGTCGAGCGCGTACAAATCCTTCTGGCTCCGAGCGCCAAACAGTACCGTCACCGGCCGCATGTCGCCCGAGCGCTTCATGTCTTGAAGCATCGCGAGGATGGGTGCCAAGCCGCTGCCACCGGCCACCATAAGGACTGGCTCCCGGCCCGGGCGCATGTAGAAGTGACCGCCGGGACCGCGCACGGTGACCGACTCGCCCACCTGCGCCTGGTCCACGAGATGCCCGGACACCCGCCCCCCCGGCACACGGCGCACCGTGAAACTCACTTGGCGATCATTGCCAGGCGCGGTCGAGAACGAATAGCTGCGAGGGGCATCCGCCATCGAGGACAGCGTGACCTCTGCAAACTGGCCGGCGCGATAGCGGATTGGCGTGTCTAGTCGAAGGTCGATTCTCGCGATGTCGTGAGTCAGCATTTGCTTGCCGACGATCACGCCCTTGACCGGAGGGCCATCGATCGCGCCCTCCCGATCCAGCTCGATTTTCACATCGCTGCGCAGGCGGCTCTGGCAGGCCAGTATGAACCCGTCGGAGATTTCCTTCTCCGTCAGCAGGTACGCCGTCTCGGTCAGTTCGTCAACCTTGCCGCTCTTGAGCTTGCACTTGCAAGTCCCGCAGCCGCCGACGCGACAGATGGAGGGAATGTTGATGTTCTGGCGTTGCGCTGCCTCCAGCAAAGTCTCATCGGGCTCGACGGTGATGGTCTGCCCGTTTATCTCCGCCTGGTGCAAGCTTCTTCCGTGAAGAAAATTCATCGCAGTTGTCTCCTAATGAATGTTTTTTTGCTTTTTTATTAGACTTCGCCACCACTTTCTGTCGCAAGCGCATAAACTGACAAACATGGTGCATTTCTTGCCAAGCACCTGCCGCTACGTGTAGGATCGTTTTGATAGTCATCAGAGGAAGAAGGCTGAGGAGCCTGTCGGACTCCTCAGGGTGGCCACCGGCCGGCACAAGAACATGGAGCGAGACAACCGTGAACCCAAAAACTGTTCGAGTCACCTACCTGCGGCAAATTGCAGATCAAGCGGCTGAACTGGGCGTGGATACCGTGGCGTGGCTGGCCATTTCCGACCTCAAGCAAGATGATCTTGCCGATGCGTCGGCGGTAGTTGCCGTCGAAAAGTTTGGAGAGCTGATCACCCGCGCCGTCAGTCTGTCGCGTGAGACGGGCTTCGGGGTATTGGCTGGGCGTCGTTTGCTTACAGCAACCCATGGTGTCCTCGGCATGGCGGCTGCGGCAAGCCGCAGCATCCGTGAAGCCATGCAAATCGTCGAGCGTTTTGTCTGCATCCGAACGGAGGCTATCAGTATTCATACCCGCGAGGTAAATGGAAGTCTGGAGGTCTGGTTTGAACCGGCGATCGGTCTGGGTTCTGCAAGCAACACGGTGACGGAAATCGCGATGGTTGCAGTCAAAAATATCGCCGACGACATATTTCTGAGTCGCAGTGCCTGCAATATGGTTTACTTTCAATTTCCTGAGCCGCCTCATGCGGCACTGGCACGCGGCGTTTACGGCTGCGCAGTTCGATACAATCAGAAATGGTCAGGTTTATCTTTTGATATTTCTGCTGCCGAAGAAGTCACCCAGAAATACGATCCATTGGTTCTAACAGAGGCAGTACGCTTCTGCGTCGAAGAGTTAAATGAAACTGGAGATAACAGGAGCGCAGGCTCGAAATTGGAGAAAATTGTTCTAGAACGGCTTCCGCCAATTCCTCATCTCACCGTATGTGCACGGCTGCTGAGCACGACGCCTCGGACACTTCATCGGCGCTTGATCGAAGAAGGAACCTCTTACCGTGAAATAGTGGAATCAATTAGGCATCGCATGGCGTTGAAACTGCTCAGAAAAGGGTCTTCCATCAAAGAAGTGACCTATTTCTTGGGCTATGCGGACATCGCCAGTTTCAGGCGCGCATTCCGGCGCTGGGAAGGTATGGCGCCGTCGGATTGGACTACAAGAGTGCAAGAGCCGGCGGGTGAGTCCAGGTAATCGAGGGCTCCTAGAATGCGAATGCGCAGGGGACATTCGTCTGTGTCTCCGGCGTTGGGGATGGCCTGCATAACTCCCTGCGGCCCGTGATGGCGCGGCCTCGGGCGGTCCACTGCCTTTCCTTTCTTGCCAATAGCCGAGCTATTGGCCGCAAAAAGACGCTTTGTGGCCCATCCCGGTCCGCACTACCACCGACTCGCGAGGATTATGCAGGCCATCCTTGGGGAAATTACTGTAAGCGTCCGGCGAACCCATGTTGACCGCTGCAGTCGCTCGTGTCTGACGATCAGAGGCCAGTGGGTTGCCAGCGATGGGGCAAGAGCTCGTCGATTCGGCTGGCCTTGTGCGTGGGCAGCCGCGTGAGTACATCCTTGAGGTAGGCATACGGGTCGTGCTCGTTCATGCGCGCCGACTGGATCAGGCTCATGACAGCGGCCGCCCGCTGCCCCGCGCGCAGGCTACCGGCAAACAGCCAGTTGTTTCGGCCAATGGCAATGGGCCGGATCTGGTTCTCGATCCAGTTGTTGTCCACTGGCAGCTGCCCGTCATCTGCAAACCGGGTCAGTGCATCCCAGCGCCGCAGGCTGTAGTCCAGCGCTTTGGCGGTTGCTGATCCGTCGGGCACCTGGCGCCGTTGCAGCGTCATCCACTCGTGCAGGGCATCCAGGATCGGCCGTGTCTGCTGCTGCCGAACGGCTTGCCGCTGCTCGGACCCCAGTTCTTTGACTTCGCGCTCGATCTCATAGACCCGGGCGAACTGTTGGAGGGCAAACTCGGCGATCTGGCTCTGGTTGGCCGCATGCAGATCGAAGAACTTGCGCCGCGCATGGGCCAGACACCCCACCTCGGTCACGCCGCTGGCGATCAGGGCCTTGTAGCCACTGAAGTCGTCGCAGGTCAGGCTGCCCTTCCAGGCCTTGTCGGTGCCGTGGCCCAGGAAGTGCCGGGCGTGCTCGCCCGAGCGAGACTCGCAGAAGTCGTAGACCACGGCTTTGATGCTCTCGAAGGCCCCGGGCGCGTAGGCCCAGAGGTAGGCGCGGTGCGTCTTGCCATCGCCGGGCTTGAGCATGGCCACCGGTGTCTCATCGGCATGCAGCACCCGGTGGCCCAGGATCTCGGTCTTGAGCGCATCGACCAGCGGTTGCAGCCGCACCCCGCAGGTGCCTACCCACTGCGCCAGGGTCGAGCGCGGGATGGCCAGGCCGGCGCGTCCGAAGATCGCTTCCTGCCGGTACAAGGGCAGGTGATCGGCGTACTTGCCCACCAGCACCTGGGCCAGCAGGCCGGTGGTGGGGATGCCTTTGTCGATGACGTGCGCCTCAACCGGCGCCTGAGTGATGCTCTCGCACCGGGCGCAGGCCCACTTGCCGCGGATATGGCGCTCGACGCTGAAGACGCCGGGCATGTAGTCCAGCTTCTCGGCCACGTCCTCACCCACGCGTTTCATCTGGCAGCCACAGGCGCAGGTGGTGGACGCAGGTTCGTGGCGAACCTCGCGGCGCGGCAGGTGCGCCGGCAGCGGTAGCCGTTTGGCTTGTTTCTTATCGGGGGTGGCAGGTGCTTGTGTCTGCGTCAGCGCATCGATCTCGCTGGCCACAGCCGCCAGGTCCGCTTCGATCTCGTCTTCAAGCAGGCTCTTCTGCTCAGGGTTGAAGCGCTCGGACTGGGCTGCGAACTTCATGCGCTTGAGCAGTGCGTTCTCGTGGGTGAGTTTCTCCAGCAGCGCACTCTGGTGGCGAACCTGAACCATCAGCCGAGCGGTCAGCTCGCGCAGTTGTTCTGCACTCAGACTGTCCAGCGATTGAGGTTCCACCACCATGGGCGTGACTGTGCCAGCGCGGGCAA
This sequence comes from Variovorax paradoxus, assembly GCF_022009635.1. Lineage (NCBI taxonomy): Bacteria > Pseudomonadati > Pseudomonadota > Betaproteobacteria > Burkholderiales > Comamonadaceae > Variovorax > Variovorax paradoxus. The sequence continues at coordinate 1,622,677 of NZ_CP091716.1, forward strand.
CGCTGCGCCATTGGCGCATGCACCGATGGGCAAGCACCAGAACATCGGTCAGATTCAGAGCACGGTGATGACACCACCATCGCCCAGGCGTTGCCAAGGCAGGCCCAGCACCAGGGCATCGAACTGTGGGCGACTGAGCGTGATGGTCGATACCCCCTCACGCGGCCAGACGAATTTGCCGCTGTTCAGGCGCCGCGCAGCCAGCCACACCCCGATGCCGTCGTGCACCAGCACCTTCATGCGGTTGGCTCTGCGGTTGGCAAACAGGTACGCGTGGTGCGGTCGTGCGGCGCCGAAGACGGCCACCACGCGGGCCAGCGCCGACTCCGTGCCGGCGCGCATGTCCAGTGGCTCGGTGGCCAGCCACAGGGCGTCGATGCGGATCACTTGAGCAAGTCTCCCATCCAGGCTGCACAGTGCTCAGCCGCCGAGACTGGCCAGGTCAGCGTCACGCTGGTGGCGCCACGGCGCAACTCGATGCGGATGTCTGGGGCCGGTACGCAGTTGGGTGCAGGCAGCGCCACCGGCACGAAGGTCGGGACTTGCACATCTGTGCTGGGGGCATGTGCCAAGCGGCGCCAGTTGTGCACGACGTTGGCATTGATGCCATGCGAGAGCGCTACGCTGGCCACCGAGGCGCCGGGCCTGGCGCACTCGGCCAGGATCTGCTGCTTGAGCTGGGCGCTGTGCCGCCGACGGGTCTTGGTCTTGGCTTCGGTCATGGTGTCCACCTATCTCGTTGGGTGGACACCATCGTTGCCGCTTACGCCGTCGCCCTCAAGGGTGGGATGGCCGGACGCTTACAAATTACTTTTTGGCCTCGTCGATGGACTGGCGGATAGACGCATAGGTCTCGGAGAAAAGCCGTTGGGCTTCCCCATAGCTCTTTTTCGTGGTCTCCCATACCTCGGCCGAGGCTTTTGAGACCCGGGCCTTGGTTTCCTCCACATTTGCATTCAGTGCGGCAATACGCCCTTCAATGGCTGTGCGCTGATCCCCCGCGAGCTTGGCCGCGTCGGCACGCAATCCAGCGAGCGCTTTCTGCTGCGCATTCAGTTCAGCCTCCAGTACGGCACGCTGCGTAGCGATACTGGCCTTAGCTTTCTTCAAGGTACTTGTCTCGGGCGGCCTGGAAGGCGGCCCAATCATTGTCGAGTGCCTGACGTACTTCGGCGACTTGGGCATCGCTCCAGTTCTTTGCGTTGGCTGCGGCATCTTGAGCCCGGCGGCGATAGGCGTCCCGCTGCTTGCGCAGGTCCGCCAACGCCGCATCAGCCTTGGTGCGCGCCTCGCCCCGAAGCTTGCTGGCATCTTTTTCCAGGGCAGTGATGTTGGCATCAAGCTGGGCCAGCCGGTCCTGCGACCACGCCAGTGCTTGGTGAACCTTTGAGGGCTCCTTCTGTGGAGCGGCTGAATCGGCCTGTGCTTCTGCATTCTGTGCCAGGGCGGGAGGAGCCGACAGCAACGCTGTCTGAGCAAGCAGCGCCAAGGCGATTGTGGAAAAGCGAAGTTTCATGGTGATTTCTCCTGATGAGTCAAAACAAAAGCAACGTGGCGCCTAGGTTCAGCGAACCTTGAAAAAGGCATCCTTGATCTTCTGGACCGTGACGGCGTGAGCGGCCTTGGCATCGGCAAACCCCTGCTTGACGGCACGCCAGGATTCATCGCCAGCATCCTTGACCTCACCGATACGCGCCTGGAACTTCTCGGCCTCGATGGAGAGGCGATCGAACGCGGCATCGAGTTCGCCGCGGGCCTTCTCGACGGCATCGGCCGCCTGGTCACCCAAATCCTTCAGGGAGTTTTGCCACGCTTGCCGCTGTGCGCGCGCACGGACGATGACGATGTTGCGCACGGTTTTCACCTCGTCGCCGGTCGTGCTGACAAACTGCTGGAGGGCGGACTCGACCTCGATCCATTCGGCTTCGAGCTTGTCCTGAATCTCGCTCGCTTCCTGCTTTGCGGTGTCCGCCTGAGCGCGCAGATCATCGTAGTACTGCTGCAGCTTCGCGCGGGATGCCGCGAGGCGTGCGCGAGCTGCATCGGCTTGCTTGCGGGCATCCTCCTTGATATCGGCGGCCGATTTCTCGACCTGGGAGAGAATGGCATCGGTCTCATCGAGACGGTGCTTCGCCCATGCGATGGTCTGGTGTACGTAGGATTGGAGCGTCATGGTGCATTTCCTTTCAATGGGAGAGGGGTTGATGGAATCAAGCGGGGCCTGTTTTTCGGTCAGCGCCATCATCAGGCGACCGAACGGCAAGAAAGCCGCTTCGGCAGAGATCGCGGACCATGTCCGTGATTTGCCTGATGGCTTCGTTCTGAATGCTTTTCCAGTCCATGCCACGGAGCATCACGCCGCGCAGAAACCTGAAACTGAAAACTGCCGTCACAATTGCGATGACGCGCAGCCGCAGCGCCTCGTCATCGGAAGACCGGCCGCTAAACTGGCTGGCGGCATGTACCAGACGCTTTTGCAGCGGAGCGATCGCGCGTTCATGAATCAGGGCGAAGGCGTCGTCGTTGTCGTAAGCGCAGCGGGCCACGAATGCCGTCCAGGCGTGCGGCTCGGCTTCCTCCAGCATGGTGTGGAGCAGTTGGATCAGTGTGCGTTCGAAGCGAACGGAAAGCTCGACGTCCGAGGTATCGTCAAGCAAAGTTGCGGCCTCCGCGAAGCGATGGGCCGCATACTCGGCGATCATGTCCGCTGCAGCCAGATAGAGCTCCTTCTTGCTGCCGAAATGGTAGGGAATGGCCGACAGCGTGGTTTTGGCCGCCTGGGCCAGAGCGCGCGTGGTTGCCCCCTCGTAGCCAACGGCGGCGACAACGTCAACCGTCGCTTCAATCAACTGCGATCGGGTCTTGGCACTGCGCGCCTCGTGGCCGCTGGTTGATTCGGCATGACTTGACATACATCCTCCGATTGTTCCGATAAGAACATAGTTCATACGAACGAGCTTTTCAATGGCAATGAAACTGCGAAAAATCAGGAGCCCCGTGATCGGTGGCAACGGTCATAGGGGTCATCAAGCCGATGAGGAACTTCGCCTGGCTGATCCGAAACTCCTTCGATGGCATCGTCGCCTGGACCCAGACCCACCGGGCTGGCGGCCTCGTGGAAGCCCTGAACGGGCTCTTCCAGGTCACCAAGCGTCAAGCGCGTGGCCGGTTCTGCTTCGAGACCATGCGCGTCTTGCTCTTGCGCATCGCCGCTGGGCTCGACTTCGCCCGGATCAACCCGCATGCCGCTGAACCCACTTGTCTCCCTGCTGCGAGGGTGCGACCGCGCACTGGGGCGAGCAAGCGCCGCCATTCTGTGCCACCAGACATGCAGCAGCGCCGACGAAGTGCCCGGGGGCACGTCACGCCCCAGCGCCGACTCGAACGCCCAAAGCCGCGCAAGGTAGGCCTGCACATGGCGTGCCTCCAAGCGCTGCGGGTTGATCCGCCCGTAGGCTTCCACGAGCTGGGTGAACAGCGCACGCAGGCGATAGGTGCGAGGGCGCGGATCATCCTCGGCATGCTCGGTGGCGAGTCGGGCAAGTTCGATCCCGCGATCGACGAGGCGGTAGAACGCCGCTGCGGCGGGAAGGTTCCCCAGGCGTTCGATCCGCGTGAGCGGCAGCTTCACGTAGGCCGCGAGCAGGCGCCGCAGATCGGCGAGGATGGCCCGTTCCAGCGCCAAGTGGGGACGGCCCGCGGCGGGCGAAGCGGGCCAGCATGCCCGCAGGTCCTCCACGTAGAGCTGCCGGTCGCCGAAGTAACTGGTGACCTGCCGGGCCACCGCCTGTTCGAGCGCGTCTGGCTGCGCATCGCCCAGGACGCGCGCCATCGAGCGCAGCGGCTGTCCCATCGACAGCGGGAAACGGGAGAAACGGTAGCTTGCCTGCGTTCCAGGCAGCAATCGGTAGGCGACCAGTTCTTTCCGCAAAGCAGGGTCTTCCTCGAAGCGTGCCCGCATGCGCTCGAACAGGTCCAGCGGCATGCTCGGCAAGCCCGCCCGGTCGTACAGGGAACGGTCGTCGTAGCCGCCGGCAGCGAGAATTCGCGCAACCACGTCGGCGCAATTGAGATCGCTCCTGCTCCAGCGCAGGCTGGCGTCGCGGAATCCGGTTTCGATGCGGTGCGCCTCGGCCACCATCGCCGCACGACACCCGGCGGGAATGCCCTGGACCCGCAACCCGAGCGTCTCACGGCCATAAGCCATGCCGTAGGTGTTGGTGTGGACTTGCGAACGGGACGGGCGATCGATGCCGTACAGGTAATCCGGCAGGCTCACGTGCTGCAGGAAGTTCGGATCGACGGACGGGTCCGCGATGTAGTTCGCGCTGTAGACGATGCCGCTGATGCGGATGGCCAGATGCCCGAACGGGTTTTCGAGCACGACCCGTTGCGGCGTTTGCGAGGTGGCGTAGGACAGCAGCAGTTCGACCTCTGCCGGTGCTTCGGCATCCAGTTGCGCCAGCGCCTGATCGATGCCCTGGACGGGCGCGCCGTTCTCGATGCCATAGTCGGGCAGTGGGTAAGCCGGCCTGAAACCATCGTCGAGCGCAAACCGGACGATGCTCGCGATGTCGATGCTCTGCCGGAACTCCCGTTGGGCGCGCAGCATCGCCTCGCGCTGGGCGGGGTCGCACAGCAGTTCCATCGCGAACTTCCCCGCATCGTCGGCGCTGGCCGCAAACCTGGCCAGGCCCTGGCGCTGGAACAGGGCTGCATTCTCGCGCTCGTGGCCGCTGATCACGTCGAGCAGCACGGTCGGCACCCCGAGTGCAAAAGCCTCTGCCGGCGTCATCCCGCCGGCCTTGGTGACCAGGATGTCGGCGGCGGCCATGCAGGACGCCATGTCACTGCGCGACAGCAGCCCCAGAAGCTTCAGTGTCGCCCTCTCCGGCAGCTTTCCCTGCAGATCGGCGAGCACTTCGTGCTGCCCCGAATTCGTGCCGCACACCGCGATGATCTGCAAACGACCCGGGCCGTGGCGAACGACACTGCCGATGACCCCGGGATAGTCGCCCACCCCTTCCTTGCCGCCGGTCAGCAGCAGTGTCGGCACGTCCGCCGACAGCCCAAGGCCCTGGAGCGTGGCGCGGCGGGCGTCGGCGGATGTCGCAGGAATCCGCACCGGCATGCCGCTGGTAACGACCTTGTCGGCCGGAACGCCTGCTGCCAGCCAGCGCGTTTCCAACTCCGGGTGGGCAAGAAAGGTACGGTCGATCCGCTTGGAGATGCGCGGGAAATAGCCCTCGAAAAAATCCGTGTGCAGCCAGCCGATTCTCGTGTCGGACAGCAGCCCTTTCTCCCGCAAGGTTCCCAACACCTGGGCGGCCCCGTAATGGGTGGCGAGAACTGCATCCGGCCGCTGTGCGGTCAAGTAGGCCAATACGCTTTCTTCCGGATAATCGTTGGGCAGCATCGACAGCGAGGGCGCACGGCTGCCGCGCGTCTGCATCGCACGGAACAGGCTCTCGAAGCACTCCGGCAGATGGTTGGCGACGAACCAGTACAGGCGCTCATCGACCCGTCGCCACACAGGATGCATGAAGGCGCGGATATCCTGCAGCAGTACCGGGGTCGCCGGAGATTGCCGCATTATCTCGTCCCGAATGGATTGTGCGGCACAGATGTGTCCGTATCCGATAGAGGAATAGAAGATGACGACCTTCCCGGTGGTGCTCATCGCCCTCTCCCGCTGCGCAGAATGAAAAGCAGAAGTCATATGCTGCCGATCATGTAGCCCGTGAGCAGATAAGGACATGGACAGCACCGGCGGTGCCAAGCATGTGAATGGGATCTTTTCTCATGAAATGGGACTCTCTTGTTTCACTTGGTATTGGTCAGGATGCCGGCACCTGATTCGTCACGAACCTCAGCCTGGCGCATAGCCTGAGCCTGTGGCCCGATACGCTGACTCACTCCAACCCTGGAGAGCCAGCCATGCCGATGAACCGAATCCAGTTCCAGCCTGGGGTCTCGTTGCCCGAGTTCTTCGCCCGCTACGGGACCGAGGAGCAATGCACAGCGGCGCTGGCTGCGCTGCGTTGGCCTGAGGGCTTTCGCTGTCCGCGCTGCGCATCGGCGGCGCATTACGTGGTCGGCCACGGTGCGCGCAAGTTGTTCCAGTGCCAAGCTTGCCGGCACCAGACCTCCCTGACGGCCAGCACGTTGATGGACAGCACCAAGCTGCCGCTGCGCACCTGGTTCCTGGCCATCTTCCTGATCAGCCAGAACAAGACGGGCTTGTCGTCGTTGGCCCTCATGCGCCAGCTGGGCACGAGCTACCGCACGGCCTGGCTGATCCACCACAAGCTCATGACCGCCATGGCCGAGCACGACCGCCGGCAACCTCTGAGCGGCGATGTACAACTCGACGACGCCTACCTGGGCGGCGAACGACCCGGCGTCGGCGGCCGAGGCTCGCCCAACAAGGTGCCCATCGTCGCGGCGGTCAGCACCAACGATGCCGGTCATCCGTTGCGGGTCAAGGTCTCCCCGGTGGCGGCCTTCACCACCGAAGCCATCAAACGCTGGGCCCAAGTCAACTTGCTGCCGGGCTGCGATGTGCGCAGCGATGGCCTGAATTGCTTCGCTGGCGTCATCGATGCCGGATGCGCGCACTCCTACATCGTCGTGGGCTCGCGCAAGCCGCGCGACATGCCTCAGTTCAGCTGGGTCAACACCGTGCTGGGCAACCTCAAGACCATGATCGGTGGCGCCCACAAGGCCTTCAAGTTCCGCAAGTACGCAACCCAGTACCTTGGTGCCTTCGCCTACCGGTTCAACGCCCGCTTCAACCTCAACAACCTCCTGCTGGGCTTGCTCGGCCACGCCGCCACGGCTTCGCCTACCCGGGAACGCCAGATTCGTGGTACGGCTGAGGTTCATGACTAATCAGGTGCCGGCATGTGGTTCCCGGGGGGGTGCCCCGTCGCATTGATTCTTGCCGCGATCAGTTCAGCGAGTTCGAGTGGATGGCCGTTCCCTGTGGCCGTCGCGATGGTCCGTGCTCCCTGCATTGCTTGGCGGCACAGGTCGAGTGCTGAACGTTGGACGGTCGTGCGCGCCACGAAGTCGTCCATGACATCGGCTTCCTGCAACAACACGCAACTTGCAACGAGGGTTTCTCCGTAGCGCCGCGCTACTTTGGCTAGAGAATCAGAGTAGCCTGCGAGAGTGGCCCCTGTGGCGCCAGCCGCCTCACCCAGCGGCACGGCCAATCTTTGACGAGTCCGCAACCATTGTGCTGGATCGTCGCCTGTGATCTGCACATGCTTCAGGTTGGTGGCCTCCAACTCAGCCGCCCGGTTGACCGCATCGGCAACCAGGGCCAGGACTTGAAGGTCATCGCAACGCACCAGCAAGCGGAAGGCACCTGTGGTCAGGTAATCCCCCGCCAGCACGGTGGCCGCATTGCCGAGCAGCGCAGATGAGCCGCGCGCCGCATCGACGTGGGCATGCAATTGCTGCAAGCTGATGTAGATCAGGTCCAGCGCGGTACCGGCGTTGATGCCCTGCTGCCCGGAATGGATGCTGCAAGTCACCAGTGCCCGGATCGGTATCTGCTGGTCCGACAGCAACAGGCGCACGGCAAGCTGCACGGGCGCAGCCTCACAGGTCAGGGTACCCGTCACGGCGGCGCGGACGCCGGTCATTACAGTCTCGGTAAAGCTCATGAGATGCGAGTCAGCCATGGGTTGACGTTTCTGCCCAGCGAGCCAACTGCTCGGCTGCGCAGCGATAGCCGATCTCGACGATTTCCTCGGCGCGGGCGAATTGGAGGAAGCGGATGTGACCCAGGGGCGGCTGGATGAGGATGTCGGGTTTTTCCAGTTCGAGGCGGGCCTGCGTGATGCGGGTCTCCATCACATTGATCGACGCGAGCAGCACTTCGAAGATGTTGGGGGCCGGCTCTTCGACCGAAGCCCAGCGGGCCAATTGGGCAGAACCCGGAATTTCATGAGCAAGCATGCGCTCCTTGATCCACTGAATTGCCTGCCGATAACCCTCAACCCAGTCGCCCCTTTCCGTCAGTCGGCCTGGCGGCAATACGGGCTTGAAGTTCTTCCCGGAAACGATCTCATGGTTGAGATCAACCGCGATGACAACGTCGGCTCCCATAGCGCGCGCCACGCTAACCGGCACCGGGTTGACAAGGCCTCCATCAACCAAGATCCGGCCGTTACTTCGTATTGGTGTGAAGACACCGGGTACGGAAATGCTGGCACGCACGGCATCAATGACATCGCCGCTGGCTATGGTGAGTTCCTCGCCGCTAACAATGTCGGTGGCCACGGCGGCAAACCGTTTTGGCAGCTCCTCTATGCGCGCGGATTGCACGTACTCACGCACCAGATCGCTGACCTCGGCACCGTCCAGCAGCCCGGACTTGGGCAGCACAACATCGAAAAAGGCAACGGTTTTCTTCCAGTCGAAGGACTGAAATACCGCTTCGAGTTCATCCAGCTTGCCAGCGGCGTAAACAGCGCCAACCAGCGCGCCCATGCTGGTGCCGGCGATGAAGTCGATCTCGATGCCGGCTTCCTCGACGGCCCGCAGCACGCCGATGTGCGCGAGCCCCCGCGCGGAGCCGCTGCCCAGCGCCAAACCAATTTTTGGCACGAACCCCTTTGAATCTTTGCCATCAGCGAACTGCATCATGTTCCGCCCTTGCCACCACGCCAGATGGAGACCAGCACCCAGATGCCACCAATGACGGCAGCGATGAAACCGAGCAGTCCGAAAGAGGGCAGGCCCGGCAGGGAGGGTTCGCGCTCGACGGTCATGACGATGGCCGAGCCGACGATCAGAGCGGCGGTGACGATGCTTATCGCCAGGCGGCTGACGGCGCGATCTAGCTGATCGCCGACCCGCCTCAGATGGGTGACGTCGATGTGCACTTCCAGCCGGCCACGGCGGGCGGCTCGCAGCAGCCGGGAGAGGTCCTGGGGCAAGCCTGCCAGCAACGAGAAGATGTCACCGGCCGCCCGCCGCCCCCGTCTGAGCAGCGCTGCGGGGGAGTAGCGCGCGTACATGGCACGCTCCAGCAGCGGCAGTGCATGGTTGGCCATGTCAAAGCCGGGATCGAGTTCACGACCCAAGCCTTCCAGTGTGACGAAGGCTTTGATCAGCAGGGACAGATCGTTGGGCAGGACGAGGTGATGCTGGCGCGGGATCGCCACGAGGTCGGACAACATGGCGCTCAAGCGCAGTTGCTTCAGCGGCACGCCGTGGTAGCGATCGATGAAAGACCGGACTTCCAACAACAGATCCTGCTCATTTGCCACGCCGTCGCTCGTCCATTCGAGCATGACGTCGGCGACGCCGCCGGCGTCGTTCCTCACCAGCCCCAGCAGCAGGCGGATCAACTGGTCGCGGCGTTCCTCCGCCAGCCGGCCGACCATGCCGAAGTCGATGAAGGCGATACGGTTGCCCGGCAAATAGAACACGTTGCCCGGATGGGGATCGGCGTGAAACAGCCCGTCCTCGACGATCATCTTCAATACCGCACTGGCACCACGCCGTGCGAGCACCTTGCGGTCCAGGCCGGCCTGGTCAACGGCCTGAAGCCTGCGCCCGGAAATACCACCGATGAATTCCTGTACGCAGACCCGCTCGCCGGTCCACTGCCAATACACGCGGGGAATGACGATGATGGGAGGTGCGCCATCCGCGTCCGGTTTTTCCTTGCCCGGGACGACAGGGGGAGCATCCTGATCGGCATAGCCGGTGAAGTTCCCGGCGATGCGTTCGGCGTTGCGGCATTCGTCAGCGAAATCGAGTTCGTTGCGCAGCGACTGTGCGAACTGGCGCACCATCTCGCGCGGATGCAGGACGCGCCATTCCGCGCTCTCCGTCTCGGCGAGTTCGGCCAGGCGTGCAAGCCAGCGCAGATCGGCTTCCAGAATGTGCCGAATGCCGGGCCTGCGCACCTTGACCACGACTTCGCCGCCGTCGTCGAGACGCGCCCGATGCACCTGCGCAATGGAAGCGGCCGCCAAGGGCTCGGGATCAAAGGCCGCGAAGATTTCCTCGGGGGGCGCGCCGAGGTCTTCGCTAAGCTGCTGGTATACGGCTGCCCAGGGGGCGGGCGGCGCACTGTCCTGCAATTTCCCGAATTCGGCGGTCCACTCGGGTTCGAGCAGATCGACCCGGGTAGCGAGCACCTGGCCGAGTTTGACGAAAGTCGGCCCCATCTCCTCCAGTGCCCGCCGCACTCGTTCGGGGGGCGTCATGTGGGCGAAGTCTGCCGCTTCGCTCCAGTGCAGTGCCGTCCCCGCCCGCTCCAGGGCTTTGGACAGCCCTATCCGGCGCACCATGTCGCCAAAGCCGTAACGGACCAGGATCGAGGCGATTTCGTGCAAACGCCGTAGATCACGCATCGCGCTCAGTGCCTGCCAGAACATGGCGCCTCCTCATCTTTTCGGGGCTTGCTTGGTGCCGCCGCCCAGCGCCGCGTACAGCCCGATTTGGCTTGACAAGGCCGCCTTGCGGACCTGCACCAGCTGCTGCGCGACGGCAAGCAGGTCGCGCTCGGCGTCCAGTACCTCCAGGTGCGCCGCCGAACCGGCATCGAACAGCATCCGCGCCAGTTTCAAACGCTCGGTCTGCGCGGCGTGGGCCTGGCGCGCCACGGCGAGTTGCTCGGCGAGCTTCTGCCTTGCGGCCAGGGCGTCGGAAACGTCGCGAAACGCTGCCTGGATGGCGCGCTCGTATTCGGCAATGGCGATGTCGCGCCGCACGACGCTGACGTCGAGATTGGCCTGTCGCATGCCGGCATCGAAGATCGGCAGTTCGATCGTCGGCTGGAACAACCATGCCCGGGTGCCCGACGAGAACAGGTCGCTCAGGCTGGTGCTGACCGTGCCGGCGCCGCCGGTCAGTGCGATGCGTGGGAAGAACGCGGCGCGCGCCGCACCGATGTTGGCCTGGCGCGCCCGCAGTGCATGCTCGGCGGCCAGGATGTCCGGGCGGTTGAGCAGCAGGTCCGACGGCAGCCCGTGCACCAGTTCGGGCATGACCAGGGCTTCATCCATCGGGGCCGATGGCGGCGGCAATTGGGGTTCGCTGCCGAGCAGCAGCGCCAGGGCATTGCGCTGCTGCTCGCGCTGCAATTCGAGCTGCACCTGCAGGGCTTTGCCCTGGCTGAGCAGGGTGCGCACCTGGGTCAGCTCCAGCCGGGAGCCATGGCCCAGCTCGAAGCGTTTCTGGAAGATTTGCGCCAGCGACTGCTGGTTTTCCACCGTGCGCCTTGCCAGCGCGATGCGCTCGTCGAGTTCGCGCAGGCCCAGGTAGGCATCGGCGACCTGGGCGATCAGCGCCAATTCCACGGCGCGGTGGCCCTGACCGGTGGCCAGCCATTGCTCGAATGCGGCGGTTTTCATGCTGCGTACGCGGCCCCACAGGTCCAGCTCCCAGCTGCTGATGCCCACGGAGGCTGCGTTGACCTCCAGGACCGAGCGGCCCGCCAGCGGCTGTAGCCCATCGGGCAGGCCGGCGCGTATCTGCTGCACCCCCACGCCAACCATTGGCGCCTGCTGCGCACGCTGGATGCGGAAGGCGGCGCTCGCCTCCTCGGTGCGCAGCAGCGCCACGCGCAGATCGCGGTTGTTTTCCAGCGCGGTCTCGATCAGCGCCTGCAAGGCCGGGTCGGTGAAGTACGCGCGCCACGCCAGGTCGGCCGCTGCCGCAACGCCCGGCGTGTCGGGCTGCGTCCGCCAGTTCGATGCGACGGGGAGCGCGATGGGATCGAGCGCGGGCGCCAGCGAGGCGCAGCCGCTCAGCACCGCCAGCACCACCAGCGTGCCGACGAGCCGATGGCGGGCCGATGGGCCGGTCTCATGGCCTGCGCGGGCTTGGCGGCGGCGGGGGGACGATGTGCCGCGGTCATTCTCATGCATGGTCTCCTCCTGTGGCCGCCGGGGCTGTATGGCGCTTCGCATGCAGCTCATAGAGCAGCGGCACGACGAACACGGTCAGCGCGGTCGAGACCAGCGTGCCGAAGATCAGCGAGACGGCCAGCCCCCCGAAGACCGGGTCGGTCACCATGACGGCCGAGCCGAAGATGATCGCCAGCATGGTCAGCAGGATCGGCCGCAGACGCACCGCGCCGGCCTCGCGCACGGCCTCCCTCAGCGGCATGCCGCGTCGGATGTTGTCCTGGATGAAGTCGATGATCAGCAGCGAGTTGCGGATCACCACGCCTGCCAGCGCGATGATGCCGACCATGGATGTGGCGGAGAAATCCACGCCGACCAGCCAATGCCCCGGAAAAATGCCGATGATGCCGAGCGGCACGGCCGACATGGCCACCAGCGGAACGATGAACGAGCGGTAGTAGGCGACCAGCGCGAAATAGATGATGAGCAAGGCGCCGCCGAGGGAGAGGGAGAGATCCCGGTACACATCCAGCGTCATGCGCATCTCGCCGCCCCAAAGCAACTGGTAGCCGTCGATGGTGTCGGGCACGTCCTCCTTGAAGCGCAGGTTGCCGGTGCGCAGCGGGCGTCCGTCCGGCGCGGTGATGCCATGCAGGCGCCGCTGCAGGTCGAGCACTGCGTACAGCGGCACCGAGTCCGACAGCTCCGCGCCGACGAAGGTAACCTTCTCGTTGTCGCGGTGCAGGATGGGGCGATCGACCGATGCGGGGACCACTTTGACCAACTCCGCCAGCGGCACGGGTCGGCCGGCGGCGTTGTCCACGAACACCCGGTCGAGCCGGGCGGGATCGACCTCGAAGCGGCGCGGCACGAAGGCCCTGACCGATACCGGCAGTTTCTCGTCCGGTACGTGGGCGCGGCCGAGCGTGGTGCCGCCATAGACCAGCGCCAGCGCCTCGGCAATCTGCGCAGTCGAGACGCCGGAGAGCGCGGCCTTGTCCTTGTCCGGCACGATGCGGTGTTCCCGCACCTCTTCCGGTTCGGTGTCGGTGATGTCGACGGTGTCGTAGGTTTGTGCGAAGGCCTCGCGCACCTGGGCCGACAACGTGCGCAGCCCCTCGGCGTCGGGGCCGTAGACTTCCGCCAAAACGGTCGAGCGCAGCGGCGGACCCGGCGGCTGCTCCACCAGCGCGACCTCGGCACCGGGCCAAGCAGCGCGGACCGCTTCCACTCGAGGGCGCAGTTCGCGCACGACGTCGATGGAGCTTTCCTTGCGGTGACGCTTGTCGGTGAGGTTGACGCGGATTTCCGCGACGTGGCTGCCGGCACGCGCGGCGGTACCCTTGAACAGACCGCTGAAGTCGGCCACACCTGCCTGGCCGACCCAAGTCTGGTAGTTGAGCACGTGTGGTTCCCGCGCCAGCACCGCGGTCACTTGGCGCACCAGGCGATCGGTGTCTTCCACCGGTGTGGTTTCCGGCATCGAAACCACCACGTTGAAGGTGTTCTGGTCATCCTTGGGCAGAAAGCCGATCGGCACGCCCAGCGCGGACACTGCCCCGCCCACGCCCGCCGGGCGGACGAACTGCCAGCCGCCTTGCATCAGCGAAACCGCCATCAGCAGCAGAACCGCCAGAGCGAAGCCGATGCGCACGTTTCTGCGCTGCTGCAGAGGGCCGAACAGGCGCAGGTAGAGGCGCTCGATCCGTCCCGGCGTGCCGTGACCATGGACAAGCTGTCCGTGTTCGGTTTCCGGCCATGATGATTCTTCCCGCAGGACTTCGTGGCGATGAAGCCAGCGATTGGACGCCCACGGCACGACGATGTAGGCCACCACGATGGAGGCGGCCATGGCGACAGGCACGGTGACCGCTATCGGGAAAAAATACTGGCGCGGCATGCCGGTCAGGGCCAGCAGCAGGGTGATGAAGACCAGCATCACCGCAAAGGTGGCCAGATTGGTGGCGTTGCCGATCTCGTTGGTCGCCAGCACGGTTTCCGCCTGCTTGTCTGCCTTCGGTTTGCGGCTGGCGTAGTGGCGGTGGATGTTCTCGATGACCACGATGGCGGCGTCCACCAGCAGCCCCAGTGCCAGGATCAGGGCGAACAGCGTGACGCGGTTGATGGTGACGCCGCCGAGCAGGTTGGCCGTCAGCGTGATGCCCATGATCAACGGCACCGTGATCATCACGATCAAGGCCTCGCGCCAGCCCAGGAAGAGGATCAGCACCAGGCCCACGGTGACGAGGGCGATCGCCAGGTGTTCCAGCAGCAGGTTGACCGCGTCGTCGGCCTTCTGGCCGTCGTTGCGCGTCACCACGACCTGGATGTCCTGGGGCACGAAGCTGGCCTGCATGCGCTGCATGCGGTCGATCACTGCGTTGGCGACCAGCACGGCATTGGTGCCCTTCTTTTTGGCCACAGCGATGGTGACGGCGGGCAGGTCTGTGGCATCGGCCGTGCCAAAGCGTGGATCGCCGGGGCCGAAAGAGAGGCGGCTGGCCGTGGCCGGCTCCGACGGCGGGCCGTCGGTAACGGTGGCCACGTCGCGCACGTAAACCGGCCGCTTGTCGCGCACGGCGACGAGCTGGTTGCGCACATCCTCGGCTGAAGTGTAGGCCGCAACCAGCTTGATGGCTTGTACCTGACCGTCACGTACGGTGGGCTGCAGTGGCAAGGTCAGGTTGCTGGCTGGGAAGGCCGCTCGGGCTTGGCCCAGGGTCACGCCGTAAGCCTGCAGGCGATCGGGGTCCAGTTCGATGGTGATTTCGCGGTGCTGCCCGCCGCGCAAGGAAACCACCGAGACATTTTCGGTACTGCGCAGGCGCTCGGCCATGCGTTCGGCCATGCGGTTGAGCGCGTAGTCATCGTATTTCGACGAAGCCAGCGTGAAAGTGACGATCGGCACGTCGTCCGCGTCGATGCTTTGCACCAGTGGCGTCGTGGCGTCGGCAGGCAGCCAGGCGCGGCTGGCCATCACGCGGTCATAAAGCTTGACCAGTGACTGCTCCTTCGATTCGCCGACCTTGAATTGCACCTGAACGATTCCCTGCGAGTTGCGGGAAGTGCTCTCGATGTGATCGACGCCGGACAGTTCGCTCAGAACGCCTTCGAGGGGCGTGACCACCAGCGCCTCGACCTCACTGGCAGAGGCGCCCGGCAGGCCGACCATCACGGCGGCAGCGGGCACGATGATCTGCGGGTTTTCCTCGCGCGGGGTCTGCAGCACCGCCACGACGCCCATCAGCGCCACGGCGATGATGAAAACCAGCGTGAGCTTGGAGGTGATGAAGTGCTTCGCGAGAAAACCCGCGAAGTTCAGGCGCTGCTGCGTCATCGCGCGCCCCCGGCGGCCTGGACCGGCATGCCGTCATGGACGGTGTCGGCGACGCTGGCGAGAATGGTTTCTCCGTCCGACAGGCCGGCGCTCACCTCCACCACATCGCCCAGGCGCTGGCCGGTGCGCAGCCAGCGAAAACGCGCCACACCGTCCTGCAGCACGAACACGCCGTCCAAGCCACCGCGCCGAACGAGGGCCGCACGCGGCACCGTGACGGCCCGTTTCTCGTCCAGTAGGATTTCGAGGCGGCCGAACATTCCCGGCAGCAGGCGCGCGTCCCGCGGCAGCACGATGTCCACCTCGTAGCGGCGGGTCACGCCATCACCCGACGGCACAACACCCCGGACCCGTCCCTTGAGCCGCTCATCGCCCAGCGCGTCGATGCGCACGGGAATCGAGTCGCCGGCCTTGACTGCCGCCAGGCTGCGCTCGGGCACGAACGCCTTGAACAGCAAGACCTCACGCGACTCCACCGTCATCAGCGGCGCGCCGGGAGCGGCCATCTCGCCGCTGCGCCGGGCCACCGAGACGACCACGCCATCCACCGGACTGGTGATGGTCACGTAGTTGCGTTGCGCCTGTGCCGCCGCCAACGCCGACTGCGCTTGTTCCAGCGCCGCGCGGGTGGTTTCCTCCCGCACCCTGGACTTGCGCAGCGCATCGGCCGAGATCGCGCCAGCCGGCACCAGTTGCGCGTTCTGGTTCACGTCGTGCTGCGCATCCCGCCAAGCCTCCTGGGCGGCCTGCACGCCGGCGCGTGCCTGCGCGATGGCCGCGTCGATGTCAGAGGCGTCGATGCGCAACAGCAGGTCGCCGCGCCTGACCGCCTGGCCCTCGCGAACATCGAGTTGGCGAATGAATCCGGTCACGCGCGAAGCCACGTCGATGCGTCCATCAGAGACGACGCTGCCAGTCACATCGTTGGTAACAGGCCATCGTGCCTGCCGTACCACGACAACATCCGCAGGCATCGGCTTGGATGCGGATCGAGGCGAGCTTGAGCCATCCGTGCAGGCAGCGAGCAGAAATATGCAGCTAGACAGCACAGCCACCCTGCACGCCTGCGTGCCCCTGCCTGTGCTCTGCGTGCCAGCCTCCCAGACCGACGGCACATGGCCATGGCGGCCGAGCGCATAGGTAGTCAAGCGATTCATGGGTGCCTCGAAGTCTTGGTCATGTCAGATTCTAAACATGTTCGTACGATCGAACTATATTTAATCGAATAATTTAGTCAAGTGCAGAACGAGCGGATGACCTCCGTGCGCGCTCGATGCTTTCTTGAGCGGAACGTGTGCAAGCCTTCCGTATCGTGTTGCGAAAAGCGTTTTGTTCACCGCCTCAACTGACCGCAGGCCCGCGCGTACGCCCCATCTCCCAAGACGCCCCGCCGCCGCGCACCGTGGCCGCGAGCTGCTGCCCCAGCCGCTGCTCGATCACCGGCTTCCACGGCACCAGAGCGAAGCCCATGCCGTCATCGAGCATCGCGTAGCGCCCGCTGGTGAGCATGACGGAGCGCCGATAGATGCCGGCCACGCGCTGCCCGTCAGCCACCGGGCGATGCCCCAGGCCCGTTTCGGCGGCTATGTCCTTCGCGGCCTGCACCAGCTCCCGGTTGCGCAGCGTGCCCAGCAGGTTGCGCGCAAGTATCACGCGCTGCCCGCGCCGCTCGGCCAGCCCCTGCTCGGCCAGAAAGTCTGCGCGCTGCTGCATCGCCTGCTTGGCTTCCGCACCAAAGCCCAGGTCGCCCAGGCCCGAGCCACCGCCGATCAACTGCTGGTCGAGCCAGGTGGCCCCGATCACGCGGGCCTGCCGCTCGATGGGCAAATGCGATTTCAGTTCCACAGCCACGCCGCCCAGGCGCTGTGCATCGTACTGGCGGCCACGCTCGGCCAGGTCGTCCGGCACTTTCCATAGTCCTTCCGCCACGCGCTCCACAATGCCGGCCCGGCGCAGGGCTTCCAGCCGGCGGACGTGGGCGGCGACGACTTCCTGCGGGTCGCGTCCAGGCTTGGCCCGGCCCCGCTCGATCGCCAGGTGATGGTCGGTGCGGTACAGGCCATCGCTCGCCAGCTCGGCGATGTTCTTGTCGGCTGCGCGCACGTCGGCCGAGCCTTTCACCTCCACGACGGCGCCGGTCGGGTAGTTCGCCAGCTCGTCGCGGGCGTTGAGCGCGACGTAGTGGGCCTTGCCGTCCGCGCCGTCGATGACCAGATAGCCCCGGTCGCGCAGCTCGTCGGCCAGTCCCTTCGCGGCCACGCGGCCGAGGATGGTTCGGCCATCGTCGCCCGGCTCGAACACGGCCAGCTCGCGCGGCTTGCCGCGCATGGCCCGCCGCATGGTGCGGATGATGTCGCCACGCTCGCCCAGGGTGCACAGGGTCTTTTCCGCATCGGCATGAACGGCCCAGATGCCAGGCTTTGCCTCCTCGACTAGGCCCAGGCGCTGCAGGCGTTGCAGGCGGCCGATCAGCAGCAGGCGTTGGCGTTGCAGTCGGGGTTCGTTGAGCCGTTCGACGTGTAACAGGCCATCGCCGCCGGTCTCGCTCATTTCACGTTTGAGGGTGCGATCCAGGCTCGTCCACCGCTCTTGCTCCACCTCGCGCTGCAAGGTCTGCCGGATCTCCAGTTCGGTGCGTGGCCCCAGCCATTCGGTCGCCAGTTCGGCGGCGCGGTGGCGAAAGCCGTCGGCGATGTAGTCGCCCGCGATGATGAGGTCTTTGCCGGTGTCATCGCGCCCGCGCACGACGATGTGCGTGTGCGGGTTGTCGGTGTTCCAGTGGTTGACGGCCACCCAATCGAGGCCGGTGCCTAGGTCGGCCTCCATGCGGCCCATCAGGTGCCGTGTGTAGGTGCGCAGGTCTTCCAGTTCCGCGCCATCCTCGGGCGAGAGGATGAAGCGGAAATGGTGCCGGTCGTCGGCGCAGCGTTCCTTGAAGGCGTCGAGGTCGGCCATGTCTGTCTGCGGCCCATAGGCTTGGCCCGGCTCGCCGTCGCGACCCACGCCATCGCGCTCGATGTAGCGCAGGTGCTTGGCAAGCGACTGCGGGCTGGCCCGCTGGTGATTCACCAGCAGCGTCTTGATGGTCACGCGCCGGGACATCGGCGTCAGCTTCGCGCCCGCAAAGCGCGCCGCCGTATGGCCGCGCCCCAGGCGCGATCCGGGCCGTTGGCCGGTGCCGCCCGCCGAGCCAGGACGGCGCACTGTGGACTTGCCGCTGCTGGCCTTGCCCGTCTGCTTGAGCACCTTGGAAACGAAGCTCTGCCCTTGGCCCTTGCCCCGGTTCTTCGGGGCGCTGGGGCGCACGCGAAAATCGTCATCGCGGCGGTCGCTCATGGCTGTGCTCCCTGCAAGCTCTGGCGTGTCCTGTCGTGCGAAGCACGCGGACATGCCTGCATTGGCGCGGGCCTCGCGCCATACGCGGCACGGCGGCGAAGCCGCTCCGTGCCGCACCAACCCCACGTGCAGACTGGCTTTCGACGCGGCCTGGTGCCGCGTCCTTTTGTCTTGCCTTCCGCCTTTGCCTTCCGCTGACGCTCCAGGCACCGGCGGCCCGGCGGCGCTGCTGCGTGAGCAGCCAGCGCGCCGGCGAACGCGGCGACGGCCATAGGCCGGGTGCGTTCGAGGCAAGACGCCTGCACATGGGAAGGCAGCGCGAAGTGCGGCGCCCGATACGCAGAATCGGCGCTCGCACTGCACGCGCGACGACACGCGGAACGCCATCGGATCGACACGCCTGATAGCACGATGATGCGCAGCGAATCGGCGGCGATCATGGCCGCTTCTCCAGCCAGACCGGGTGCGCGACGCCGATCACGGCGGACGCGCGCACCGGCCCGAAATACCGGCTGTCGAACGATGCCGGATTGGTCACGCTCAACAGGAACAGTTCGCCCGGTTCAAGGCGGCGGCAGAGCTGCAAGGATGGCAGCGCCCGGCCCAGCCGGTCGGTAGGCAGCACGGCGGCCGAAGGCACGCCGTCGATGCGTACCTGACCGGCGACGATGCAGACGTGTTGCGGCGCGACCGCGCCCACACGTTTGAGTAGCGGAACGCGCGTCGGCAGGTAGCCGCGATGCGCAGCGAGCGCGGCGGCCGTGGCCGGCAACGGCACCAGCACGATGCTGTCCACGGACAAGGGACGTGGCAGCGAGGCGGTGCGCGGGTCGAACGAGTCGATGCGATACCAGCCGACCGCCACGCTGTCGGACGGGTTGTAGGTCAGGCGCGGCAGCGGCGACACGAAAGCCGCCCAGGCCAGCGAAGCGAAGCCGATGGCGGCCAGTGTCGCCACGACGATGCGAGCGCGCAGGCGTGAGCGAGGACGCGGCGCCACGTCGAGCGCCTTGGGTGTGGTGGTCGGGGTGGTCATGGCAGCACCTTCCCGGCCAGCCAAGCAGCGTGCCGCTCGGTGGTGTATTCGGGCAGCGCAAGGCGAGCCGCAAGACGGTTGCCCAGCGTGCGCCAGTACGCGGGCGACACGTCGATGACGGCGATGCCCAGCGCCTCGATGCCGTCGATGCGCTCCAGCACGGCGCGCACGTTGACATCGCCTTCGGTGTGCAGCAGCAGGCGCGCGCCCGGCTGCACGCCGGGGATGCGCTGTGCCGCGTCCAGCGGTGTGCAAGCCTGCATCACCATGAGCTGCCAGCGGATCGTGCCGTAATCGTTGGCCTGCCAGCGGATGCGGCAGAACATCGCGCCCGGCAGGAACACCGCGCAGCGCCGCCAGTCGTCCAGGCGCAGCGTGCGCGCCGGTTCACCAAAGCGCAGGTAGAGCTTGAAGCGATGTTCGAGGTGGGCCAGCGAAACGCGCGTCAGCGGAACGTCTCCGGCCTGGCCGGCGAGTACCGCGGGATGTAGCGACGGTGCAGCCGTGGCCGCGCCAGCGGCGGGCGAAGCGGATGCGGTCATGGTGTGTTCTCCCTGCGGTGTTCTGGAAACTCTCGCTCCAGCAGACCGCGCAGCAGATCGGCCAGGGTCACGCCTTGCGTGAAGGCCGACACCTTGATGCGCGCCCGCATGGCGGGCGTGATGTCGAGCGTGAGGCGGGCCGTGTAGAGATCGCCTTTGCCAAGCGCATCGGCGTCGCCCTGGCGAATCCACGCCTCGGCGTGCGGATTCGCGGGCGGACGTGCACCGATGCCGACGCGCTTACCCGTGCGTTTGTTGTTGGGTGGCTGCTTTGCTGTCATGTCGGCCACCGCAGCAGTTCGTCCACCAGGGCGGTGATTTCGCGGGCGGCGGCGCTGTCAGGCGCTGTTTCGCGTGCGAGCCGGCCAGCGGCCACGCTGTCGGCGAACACGATGCGCTGATGCACTTCCGAGCGCAGCGCGGGCAGCGGCTGTTCTGCCAGCGATTGCCGCGCCTCGCGGCCGATGATGGTGGTACTGACGCGCCGGTTGATGACGAAGGCCGCGCGGAGCAGCGGCCGGAACACCTGCGCTTCGCGGATCAGCGCCACCATTTCGGCGCTGGCCCACACGTCGTAGGGGCTAGGCTGCACCGGGATCAGCACACGCTCGGCCGCCAGCAGCGCAGAGCGCGCCAAGGCGGCGATGCGCGGCGGCCCGTCGATGACGACGTGATGGGCCCGCCTGGCGAGTTCTGGCGCTTCCTGATGCAGCGTTTCGCGTGCAAGGCCCACAGCGCTGAACAGCCGTGGCAAGCCTTGCTGGCTTCTGCGCTGCGTCCAGTCCAGCGAGGAACCCTGCGGGTCGGCATCGAGCAGCACGACATGCTGCCCGCGCAGCGCCAGTTCGCCGGCGATGTGGGTGGCGAGCGTGGTCTTGCCGACGCCGCCTTTCTGGTTGAGCAGCGCGACGATCATGGCGTGGCCCTCCACACTGGAAAGCCAGGCTTTGCCTGCGGTGCAAAACGCTGTTCGCCGTGCCGTTTCTCGGTTGTCCACCGAAACGGCGCGCTTCTACTAAAAGTTATGTATTTCTTGTTAGGGAAGTTAGAGGGGACGCAAACCCGCGCCGTTATTGGCTTTCCGACGTTTTCGTACTCCTGATAGCACGATAGGCGTACTCCCGATAGCACGATACCCGGTACTCCTGATAGCACGAGGCCGTCCACACCTTTTCCCGCAGTTATCCCCGTGCCGTGTGCAGCACGGGCCGGAAGGTCAGCAGTTCTTGTCCGTCGTCCGGCATCCGCTCGATGCCCAGGACGTAGCCGGGCAGCGACTGCCGCGCCACCAGGGCGCGCAGGTCGTAGGCGAAGTCGGAGAAGCGCGCGGCGCTGCCCGACTTGCGGTGCAGGTGCTTGAAGTCGAATTGCCAGCCGTGTTCCTGCCGCCCGCCGTGCTTGCGCACCAGGCGGTACAGCCAGCGTTCGATGCCGCCCTTCAAGCGGAAATAGGCCGGGTCGATGGTCAGCACCAGCGCGGCATCGAGCACGCCGGCATAGAACCAGTCCGGCAGGATCAGTTCGATGCCCAGCGGCGTGCCGCTGGCGTCGGCCAGCTCGCGCCATTCGTTGATCCACGAGAAGCGGTGCAGCCGCCGGCCGGTCGTCTCGCGGATGGACGTGGCAATGCTGGTCGATTGCAGCCGGTCGAGCGCCGCTTTCAGCCGCTGGTAGTCGTTGAGCGACGTGCTGCGCCCGATGAAGCGCAGGATCTCGTAGGGCGTGGCGCGTATCCAGCGCGACGGGCGGATGCCCGCGTCGCGCGCCTCCACGATCTGCGAGGCCGCCCAAATCAAAACGTCGGCGTCCCATATCGTGGCGATGCCATGCTCGGCCGTGCCTTCCACGCGGATGGTGATGTTCCCGCTGCGGAAGTCGATCGGCGCCGTGCGCCGCGACTTCGCCAGCGAGAAGAACGGAAAGGCCATCAAGTCCTGGCTGTCGCGGGGTGCCATGTCGCCCGGCAGCGCGCGGAACAGGTCGAGCTGTTCGCGCTGCGGCAAGGCTTGCCCTGGCGGGCTGGACATGGCGACGGCCACCCACGCGCCAGCGATCAGCGGCCGTCACGGTAGTCGCCTGCATGGCGTTCGGCATATTCCGGGTCGGAAGTCGCCTCGTAGCTGCGCTGGTCGGCCCAGGCGTCGAGGTCGGACACGGCGTACATGACGCGGCGGCCGAACTTGCGGAACTTCGGGCCGCCGCCGACCACGCGCTGTTTCTCCAGCGTGCGGGGACTGAGGCGCAGGTACTCGGCGGCTTCGTCGTTGGTCAGGTAGCGTTGGGGCTGCGAGGGCGCAGCGACAGCAGCGGCGGCAGGCCGCAAGGGAGCAGGTCGCATGGGATGAACCTCCATCAAGCCCGGCCGCACCACGCGGCCGGATAGAGGCACTTTCAAGAAAGCGCGGCACCCCGCGAAGGGACGATCTGCGGGGGACGCGAAACGTCCCCCCCTACTGCAACCGCAGCGGCGGAAGCTGTGCCAAGCGGCGATAGCCGCCGCGCATCAGCGCCTCGCCACGGCGCACCAGCCTGCGCACGCGGGCGCGCAAGGCGCTGTCGGTGTGCCAGTCGGCGGCGACGGCATCGGCACCGAACAGACCTTCGGCCATTTCGCGCAAGGACGCGCCCGCCAGGGTCGCGTCGAGCGCCTGGAGCGTATGCAGTTCCAGCAGCGCGGCCGGCGTGGGCCGGGAACGGGCCGCCGCCGCAGGTGCGGCGACCGTGGCCACGGCCAGGGCGTCCAGCCCGGCCGCGAGCGTGCGATAGCGCGCGCACGGCGTGGCGCAGGCCCGAGTGGCGTAGAGGTAGGCCATGCCGTCCTCCAGGCCCGGCCCGAGCGCGAGCCGCAGGCAGCAGCCGGGCCAGTGCGACACCAGTACCAGGCGCTTGCCGTCGTGGATCAGTTGCTTGCGGCCAGGAACGCGCCAGAACTCGAAGGCATGGGCTTCGGGTGGCGGGTCGTCATCCGGGTAGAGCTGCACCACGGCATCGTGATCGGGGAACCAGGCTGGATGCGCGTCGCGCGCATCCAGCGCCGGGTCTTCCAGCAGGCGCAGGCCCCACGCCTGCGCCGCGTCCGGCCAGCGGCGACGGTGCAGCCAGTCGCGGCGGTAGCCGGGATTTCGGCGCAGGTATTCCCAGGCCAGCGCGGGGCCGTCGAGGTGCAGGACGTAGAGATAGGCCGCTGTCGGATACCAGTGTTCGGCGCTGCGATCAGTCATGGCAAAACCTCCCTGTGCTCGGGATGCGTCGCCACGGATTCCGCCGTGCGGGAGCTATCGAATCGCCATCAGGTCGTCATCAAGATCGGGTTAAGCTGTAACTGTCGGTGTCAAGACCGTTTGGCTCCGGCGTGTTGCGGAAATCGTCTGAATGCGACGGCCGCACAACCCGCAAATGGTGCGCGGCATCGGATACCGTGTCGCAGTCCTTGCCAAAGATCATGACTGTTTGCATCAGGCTGGCACCGCTTCGGTGCATCAATGCCGATCCAGACCTGTCCGGTCTTGAGTAAGACTGAAATAGTCACAATGCGCCCCGGCTGTCCGGGCTGCGCTGGCGTTCATCAGTCCGTGATCGAGCCGTTCTCCTGGGCCAGCCGGACATACTCCGACAGCGGGCGCACCGCCTGGAAATACCGATCCCGCCGCACCGGCAGCTTGCGCGGCCCGACGATGCCGGCCAGGTCGGACAGCTTGACCGTCCCGAGCGCGGGCATCCCGATACCGAGATCGATCAGGCCGTAGGCCGTGTCGCCATCGGCGGGATCGAGCGATACCAGCAGCCAGGTCGCGTGCGCGTCCGGTGTGAACAGCCGCACCACGGGCATTGGGTCGATGCCTTGGTCGGCGGCGCGCGCCGCGCCGTTGGCGAGCAGTTGCGCGCGTTCATCTGCGGTGGTCAACGGCTGGGTCACGGTCAGAAATCCCGCAAAGCCAAGGTTGCACGAACACGCTTTTGCGCCGAAGCACGGAACCGCGAAGCCGGACGCGTGCTTTCGTGAGCAAGTACGGATGCGCAAGCCATCGAATCCGTACAAGCACAAGAACGCAGAAACGGAATTGTGAAGGTCAGGAAAGGCACGGATACGGTTCCCTGATTCTGTAGAAATCCGCCGATGCGGATTTCCGTAAAAGCACGAATACGGAAATCAACATTGCAAAATGCACACTATAGATTGTAGCCCTATAGGACGCAATCGACTGTCATCTTGGTTTTTACGGGGAAACCAAGTTGACGACGGCGAGGCACTCATTGGCAGCGGCGATACGGACGATCAGGAAGGCGCGCGGCTTGAGCCAGGAAGCGTTCTCCGACGTGTCCAGCCGTACCTATATGAGTTCGCTGGAGCGCGACCTGAAAAGCCCGACCATGCACAAGCTGACCGAGCTGTGCGAGGTCATGGAAGTACATCCGCTGACGTTGTTGACGCTGGCCTACGCGGGCGACAACCCGCGCAAGTCCGAACAGCTTCTGGCGCAGGTGCGCCAGGAGCTTGAGGCGGTGTTGAAGGAGCGCGACGCGCCGTAGGCGCGTGCGTGACGTGCTGCGCCAGCAGCACGGTGCCCCGCCGCAATGGGCGGGGCGCGGTGGGCGGCCGTCAGGCTGCCTTGGGCTTGTTGCGCGACCAGATCAGGTCGTGCGTACCGTCCTCGTTCTCGATCAGGCGGGCATAGACCGTTGCCGGGAACGAAGGATCGTCGAGGGTCACGGACACGTAAGACCGTCCGGCCTCGCTGGTCTTCTTCCACGCCGCGCCGATGTCGTGGCCTGCCGCCTGCACGCGGAAGTCGGGGGCGTTCTCGCTGTCGCCCTTGTCGTTGGGAACCAGCTTGACCTTGACGTTGAGCGTCAGGGTGCGGAGCGTGCCGGTGAAGCCGTCTTTCTCTGCGGTGAAGGTGCCGATGTTAGCCATGATGTTTCTCCTTTCGGGTTGAACAAGGTCGCGCCCATCGCGTCCTTGTTGTGAACCGGCCGGCGGGGGATGGGCTGGTGGCACCGCGCAGCGGGCGCAACACCGTGGAGCACCTGAAAGCGAAAAGAATTTGTCCCGCGAGGAATGCGCGTAGCGCAGGGGAAATTGTTTTCGCTGGAAGGTTGCCGCCATGAAGCCCAAGGCGCAGCCGTGCCCTCGCCAGGATTCACGACAAGCCAAGGACGCAGGGGCCGCCCGCTCCCGAAAGGAGACATGGCCGACCTCGGCATCCCCGCATGACGGCTGCACCGGCTTGTGCCCTGACGCGGGCAAGGCCAACCCCAATGACAAAGCGAGAACGCCCCTTGCCGCCGCTGGCAGCAACGTGCTTGAGGGGTGGCGTGGAAGCTCCATAAGGCAAGGCCGGGCGGCGTGTCGGTGAACCGTCCTTCGTGACGTACAGGCGAACCGCCAGCGTCGAGGACGGCACGCTTTCGCACAACCTGCCGCAGCAAGCCGGGGCGTAGCCCCACAAGCCCCGCCCATTGCGGCGGGGCGCCATCGAGATCCTGCCCGCGCCAGCGGGCGCCGATTGCCGTGCCGCGTGCAAGACACTTGCACGCCCGCCCCGTCGCCACCTGGTCAAAGGCGGCGACGGGGCGGTCTTGCTGTGGACATTGAAACCGGGCGCGGCCACCGCCGCGCCCGGATTTTGAGAACGGCCCCGGCGCATCGCGCCGGGGCCGCTGCGGTTATTCCTTGGTTTCGATGATCCACCACACCGAACGCGACAAGGCGCTGCCGGTGATGGGGTGAATGTCGGTCAGGTCGGCGCAGGCCGTCCAGCCCTGCGGCGGACGGTAGCCGCGCACGTCGCCATCGCCATGCCAGCGGCGGGCGCGCACTGTGCCGGGGGAATAGACCGCTGCCATGCGCGGGCGGGCGGTCGGGTTCTGGCGATTCATGGGAAAGGCTCCGGGCTTGCCGAAGCGCCCCGGCCGAAAACCGGGGCGCTCGGTAGTGGTGAGGGTCATGCGGCCAGCGCCTGCACCTCGTCGTCGGCTTCGAGGGCTTCCGGCGCGTCATCGGCCACGGCCTGCGGCTCGTCCTGCGCCGTGGTGTCGTCCGCGCCCTCGGCCTTGAACACCGCAGGCATCCAGCCGGTGCCGTCCGCCAGCCGTTCGGCTTCGCTGGCAATGTCGCCCTTCTTGAGTTTCGCCAACCGGGTGACGTGCGCCGGGGCGTACTCGGTCACGGCTTCCAGAATCACGGCTTTGGAAACGTGCTTGAAGTAGCCTTCGGCGGTCGGCTTCCACCATGCGGCCATGTCCAGCCCCACGGCCTGCGCCAGTTCCGCGCCGGGCTGGTGCTGCGAAGCGCGGGGCGTCACCACGTCCACCGTTGCGGCCACGCATACCGCAAGCAGCCGCACCAGTTCGTCCTGCGACTTTTCCAGCAGCGCCGCGAACAGTTCGGCGCCGTCCTCCGGCAACGCTTCGCCCGCGACTTCCTGCAAGGTGCGCAGCGCCACGGCGGCGGGCGATTCCGGCATGTCCGGGGCCATGCCTTCCAGCCGGTCTTGCACTTTCAGGTTCACGCCCAGCGGCAGGTCGTTGCCGTAGTGGCGGCCCTGCAAGACGGCCTGCACCATGCCATGCACCAGCGCGGCCAGCGCGACGTGTGGGTGCCGCGCCACTTCGATTTGCAGCGCCGCCGTGCGGTGGGCGCTCAACCGCTGCGCCAGCCGATCGGACAGGCTCGCGGTCTTGGGCGCTTCGTCGGTGTCGTCGCCTTCCTCGTCGTTCGCACTGTCGCCCGCGCTGAAACCCTGCCGCAGCTTTGCCAACGTCCGCAACGCCTTCGCCTCGGCTTCGCGCAGCAGGCCGCGATGAATCACGGCCTCGCCTTCGCGGTCGAGGGTGACGACGGCACCGGCCACGGCGCGCACGTCCGGGGCGTAGCCCTGCAAGGCATCCTCCACGGCTTGCAGTTCCCCGGCCACCTGTTCGCGGCGCGGTTCCAGCGCCTCGGTCTTGTCCTCGTCCTCGGCGTCGTAGGCTTCTTCCAGTTCGGCGTCGATCTTGTCGAGACGGGTTTGCAGCGAAGCGATGCGGCGGGCTTCGCGGGCGGTCGGTTCGCGGCGCTGGCGCGGGGCACTCTGGAACGCCTGCCGGTCGGCATGGCTCATGTGCGGCACGGATTCCACCCATGCCCATCCCTCGGCGCGCACGTCCTCGGCCTGCGCGTCCAGCTTCCCGCGCACCAGCGTTTCCAGCAGCGCAGCATCGGTCAAGTAGGTTCCGGCATCGCCTTCGGCGAACAGGTCGCGGCGGATGCCACCGCCTGCCGCCGTGTAGGCGTTCAGCCCGACGAAGCGCACCAGCGGATGCGTGGCGGTGACTTCGCGCTCGGTCAGGCGGTCGCGCAACGCGGATGCGCCGCGCTGCCATTCCGGCGCACCGTAGAACGCGGCTTCCTGCGCGGCGTGGTCGTCGGTGATGGTCAAGGCCATCAACTGTTCCAGCGTCACGCTACTGGCGCGGTAATCCGTCATCAGGCGCGGCGACACGTTCGCCAGCTTCAAGCGGCGCTGCACCACCAGCGGGGACACGCCGAAGTCGGCGGCAATGTCCTCGATGGGGCGGCCTTCCTTGACCAGCGCGGCGAAGGCCGCGAACTGGTCGGCGGGGTGCATGGCCTCGCGCTGCACGTTCTCGGCGAGGCTCACGGTACGGGCGGACGCATCGGCCACCAGCAGGCACGGCACTTCGTAGTCGGCGGCGATGCGCTTCTTCTTCGCCAGCAGCTTTAACGCGGTCAGGCGGCGGTCGCCGGCAACGACTTCGTACTGTTCGTCATCGGCGGACAGGATGACGATGAGGTTTTGCAGCAGGCCGACGCGGGCGATGCTCGCGGCCAGTTCGGGGATGGACTGGCGCGGGGTCGTGCGGACGTTGCGCTTGGAACGGCGCGGCAACAACTGCGACAGCGGAACTAAGATCAGGTTCTTGGTCGGGTCGGCCACTTCCAGCGGCGCGGCGGTTTCGATGGCATGGATTTCGGTCTTGGTAACGGCGTTCATGGTGATAACTCCTATCGGTTCAGGGATGCAGCAGCGAAAGAAACGACAAGGGCTGCTGCCTGCCCCTGCCGCGTGGGGAATCAGGCTTTCAACTGGCGCAGGCCATCGGCCAGCATCCAGAGGGCGCGATTGAGGCGCACATCGGAATCAATGCCCTGTACCGGGCGGGTTTGCTGGCGGCGTCCGTTGGCACTGCGGCCATGCAATCCGCCTTTGGTCAGGTTTTCTTGGGTGCGGTTGAACACGCTCCACAAGTCCGGTCGGCGGTCATCGAACCGGCGCGGCATCAGGATTTGTGATTCGGTGATGGGCGCGGGCTTGTTGTCGGCGGGGTCGTACTTCAAGGCCAGCGCGGAACGGGCGAACACTTCGGCTTCGCCTTCGTCCAGCGTGATCGCGCGCATGGCATCGCGGGAATCCTTCACCCGGTCGAAACCGCGCAAGACTTCATAAGCGCCTTCGATGACATGCCCGGAAACGTCGCCCTTGTGGGGCACGCGCACATCGGCCACGGTGTCGCCGCACACAAGGCCATTGCTGCAAACGAACCGGAACATGCCCGCGAGCATTTGATAGCTGCTCGTGCCATCGTGCGAGTTCAGCAGCACGATTTCGTTAGCCTCCGCGCCGTTGATCTGGCTGGCGTGGCGCAGGCGCAGCATGTGTTTCGTATGCTCGCGCTTGCCTTCGTCGCGCACGCGGGTTTGCGTCACCATGAAGGGTTGGAAACCTTCTTTGCGAAGCTCGGTCAGCACGGCGGCGGTGGGGATATAGGCGTACCGCTGCGAACGGCTTTCATGCGGCGCGTCCGCGAAGATGGACGGCGCTACGCGGTGAATCTGGTCATCGGTCAGCGGGTAATCGCTGCGCAGCGAGGGGGAACGGGAAGCGAAACGGGAAGCGAGTTGCATGGTCTTTCTCCTGACGAAAAGGGTTTGCTGTTCAAACCGCACACCGGATTCCTAGATTCGGAGCCCAGCCTTTCGGCTGTTCTGTGCGGTTGGCACGAGGAACCCGGTTGGCCCTGTTGCCACCGTCTTTCCTGAGTTCATCGCCCGCGGCCAAAGGAGCGCGCGGACGGGGGCCGTCAAGGAAACAAGCGCAGGGTTGGTGCGGCCCGCAGCGCAGCGAGGACACGGCCCTGCGCGCCTTGACGGCACACGGGAGCGGGCTACGGTCGCGGAGAAGGTGATGAAGTCAGGGGAGACGGCTGGACATGGCAACGGCCGTCCCTGTGTGCCGAACCGCACGCAAGCGAAGCGCGCAGGCCCGGATCGAGGAATCCGGGCCGAAGGCGTCAGCCGAGCGGAGCGAGGGAACGATGGAAGCCCGCCAGGGGCGAAACCCCGCAGGGGGTTCGATGCGTAGCACGACAGCGCGACCGGCCATCTCCCACGGGGCCGGGGACGCCCGGGTTGCATTGGCGTGGGTACCTCAGAGCCGGTTCATCGACAGTCGCTCGGGTACCGACAAATCCGGCAAGGTTCAATACGCTGTGAAGCGTCTAAAACATCAAGGACAGACTGTGAGTTCGTCTCAAGCCATGAATCCGCAGCAAGTCTGCGAAAACCTCCTCCTGGAGGGGAAGCGGTACAACATCGAGCACCACATCCTGCGCAGCGAGAACGCGGTCGCGGATCGACTGCTGGCGCGTGGCGTCGAATTGAAAGACGCCTACGATGAATTGCACGGAAAGCTCCATGCCCACCCGCCAGCGCTCCAAGTTTTTCTTGGCCTCGTGTTGAGCACCGCTGCTTTCTGGAATCCACAGAAGATGCAGAAGGCACGCACCGCGCGTAATGATCTCGCCAACGTCAATCAGCAAATCGCGCGGAAGGCGGCCGAGTTGGCGGAGCTTCTGGATCATCGCTCCGATCTGCACAACACCTCGGGTTTCAGCAGCGAAACCCACTATCACGTTGGAGACGTGATTGAGGCGGCATCCCGGAACAACTACCTGTTCCAGTCATACGTACAGGAGAAGCTGGATGCCCTCCGGGGCCAGTTCGATCTGAAGTATTGGCCCTCGTTGGGCGACTTCATGCGCGAACTGGCATCGGATGCCGAAAAGGCGGAGATGGCGGCCACAGACCCGCTGACGGCCGCCGCCACTGCGGCGACACGTCCCTCCAAGGCCGACGTCTTCAAGGCACTGTTCGCCTCCATCGAGGAAAACAGCGCGGAGAACTACGGCCAACTGCCGAGGGCGTTCAAGCTCACCGACCGGACACTGGCCTCATTGGCGAACTGTGCCTTGGATCTCGGCCCTGACGAGCTAGTGGACGAAGCCTACGTGAAGCGCCTCCGTCAGCGTGAGCGCAACGGAACCGAGTAACACGGCGCAGCAAAAAGGGGGCCGAAGCCCCCTTGGGCTAGATCAGGCCACGTTCGGCAAACGATGTGGTGTCGGTGCCCGCGACGATGACGTGATCCAGCATGCGCACGTCCACCAGCCCCAGTGCCTCCTTGAGCCGCTGGGTCAGTGCCCTGTCGGCCCCGCTCGGCTCGGGATTGCCGCTCGGGTGGTTGTGCGAAACGATGACCGCCGCCGCATTGAGCCGCAGCGCCTCCTTGACCAGCTCGCGCGGATACACCGATGCACCGTCGATGGTGCCTCGGAACATCTCGGCGTACTCGATCAGCCGATGTTGCGTGTCCATGAACAACACCGCGAACACCTCATGCTCGAAGCCGGCCAGCTTGGCGCGCAGGTACTCCTTTACCGCTGCCGGCGACGTGAACGACGTACCGCGTTGCATCTTGCGCTCGATGGCCTGGCGCGCGGCCTCCAGAATCTGCTCGGCCGTCGCCAGCAGGTAGCGGCCCTGCGCGTCACGCACCATCAACGAGGAATCGAACGAGGAAAAGGACAGTTGCGACATGATCGTGCTCCGGTTGCTCGGGCGGAATTGCCCGGAACCGTGGCGAGCACGGCGCAGCGCAAGCAGTCAGGGGTCAAGGACGGCCACGGGCCGCAAGCGTGCAAGCACGCGCAGCCCTTGACGGCGAGAACGCCGTGATACGGTGAAGGGAACAGCAAGACCGCCTACACCCCGCCTACACCCCGCCTACACCCCGCCTACACCCCGCCTACTGCACGCCCTCGCGCTTTTGGGGCAAGCGGAGCGCGCAGGCCCACAAGGGCTGAAGGTGTCAGGGATCAAAGCCGCATGGCCGCGACTCGGGACGAGGCGCGGGGCGCAGCCCGCGAGTCCGACGGCGGAACGCCGGGACGTTACCCAGTTCCGGCATGCTGCCAAACGTCTGCCCAGCGGAACACACCTTGTAACATGCATGTACTTTGCGGTGGGCCGGCATTCGTGCGGCGCTCCTAGAAATAAGACGAGGGCCTTTATGCACATCTCCAAGCTCAGCCTGGTCAACTACAGAAACTTTGCCAACACCAAGCTCCTGTTTCAAAAGGGCATCAACACCATCATTGGCGAAAACGGATCAGGTAAAACGAATCTGTTCCGAGCAATCAGGCTGCTGCTCGATGACAACATGATCCGATCCGCCTACCGATTGGAATCAACAGACTTTCATAGAGGTCTAGGAAGGTGGCAAGGGCATTGGATCATCATCAGCCTTGAGTTCGAGGAGATCTCGGCTGATGAAGCAGTCCAGGCCTTGTTCAGGCATGGGACGGGCGGCATCGACGATGAGGCAATCGGCAAAGCCACCTACAACCTCATCTTTCGCCCAAAGAAAGAGATCAGGCTTCGCCTCTCTCAATTGGACGATGGCGATCACGCTGGTCTCGCTGCGATCCTGAACGCTGTCACGCTGGACGACTACGAAACCATCTTCACGGGCCGAAGCGACGCTGACTTCAACGACGAGGCCATCTACAAGGAGGTGGTCGGTGACTTCGAGAAGGCCAGGTTCAACGAAGAAATTGAGTTTCCCGCTATCGGTGCCAAGATTCCGAGTGTGCTGTCCGTGTCCAAGGAGATTTCCTTCACCTTCGTTCAGGCACTTCGAGACGTTGTATCGGAGTTTCACAACAACAGGACCAATCCACTTTTGTCGCTGCTCAAGGGAAAGAGCGGCGATATAGATCCAGTGGCATTCCAGCTCATCACCGATGGGGTGAAGGCTTTGAATGATTCGATCGAGGCGTTGCCGGACGTGCAGGTCGTCCGGACCGACATCAGGGACACCATCAAGGATGCGGCGGGCGAGGCGTACTCCCCCTCATCCCTGTCGATCAAGTCCGATCTGCCTGACGAAGCTGACAAACTGTTCCAGTCGCTCAAGCTCTTTGTCGGCGAGTCGGGAGAAGGCCACGAGGGGCCGATCCATGAGTTGAGCCTGGGTGGCGCGAACCTAATCTTCCTCACCTTGAAACTGCTGGAATTCAAGTATCAGAAAGCCAAGCAGTCGATCGCCAACTTCTTGTTGATCGAAGAGCCAGAGGCCCACATCCATACACACATTCAAAAGACGCTGTTCGACCGGCTTCAGTACGACGACACCCAGATCATCTACTCGACCCATTCGACGCATATCTCAGAGGTCAGCAACGTTCAGAACGTAAATATTCTTGGCCGGGAGCGTGATCGATGCGAGGCCTACCAACCGTCCTCGGGCCTGGGACCAGAAGAGATCGGCAACATCCAACGCTACCTGGATGCAGTTCGCAGCAACCTGTTGTTTGCCAAGAGTGTCGTTCTGGTAGAGGGCGATGCCGAAGAAATCCTGATCCCGATTCTGGTCAAGAAGGTGCTGGGCATCAGTCTGGATGAACTCGGAATCAGTTTGATCAACATCCGAAGCACTGGCTTCCAGAACGTAGCCGTTCTTTTCCACGATGACCGAATCCGAAAGCGATGCAGCATCGTCACCGATCTCGACAAGTCCATCATTGACACAACGCCCGTAGCGGGCGACCCCGAGGGGGTGCTTCGGCGCAAGAAAAAGTACCGAGCCTCTCAGGAAAGTGGAATCGCCAGGAAAGTGCTTCTGGATGAGTCGTTCAAAGACAATCCATGGGTTTCGCCATTCTTTGCACCGCACACCTTCGAGGTTGATTTCGTTGCTGCTGGAAATGCGAACAAAGTGGTTGGCATCCTCCCTGATATCTACAAAGACGCGCCAACCATCGCAACCGCCAAAGCAGAGCTTGAGTCACCGGACATCGCCCTGTACGGCCAGCGCGTGCTGACCATGGCAGGCAACCACGGTAAAGGGTGGTTCGCCATCTTGCTGGGGAAGAAGATCGATCCGCAAACAGCCATCCCGTCGTACATCCTTGATGCCATCGCCTTCGCGCACCCAGTAGTCACAAAGGAGGTCTGGTTCAATGTGCTGAGCTATCGCGTCAACTACATCGATGCGGAGAATCTCTTCATTGCATCGGCGGTATTTGATGGATTCAGGGCTAAATTGCTGGCCTTCAGAAAGGGAGACATCGATTTCGTTGGCATCAGGAACGAAATGCTGGCCACCTTCCCCGACGATCGCATCAACGACGTCCTCAAGGTCTTCTAGCCATGTTCACGTGGGACAAGGATGATCTGAATCCGGAGCAGGAAG
The DNA here is from genome assembly GCF_022009635.1 of Variovorax paradoxus. NCBI lineage: Bacteria > Pseudomonadati > Pseudomonadota > Betaproteobacteria > Burkholderiales > Comamonadaceae > Variovorax > Variovorax paradoxus. The sequence continues at coordinate 1,656,339 of NZ_CP091716.1, forward strand.
CTGCCATTCTGGAGCCTGGAAGTGTTTTCCTCATCGCATGCCCTGGCAGCGGAAAGACCCGCACGCTTACCTACAAGATCGCCTATGAGTTGTCCAGACTGAAATCGAACAAGCAGTTCGTTGTTGCGATCACGTATACGCACCGTGCGGCCGACGAAATCCATGAGCGTATTGAGGGCCTTGGGGTGGACACATCCCGACTATGGATAGGCACGATTCACTCATTCTGTCTTGAATGGATACTGAAGCCCTACGGCATCTATCACGAGGCATTGGAGCGGGGCTACCGCGTGATCGATCAGCATGAGCGCGAGAAGATTTTGGAGACTCTGTGCAAGCCTTACCAGAAGCCAAAGATAACTTTCTGGGATTGCGAGTTTTATTTTACCGAAACTGGCTATGTGCTTTCCTGTCCACAAGCGTGGAAACACACCGGCCTGCACGCCATATTGGGACAGTATTTCGAGAAGCTGCAGGAAAGCCGGCAGATAGACTTCGAACTCATTCTCTACTATGCGTATCAACTGATCGTCAGCCGTCCTGCGATCAGCGTCCTTCTAGGGCAGCTATTCTCTTTCGTGCTGATCGACGAGTATCAGGACACCAAGCGAATTCAGTACTCGATTGTCACGGCCATCTTGAAAGCTGGTCAAGGTGCCACAAAAGCCTTCATCGTCGGTGATCCGAATCAGGCAATTTACCAGTCGCTCGGGGGATACCCGATTGCCTTCGAGGATTTCAGGGCGATGGCTGGCATTGACCTGAAGAAGCTCGAACTGTCGAAGAACTACCGTTCCTCTGAGCGCATCATCGACTACTTCGGAAACTACAACGTCCACGACACGTGCATTGAAGCTGCATCCGACGAAAAATCTTATCCGAGTCTTGTTTCGTTCGATGCCACGGTGAACAAGACAGGCTTGGAAGCCGAGTTGATCCGGCTCATCCGTTTCAACATCGAGACTGTCGGTATCGCGCCTCACGAGGTGTGCGTACTTGCACCTCAGTGGACGCACCTTGCCAGCATGACACGCCGTCTGTGCGCGAGCATGCCCGAGTATTCGTTCGATGGCCCGGGGATGGTTCCGTTTGCGCGTGACACTGAGAATTTTTGGTACAGGCTTTCCAAGATCGCACTTACCCAGGCATCGCCGGGAATGTATGTGCGCAGACTTCGTTGGGCCGGTGAAATCCTTACTGACCTGGAGGCGGCTGGCGTCAGCGTATCCAAGCTCACTCGGAAGTCGTTGTTGAGAGAATGCAATGCGATCAAGATTGATGAGACGGATGGGCTCACCTACCTCAGCACATTCTTCGAGAGGCTGTTTTCAAGTTTGGCCATCGATTTTCGACTCTTCACCACCCTTCGGGAGCATCACACTGCGTTCTTCGACAGTTCGCAAGCGCGGGTTGCCCGATTGAAAAGTGAGGGAAGCGAATTCATCGGAGACATCGGAACCTTCAGGAAGGTTTTTCAGAGCCGGACGGGCATCACTATCTCAACGATCCACGGCGTGAAGGGGGCAGAGTTCGATGTGGTGATCGCCTATGCCTTGCTGGAGGACATGGTGCCGCACTTCAATGATCCGAACGGTCAGGAAAGTGCCATGAAACTCCTTTATGTCATTGGCTCGCGAGCGAGGAAGAACTTGCACCTGATCTCGGAACGGGGTCGTATTCGCCAGTATTCTGGCGACGAGTACCAAGTGACGCGAAAGCTCGCCGCATGTAGTTTTGGTTACGATCAAGTTCCATAGAACTTAGGATCGATGCTGCAGACGCCCGGTTACTGCGGGGGTTTCTTGAGCTGCTTCGAGGTGCGCGATTCCAGCAAGCGCCGCGTAGCCTCCAGTTCCTTCTGCAACAGTTCGGCATCCGGCAGCACGGTACGGTAGTTCGCCGCCATCACCTTCGACGGCAAGCCTTCCAAGGCGTACCGCGCTAGGGCGTGGCCCTTGTCGGCGCACAGGATCAACCCCACCGGCGGGTTTTCATCGGAATAGGCCCAATGCTCCTTGGCATAGTTGCAGTACATGAGCATCTGGCCTACGTCCGCATGGGACAGGCTGCCCAGCTTCAAGTCGATGATGACCAGGCAGCGCAGCCGCCGGTGGAAAAACAGAAGATCCACTCGATACCACGTCTGGTCGATGCGCAAGCGACGTTGCCGGCCGACGAAGGTGAATCCTTCGCCCAGCTCAAGCAAGAAATCCTCTAACCGCTGGATCAGCGCGGCCTCCAGATCGGATTCCGAGTACTCGTCTTTGAGGTTCAGGAACTCCAGTACATAAGGGTCTTTGATTGCATCGTCAGGCCTGACGGCATCCTCGGGCGTCGGCGCAGCCCCTTTGACCAGCATCGCCGCCTTGTCCTTGGACAAGGCCGTGCGCTCGTAGAACTGGCTACTGATCTGCCGGTCAAGCTGGCGCACGCTCCAGCCGCCGCGCAGCGCCTCGGCCTCGTAGAAGCTGCGGGCGTGGTCGTCCTTGATCGCCAGCAGCCGCACGTAGGCCGACCATGGCAATGGGAACACCTGGGCTAGTTCGTCCAACAGTGAAGGCCACCCCTGCATCAGCAGGGAGCGCCCTGGTGACGGCGCGGCAGAAGATTCGCTAGACACTGTCTGGCGAATTGGCCAGGTCAGGAAAAACGACCGCATCTGCTGCAAGTTCGGGCGGCTGAACCCGCGCCCGAACTGGGCGGTTAGGTCGGCCGACAGCCGCTCGATCAACTGCTCGCCGTACCCCGCACGGCGCTTGCCTTGCTGCTCGGCTTCCACGATGCGCCGGCCAATCTCCCAATAGCTGGCTGTCATCAGCGCATTGACGCTGCGCGCGGTCGCACGGCGGGCAGCATCGAGCACTTCCACGATCCCGCCGTGGATGCCGGCATAGCCGGCTGGGGATTTCCCCGCCACCGTCAGCGTTTTATTGGTCATGCCGTGGCCTCCGCAGGGCGGGATGCGCCGGTGATCGTCTTGCGCCGGTTCGCCACCAGTTCGGCCGCCTTGCGCACCGGGTCATCCTCGGTGTGGACGTAGCGCATGAACATCGCCACGGTCTTGTGCGCGGTCAGCGCCATGCCGACCTTGACCGGGATGCCCGAGTTGGCAATGTCGGTGGCCGAGCGGTGACGGATGCCGTGCGTGCCTACATGCGCCGCGCCCGCTGCCTTGAGCGCACGGCTCCAGCCGTTGTAATACTCGCCCGTGGTCAGGTGCTGGCCGGGATGGTTCGGGGATGGCAGCACATACGGGCAATCGTCCCGGCGCGGTGCTGCCGAAAGCAGCCGATAGGCTTCCTCGCTCATGGGCTTGGACATGCCGCCGGTCTTGCTGTCGGGCCAGACGACGCGCCGGTTCTCGAAGTCCACCCAATCCCATTGGAGCGTGACGATTTCGCCGCGACGGCCGGCGAACTCGAATTGGAGCCGGATCGCCAGCGGGATGACGTAGCTCTCCAGTCCCTCGGCCTCCAGATGCTCAAGATGACGGAACAGCTTGCCCATGTCCTCGTCGCTGATGAGGTGGGTGGCCTTGCCGTTGGGGAACATCGGGACATGCCGGCACGGATTGGTGCCGTCGGGCCGGTAGCCCCACACCTCGGCCAGATTGAACATCCGGCGCATGACGCTGAACGTGCGGTTCGCGTCGGCCGGCTTGTGGGTCATCTTCTTCATCATCCCGGCCACGTCCGGGCGCTTCACGTCCTGAACCTTCATCCGGCCGATCATCGGGACGATGTTGCGGTCGATGACGCTCTGATAGCCTTCCTGGGTGCTGGGCTTGTTGCGCAGCTTGGAGTAGTCCTCCATGAACTTCGTGCAAAGCTCTTTGACCGTGGGCGCTTTGCGCGCCTGCGCCTTGTCTGCGGCCGGGTCGCCGCCCCGGCGCACCTGGGCCAGCCATTCCTGAGCCAGCGAGCGGGCCTGTTCGACGGTCAGTTCCCCGTACTGACCCAAGGCGGGCTTGCGGCGCTCGCCGGCGTTCGTCCGGTACTGGAGCATGAACACCTTGCGGCCCGATGGGGTAATCTTGCATAAGAAGCCGGGCACCAGGGTATCCCTGAGTTCGACAGCCTGCGCCTGGGGTTGTGCCGCATCGACTGCGGACTTGGTGAGCTTGATCTTTGCCATGATGACTCCTCGGAAAGACCCGATTCCCAAGAGCCTCATAGGGGCCACCAGCAGGGAAGTTGGGTCAGGTTTCGGAAAGCACCGGCATATGTTGAACTCGCCTAAGTTATTGATAAACCTGCTGTATCGAGCTTTGGCGTAGTCCAGCGAAGTTCGGTGCTGGAGTCATCGTGAAATGAAAAAAGCCGGCGCAATGGCCGGCTTCTTCGGGGGGGCGGGATGCCTCAGCGCATCAGGCGGTCGCCAGTGCGGCCGGGCGGGCCAGGCGCACCGCATGCATCCAGGCGCGGCGCAGTACGGCCGGCGAACGCGATTCCTCGGGAATCAGCAGGAAGCCGCGATCGCGCAGCGTGGTGCCCAGCGCGATCTGGCTGGTCAGCACGGTCAGCGGAATCGCCAGCAGCAGCGGCAGGCCGACGGGCATGAGCCAGATCAGCGCGCTCGGGTCGATCATGGCGACGCCGACGGCCAGCATGGCGATCACCAGCGTCATGGGAGCCAGCTGCGTGGCCGCGATCTTCCACGGCACGGCGGCGGCTTCACGCGGGGGCGACTTCCAGTCGAGCTTGATGCCGGTGAGGGCCACGACCACGAACAGCGAGTGCGCCAGCATGCGGACGGGCGCCTGCACGATGGCCAGGCCGCTTTCGAGCACCGAGCTCTTCACCAGGCCCCACACGCCGCCGTATTGGCGCTGCTCGCCGCGCATCAGCACGGCGGCGATGCCCAGCACGCGCGGCAGGAACAGCAGGCACAGGGTCCAGACCCACAGGCCGGCCAGTTCGGCGGGCAGCACGCTCCAGCTCGAGACCAGGCTCGAACCGCTGAGCCACAGGGCGGTGCCCAGCGTCAGGAACGCGAGCCACAGCGGAGCCGACACATAAGCCATGGTGCCGGTCACGAACATCGCGCGGTGCACGGAGTGGATGCCGGGCTCGGCCATCAGGCGGGCGTTCTGCAGGTTGCCCTGGCACCAGCGGCGGTCGCGCTGCAGTTCGGCCAGCAGGTCCGGCGGTTGCTGCTCGTAGCTGCCGACCAGGTCGGACACCAGCCACACGTTGTAGCCGGCACGGCGCATCAGCGCGGCTTCGACGAAGTCGTGCGACATGATGCCGCCCGACATGCCGCCGGTGCCCTTGATCGGGGCCAGCGCGCAATGCTTCATGAAGGGCTCGACGCGGATGATGGCGTTGTGGCCCCAGTAGTGCGATTCGCCCAGTTGCCAGAACTGCATGCCCAGCGTGAACAGGCGGCCCGTCACGCGGGAAGCGAATTGCTGTGCGCGGGCATGCAGCGTGACGTGGCCGATGGCCTGCGTCGCGGTCTGGATGATGCCGGCGGTCGGGTTGGCTTCCATCAGCTTGACCATCGAGGTCAGGCAGTCGCCGCTCATGACCGAGTCGGCGTCGAGCACGACCATGTAGCGGTAGTCCTTGCCCCAGCGGCGGCAGAAGTCGGCCACGTTGCCGGCCTTGCGGTGCGTGCGGCGGGTGCGCAGGCGGTAGTACACCTCGACCTGCGGCTGGTTTGGGCTTTCGGCCAGCGCGGCGCGCAGGTCTTCCCAGGCGGCGCGCTCGGCGGCGGCGGTCTCGGGGTTGTAGCTGTCCGAGAGCACGAACACGTCGAACTGCTTGGCGTGGCCGGTGGCCGCGACCGATTCGCAGGTGGCGCGCAGGCCGGCGAACACGGTGGCCACGTCCTCGTTGCAGATCGGCATGATGATCGCCGTGCGTGCCTCGGGGTTCATCGGGTGGTTGACCACCTGCTTGGCCGAAAGCGCGTGCTTGTCACCGCGCACCGAGACGTAGAAACCCATGAGGGCGGTCACGAAGCCGGTCACGACCCAACCGGAGAGCAGGCCGTACAGGCCGATCTGGCCGTATTCGAGCCAGACGTTGTCGTAGTCGGGTTGCACGCTGGCGAACAGCGACGACGCGATCACGGTGCTCAGCAGGGTGAGCATCATGAAGGCGAGGCGGCGGCGGGCCGCGGCGCGCTGCCAGGGTTGCTTGACTTCGGTGGCGGCCTTGGCTTCGGTGTCACGGCCGGCGCCCAGCTTCACGAGCGCGGCGGTGCCGAGGCTGTTCCAGAAACCGCGCCAGGGGCGGGGCGTCATGGAGCCGCGGTTGATGGGAGGAGCGGTGACGGCGTTGGGATGGCGTTCCTCGCGCACCGGGCTGCGGTGTGCGAAGTCGGTCTCCGCCAGAACATTCAGTTGCGAAAAGTCGTTTGGCTTCATGTGATTTACCAACGTTGCTTGTCGAGGGAGGGGGTGTCGCCAATGGCCGGAAGGCGCTTGAAGACGCAATCGGTGGCGGCGCCGCCTGCGCTGGCGAGCGCGGCTGGCGAATAGCCCGCGGCGCGGGGCCGCGAGGGGGAAAACTGCTTTTGACGCAGGCCGTCGCGCTGCTGGCGCAGTGCGAAAGATGGGCTGGTGAGTGCTGTCATGCCTGTACAGGGGCAAACCCTGTGCCAGGCTGGAAAAACGCTTTCAGATCAACGACTTGGGCCGATCCGAGTGTCGTTTTAAGGGGGGAGGCCGGCTGGAGGCTCCCAAAACCCCCGATTTTGTCGCCGAATCCCGACAAGCCTGCGGGGCTCGTTGGGTTTGGCTATAAAAATCAACGACTTAGAGGCGTCGCTACTCGGCGACAGGGTCGCTGCCGCCAGCGACAGCGTCGGCTTTGAAGTGCCCCGGAGTGAGTTCGTGCTTCTGCAACAGGCGGTAGAACTCCGTGCGATTCCGGTCGGCCAGGCGGGCCGCGTCAGCCACGTTGCCGTCTGTCAGCTTGAGCAGGCCGACGAGGTAGTCGCGCTCGAAACGCTGCTTGGCCTCGGCATAGGTCTGGACTTCGACGCTCGGCACGCGCAGCGCGCGCTGCACCAGTGCCAGCGGGATCAGCGGCGAGCTCGAAAGCGCGCACACCTGTTCCACCACGTTGAAAAGCTGTCGCACGTTGCCCGGCCATGCGGCCGTGGTCAGCGCCTTCAGCGCCTCGGGCGCGAAGCCCGACAGCCGCTTGCCGTACTTGGTAGACAGGCGTTGCAGGAAGTGGTTGGCCAGCAGCGGAATGTCCTCGCGCCGCGCCGACAGCGGCGGCAGCGTGAGCGTCACCACGTTCAGGCGGTAATACAAGTCTTCGCGGAACTGCCCTGCTTCCATCGCCGCGTCGAGGTCGCGGTGAGTGGCCGAGACGATGCGCACGTCGACCTGGATCGACTGGCTCGCGCCCAGCGGGCGCACCGCGCGCTCCTGCAGCACGCGCAGCAGCTTGACCTGCAGCGCCGGCGGCATGTCCCCGATTTCGTCGAGCAGCAGCGTGCCGCCGTCGGCCTGCTGGAACAGGCCTTTGTGGTTGGCATGGGCGTCGGTGAAGGCGCCCTTCATGTGGCCGAAGAGTTCGGACTCGAGCAGCGCCTCCGGAATGGCGCCGCAGTTGACGGCCACGAAGGGTTTGTCGGCGCGCGCGCTGGCCTTGTGGATGGCGCGCGCCAGCAGTTCCTTGCCGGCGCCCGAGTCGCCGCGCAGCAGCACCGAGGCGTCCGACTTGGCCACCATGCGCGCTTCGGCCAGCAGTTCGGCCATGCGGTTGCTGCGGCTCACGATCTCGGAGCGCCAGCTGTCGTCGCCGGCCTTGCTTGGCGTGGTGGCGGGCGCGCCCAGGGCCAGCGCCTGGGCGATCTTGTCGAGCAGCTCGCGGCCGTCGTAGGGCTTGGTGAGGTAGGTGAACACGCCGCGCGCCGTGGCCTCGACCGCGTCGGGAATGGTGCCGTGCGCGGTCAGCAGGATGACCGGCAGCGACGGATGGCGCTTGCGGATCTCGTCGAACAGCTGCAGGCCGTCGCGCCCGGGCAGGCGCACGTCGCTCAGCACCAGTTGCGGATGCTCGATCTCGAGCTGGGTGAGCGCGGTTTCGGCAGAGGTCACGGCCGTGACCTGGTAACCCGCCGAGCTCAGCCGCATCGAGAGCAGCCGCAGCATGTCCGGGTCGTCGTCGACCACGAGGAGGCGGGCGCCGGTAGTGCTCATTGATTGGATCTGCTTCCGTTGGGAGGTGGTGTGGCCGGCAGGGTGTTGGGCCGGGCGAAGCTGCGTTCGATGGCGCGCAGCGCCTCGATGCGGTCGTTCAGCTGGTCGATGCGGCGCTGGGCGTCGCGCAGCTGCTGCACCTGCTTGTCGCGATCATCCTCGACGCGGCGCTGCTCCACGTAGCGCGCGGCCAGGGCGCGCGACAGCGGCTGCAGGGCCTGCGCCTCGGGCGCGGGGTTGGAATTCACGCGCTGCAGCAGGCCCAGGGCGCGCGCCAGGTCGGCCGGCGTGCGGGTCTGCGAAAGCAGCAGCGCCAGCTGCATCTGGGTGGTGGGCGAATCGCCGGGGTCGCCGATGCGCGCGATCTCGGCGCTCAGGTCGGCGCCGTTCAGCGGGCGCACCTTGTCGGCATACGACAGCATGGCCGCCACCGGCCCCTGCGTCATCAGCGTGAAGAGCGAGGCCGGCTGCGTGGCGGGCGCCTTGGGTTCGGCCTCGACCGGCATCACGCGCGGCAGCACGACAGGCGGCGGCAGCGCATCGGCTTCCGCGGGCGGCTTGGGTTGCGTGGAGCAGGCGGTCAGCAGCAGGGCGAATGGCACGGCCATGGCCCCGGCGGAGATGGAACTGCGGACGAACGAAAAAGACATGGGTCGAAAAAGAGGACGCGGGGCGGTCAGGCAGTGTTGGAGTGGGGCCCGCGGTGTCAAGCCGTGCGCGGCAGTTCGATGCGAAAGCGAGCACCGGGACCGCCGGGCTGCAGGGTGATGCGGCCCCCGTGGGCTGCAATGTACTCCTGCACGATGGAAAGTCCGATGCCGGTGCCTTTCACCGTGTGCTCCGGCTGGCGTTCGCCGCGGAAGAAGGGTTCGAAGATCCGGTCGCGGTCGCCCTCGGCGATGCCCGGGCCGGCGTCGTTCACGTCGATGTGCACCGCCTCCGGCGTTCCCGACACCGCCAGCGTGATCACGCCGCCGGGCAGCGAGAAGCGGATGGCGTTGGACAGCAGGTTGGCAATGGCCGTGCCGAGCTTGGTTCGATCCACCGTGATGGCGATCGGGTCGCCCTCGGCGCGCACGCGCAGGCCGTGCGACTGCCATTGCAGCCGCTGCGCCTCGATCTGCTCCTCGATCAGCGGCAGCAGCTCGGTGCGCTCGCGGCGCAGTTCGCGCGCCTCGAAGGCGGCGGCGTTGAAGCGCAGCAGCGCCTCGATCTGCCCCTGCAGCGCCACCGTGTTCTGCTGCAGGATCTGCGCGACCTCGAGCTGTGCCGGGTTCAGCGGCCCGGGCACGCCGTCTTCCAGCAGCGAAACGCCTTCGCGCAGCGCCGCCAGCGGCGTCTTCAGCTCATGCGACACATGGCGCAGGAATCGCGCCTTGTCGGCGTCCAGTTCGGTCAGGCGCAGCCGCAGCCATTCGAGCTGCTGCGACACGCGCCGCACGTCGGCCGGGCCGCGGATGTCGATGGGTTCGTCGAGCCGGTTCTGGCCGAGGCCGACGATGGCGTGCTCCAGCCGCTTGAACGGCCGCGCCAGCCAGATGCCGAAGGCCAGCGCCAGCGACACCGCCAGCACGCTGGCGGCCACCACTTCGCGCATCAGCCGGCGGCGCGCGTTCTCGATGCGCTGGGCCAGCGCGTCGTTCTGCGTTTCGATCAGGAACTGCGCCTGCTGGGCGAGGTTGGTGTTCAGCGCGTCGAGTTCGCGGAACTGCATGGCCATCGTGCTTTCGCGCTGGAGGGCGCTGTCGGCGCTGCCGCTCATCAGGCCCTCGATCACGCCGAGCTGGGTGCGCCACATCTCGATGCCGGCGGGCGGCAGGCCGTTCTTCTCGAGCCGCTCCAACACTTGGTGCGCCTCGCGCGCGGCGTCGTCGAAGCGGCGGCGCAGCACCGCGTCGTTCAGTACCAGCGACTGGCGCCCGGCGCGCTCCATGGCCGCGCTGCGCTCCGCCAGCGACTGCGACGCGCCCGACAGGCGCAGCGCGCGCGCGGCCGCGTCGCGGCTTTGCGTCATCAGCGCGTCGTACTGCAGCACCGAGCGCAACGCCACGCCGACCAGCAGCGCGGTGATCAGCAGGAACGCGAACAGCAGGAGCTGCTGGAACGAACCCCGGATGGATGGCCGCTTCGCCATCAGTGGGCGAGCGCCATCGGCGATTCGTTCGTCACGACCTCGCCGCGCAGCGTGTAGGCCAGCGAGCGGGTGATGCGCAGGTCGGTCATCTGGCCGACCAGGCGCGCGTCGCCTTCGAAGTTGACGACGCGGTTGCAGGCGGTGCGGCCCATGAGTTCGTTGGCGTCCTTGCGCGAGGCGCCTTCCACCAGCACGCGCTGCGTGGTGCCGACCAGCGCCTGGCCGAAGCGCTTGACGTTGGCGTCGATCACGGCCTGCAGCGTGTGCAGGCGAGCGAGCTTCACTTCGTGCGGCGTGTCGTCGTGCAGCGCGGCGGCCGGCGTGCCGGGGCGCGGGCTGAAGATGAAGCTGAAGCTGGCGTCGAACTGGCAGTCGTCGATCAGCTTCATCATCTTGTTGAAGTCGTCGTCGGTCTCGCCGGGGAAGCCGACGATGAAGTCGCTGCTCAATGCGAGTTCAGGACGGATGGCGCGCAGCTTGCGCACCGTGCTCTTGTATTCCATGGCGGTGTAGCCGCGCTTCATCGCCATCAGGATGCGGTCGCTGCCGTGCTGCACCGGCAGGTGCAGGTGGCTCACGAGCTGCGGCACCTTGGCGTAGGCCTCGATCAGGCGCGGCGTGAATTCGTTCGGATGGCTGGTGGTGTAGCGGATGCGCTCGATGCCGGGGATCTCGGCGACGTATTCGATCAGCAGCGCGAAGTCGGCGATCTCGGCGGTGTCGCCCATCTTGCCGCGATAGGCATTCACGTTCTGGCCCAGCAGCGTGATCTCGCGCACGCCCTGGTCGGCCAGGCCGGCGATCTCGACCAGCACGTCGTCCAGCGGGCGGTTCACTTCCTCGCCGCGGGTGTAGGGCACCACGCAGTAGCTGCAGTACTTGGAGCAGCCTTCCATGATCGACACGAAGGCGGTGGCGCCTTCGACGCGCGCGGGCGGCAGGTGGTCGAACTTCTCGATCTCGGGAAAGCTGATGTCGACCTGCGGGCGGTCCAGGCGCTCGCGGTCGTTCAGCATCTCGGGCAGGCGGTGCAGGGTCTGCGGGCCGAACACGATGTCGACGTAGGGAGCGCGCGCGATGATGGCCTGGCCCTCCTGGCTCGCCACGCAGCCGCCCACGCCGATCTTCACGCCCTTGGCCTTCAGGTGCTTGACGCGGCCGAGATCGGAGAACACCTTCTCCTGGGCCTTCTCGCGCACCGAGCAGGTGTTGAACAGGATGAGGTCGGCCTCGTCCACGTTCTGCGTGGGTTCGTAGCCCTGGGCTGCATTGAGCACGTCGGCCATCTTGTCCGAGTCGTACTCGTTCATCTGGCAGCCGAAGGTCTTGATGAATACTTTTTTCATGGGGAAATCTCTCGTGGCCCCGTGCGCTTCATGCGCAAGGGCGGGGCGATGCTGGCGCGCGAAGGAGGCGTCGCGCCGCCTGGGCTTATTGCGTGTTGACGGTGTCGTTCGAGGTGAACGGCCAGATGTTCAGGAAGGGCTTGTTCAGCGACTCGCGGCTGGCGGAGGCTTCGTCGGGCGTGAGGATCCAGACCTCGCGCAGCAGCCCGGCGGCGTCGCGCGTGTAGTTGACCAGGTACTTCTGGCCAATGATGGCGCCGGGCATGACCAGCATGTTCTGCGCGCTGCGGATGCGCGCGCCGGCGCCCAGGCGGTCGGCCCTGCCGTCGAGTTCGACGTCGGGTGCATTGGTGACCATGAACTTGCCGCGCAGCGTGCCGATGGGGAAGTTGCGGCCGCCGACCAGCGATTCGTTCTGCGTCTGCGGCCGGGGGACTTCGTCCTGGGCACTGGCTGCGAGGGGGAAAACGCCGGCAGCGCCTGCGACGAGCGCGCAAAGCGCTATGAAAGTAAGAGCATTCGTGGGTTTCTTGCAGCGGTTCATGGGGTTTATCCAGAGGCTGTGGACCGGCGATTTTAACGAGGGGGTGTTCCTCGGGCCGGCGGGCAGCAGGTTGGTGTTCGGGCTTTGGGTTGACTTGCTTTACATTTCTTTACGGTGCCCGTGACCACCGCGGCACGACCGCTGATCCAATAGCCGCTGTCAGCCCAAAGTGCACAAGAACCCCATGAAAAAAAATGTCGCTGTCGCCCTTGCGGGCGTGTTGATCGTAGCCGTCGCAGGCGGCTGGTGGAGCATGTCCGCAGACAAGCCGGCCGCAAAGACTGCCAAGGCTCCCGGTGCCGGCGGTGGTGCGCCCGGCGCAAGCGGCGCGCCTGCGCTCGTGACGCTGGCCACCGCGCAGAAGCAGGACGTGCCGGTGACCGTGCAGGTCAACGGCAGCGTGGTGTCCCTCAACAGCGTCGACCTGCGCCCGCAGGTGACCAACACGGTGAGCGCGGTGCATGTGAAGGAAGGCCAGTTCGTCAAGGCCGGCCAGTTGCTCTTCACGCTCGACGACCGCAACGACCAGGCCAATCTGGCGCGTGCCAAGGCCCAGCAGCAGAAGGACGAGGCCACGCTGGCCGACCTCGAGCGCCAGTACAAGCGCAGCCAGGACCTGGTGGCGCAGAACTTCATCGCCAAGAGCGCCGCCGACGCCACGCTGTCGCAGCTCGAGGCGCAGCGTGCCGCCGTGGCCGCCGACCGCGCCGCCGTGCAGTCGGCCCAGGTGGCGCTGGGCTACGCCACCCTGCGCGCGCCCATTGCCGGGCGCATCGGCGCCGTCAACATCTATCCGGGCACGCTGGTGCAGCCGACGCTGTCGCTGGTGACGGTCACGCAGCTCGACCCGATCGCGGTGAGCTTCCCGGTGCCCGAGGGCAACCTGCAGGATCTGCTGGAGGCCTCGCGTTCGCGCTCGAAGGTCGAGGCGGTCGTCACCGGCCGCAAGGAGCCGCTGGCCGGCACGCTCGATTTCGTCGACAACACGGTCGATCCGCAGATCGGCACGGTGCGCGCCAAGGCGGTGTTCGCCAATGCCGACCAGGGCCTTTGGCCGGGGCAGTTCGTCGGCACGCGCATCACGGTGCGTACGCTGGAGGGCGCCACGGTGGTGCCGGCCGCGGCACTGATGATGCTGTCCGACGGCCCGTCGCTGTACGTGGTCGATGAGGGCAAGACCGCCACCCGCCGCAAGGTGAAGGCGCTGCACACCTTCGGCACCAAGGTAGCCGTCAGCGGCGTGGAGCCCGGCGAGCAGGTGGTGATCGAGGGCAGCCAGAACGTGCGCCCGGGCGGCAAGGTCCGCGTCGATGCGAAGGCGCCGGCCGCGGCGCCTGGCGCGCCAGAGTCCCCGGCCAAGGGCACCACGGGCGTCACGCCCGGCAGCGCCGCGTCTTCGGACGGCACCGACGTCAAGCCGCCGCGGCAGGAACGCGCATGAACATTTCAGAGCTCTGCATCCGTCGTCCCGCGATGACGGTGCTGCTGTCCGCCGCCGTGGTGGTCATCGGCATCTTTGCCTACTTCAGCATTCCCGTCGCCGCGCTGCCCAGCTACAACACGCCGGTCATCAACGTCAACGCGCAGCTGCCGGGCGCGAGTCCGGACACCATGGCGTCGTCCGTGGCGCTGCCGCTCGAAAAGCAGTTCTCGACGATTCCCGGGCTGCAGACCATCAGCTCGGTGAACACGCAGGGCGTGACCTCGCTCACGCTCGAATTCGTCAGCAGCCGCGACATCGACGCCGCCGCCGTCGACGTGCAGGCCGCGCTGCTGCGCGCCCAGCGCCAGCTGCCGCAGGAACTGACGCAGCTGCCCTCGTACCGCAAGGTCAACCCGGCCGACGCGCCGGTGCTGTTCATCGCGCTGATCTCGCCGTCGATGAACCCGTCGGAGCTCAACGACTACGCCGAGAACCTGATCTCGCCCACGCTGTCGACCATCGACGGCGTGGCGCAGGTGGGCGTGTACGGGCGCAAGGCCTTCGCGGTGCGCATCAAGGCCAATGCCGACCTGCTCAATGCGCGCGGCATCACGCTCGACGAACTGGCCAAGGCCGTGAACTCCGCCAACGCCAACACGCCGGTCGGCACGCTCGACGGCCCGCGCCAGACGCTCACCATCCAGGCCAACCGCCAGCTCATGAAGGCGGCCGACTTCGCCAAGCTCATCGTCGGCCAGCGCAACGGCTCGCCGGTGCGGCTGGACGAGGTGGCGACCATCGAGGACAGCTTCGAGTCGGTGAAAACCGCCAGCAGCTTCAACGGGCAGGACTCGATTTCGCTGGCCGTGCAGCGCCAGCCCAACGCCAACACCGTGCAGGTGGTGGACGCTGTGCGCGCGCTCATCCCGCGCTTCAAGGCCGAGCTGCCGCAGTCGGTCGAGATCCAGATGGTGAACGACCGCTCGCTGTCGATCCGCGAAGCCGTGCACGACGTGCAGCTCACGCTGCTGGGCACCATCGCGCTGGTGGTGCTGGTGATCTTCCTGTTCCTGCACCGGCTGGTGGCCACGCTGATTCCGGCCGCGACCATTCCCATCTCGCTGATCGGCGCGGTGGCGCTGCTCTACGCCTTCGGCTACAGCCTGGACAACATCTCGCTGCTGGGCATCACGCTGGCGGTGGGCCTGGTGGTGGACGACGCCATCGTGGTGCTCGAGAACATCATGCGCTACGTCGAAAAGGGCATGGACCCGTTCGCGGCGGCGCTGCGCGGCGCGCGCGAGGTTGGCTTCACCATCGTGTCGATCTCCATCTCGCTGGTGGCGGTGTTCATCCCGATCTTCTTCATGCCGGGCGTGATCGGCCTGCTGTTCCACGAGTTCGCGGTGGTGGTGGCGCTGGCGGTGCTGGTGTCGGCGGTGGTGTCGCTCACGCTGGTGCCGATGCTCGCGAGCCGGCTGCTCAAGCAGGTGCCGCGCAAGGAAGGCGCGATCGACCACGAGGAAGAGCACCCCGAGCCCGGCACCGCCATCGGCCGTGCCTTCGAGCGCGGCTACCGCGCGGTGCACGGCAGCTACATGCGCTCGCTCGACTGGACGCTGGGCCACCGCAACGTGATGCTGCTGATGGCGGGGCTGACCTTCGTCGTCACCGGCTGGCTGTTCGCGACCATCCCGAAGGGCTTCTTCCCGGAAGAAGACATCGGCCAGATCCAGATCACCACCGAGGCGGCCGAGGACATTTCGTTCACCGCCATGAAAGCGCTGCAGGATCGCGTGGCCGATGCGCTGCAGGCCGACCCGAGCGTCGACTACGTCAGCTCCTTCGTCGGCGTGGGCGGACCCACGGCCACGCAGAACTCCGGCCGCCTGTTCGCGGTGCTCAAGGCGCGCGGCGAGCGTCCGGCCATGGGCAAGGTGCTCGAGTCGCTGCGCCAGCGCTTCCGCGAGATCCCGGGCATTGCCGTCTACATGCAGCCGGTGCAGAACCTGCGCCTGGGCGGCCGCCAGAGCAAGGCGCGCTTCCAGTACACGCTGCAGAGCGTGAACGCCGGCGAGATGGTGCCCTGGGCCACCAAGCTCATGGAGCGCATGCGCGCCGACCCTGCCTTCCGCGACGTCACCAGCGACTCGCAGAACCGCGGCCTGCAGGCCACGCTGGACATCGACCGCGACAAGGCCGGCGTGCTCGGCGTGGCGGTGGGCGACCTGCGCACCGCGCTCTACAACGCGTATGGCGACCGCCAGATCGGCAGCATCTACGGCGCGAGCAACACCTACCAGGTGATTCTTTCGGCCGCCGACAACGATCGCCAGTTCGAGGAAGACGTGGCGCGCCTTTCGGTGCGCAGCAACACCGGCAAACTGGTGCCGCTGTCGGCCTTCTCGACGGTCAAGCGCACCGTGGGGCCGACCTCGGTCAACCACCAGGGGCAGCTGCAGGCGGTGACGGTGTCGTTCAACCTCGGCCCCGACGTGCCGCTGGGCAACGCGACCGCGAAGATCGACCAGTTCAAGGACGAGCTGAAGATGCCGCAGTCGATCATCACCACCTACGGCGGCGACGCGGCGGTTTTCCAGAGCTCGCAGTCGAGCCAGGCGGTGCTGCTGGTGCTGGCGGTGCTGGTCATCTACGTGCTGCTGGGCGTGCTGTACGAAAGCTACATCCACCCGATCACCATCCTGGCGGGGCTGCCCTCGGCGGCGGTGGGCGCGCTGATCTCGCTGAAGATCTTCGGCTTCGACCTGACGCTGATTGCCACCATCGGCATCCTGCTCTTGATCGGCATCGTGAAGAAGAACGCCATCATGCTGATCGACTTCGCGCTCGACGCGCAGCGCACCGAAGGCCTGAGCCCCGTGGATGCGATCCGCGAGGCCTGCCGGCTGCGCTTCCGCCCGATCCTGATGACCACGCTGGCCGCGCTGATGGGCGCGCTGCCGCTCGCGCTGGGCCTGGGCGCCGGCGCCGAGCTGCGTCAGCCGCTGGGCGTGGCGGTGGTGGGCGGGCTGATCTTCTCGCAGGTGATCACGCTGTACATCACGCCGGCCATCTACCTCGCCCTGGACCGCTACAGCGGCACCGGGCCGATGGTCGACCTGCCGGGCGAAGCGAAGAAGCCCGAGGCCGCGGCGGCGCACGCCTGAACCGCAATAGCGTTCTTCAAAGATGGCGCGCAGCCATGAGCGCCAGCCAGCCTGCCAGAAAGGCGATCTGCAGCCCGCCGAAGCGCCACGCCACGGCCATGGTGACGACCACGGGCAAGAGCAGGGTCGGCGCGATGCAGATCTGAATCAGCAGATAGGCCCCCATCAGGCTGGGGCCGGCGTTCGACAGGGCAACCTCGGCCGCCGGCCAGCGCGACAGCCATCGCGCGGCGCCCAGCCCCGACAGGCGGATCGCGATCGTGACCAGCGCCATCACGACGATGGCGTTCATGCCCGCTTTCTCCTATTGATCCACAGCGTCGCCGCCATGCCGACGAGGCCGGCCAACAGCACCGCCGCGGCCTGCTGATCGGTTCGCCACCAGCAAGCCAGCCCGGCCACGGCGCCGATTGCAACCGGCGCCAGGTGGTGCGGGTTTTTTCGCAGACCGATGGGCAGCAGCAGGGCCATCGAAAGCGGGACCAGCGCGTCCATTCCAAAGCGATACAGCATTTGCGGCGTGAAAATGGCGCCAAATTGAAATCCGGCAATGCATCCGGCCGTCCAGGCCAAGGTCAATGCGGATGAATTGCCCAGAATGAAGTTGGCGTTGATCGGGCCGCGCTGGGCGGCAATATGGCATGCGGTCCAGCTGCTGTCGGTGACCATTGCCGCTGCCAATGCTGCGCGCCATTTGCCAGAATTCTTTAGATAAGGCCAGAGCGAGGCCGTGAAAAGAAGGTGCTTCGCGTTGAGCCCGACGGTCAACGCAATCAGGGCGCCTATATGAAAGGAATTGTTGAATTCCAGCGCGGCCAATTGGGCGGTGGCCGCGTTGACGCTCAATGCCGCAAAAATCAATTCACCCAATGACCAATCGGCATTCTTGCTGGCAACGCCCACGATAAGACCGAATACCAGCACCTTGGGAATGAAAGGCAATGCCGCGATCCAGCCATGGGAAATTCCCATGGGTGCGGACAGGGATTTCTCCATCGAGGCGCTCACACCCAGAACAGGAGTTTTTCAGGGGTGATTCCGAAAAAACCGGACAAGGTCAGGCGTTCTCCATCGCTCGGCAATACCGAATGGGCCTGGGTGGACCGGAAGATGATCAAATCTCCGACACGGGGCGCGACATCGACATATTCGCCTCCCCTGGCGGCCTGAGCGGTATCCTGCTCCTTGTAGATGCGTGTCTGTCCCCCGGACCTAGGCGTCTTCAGGTAAATGTTCCAGGCAAACTGATCGCTGAGGCGCGACGCGAAGGAAAGCCCGCAGTTTTCGCCCGGCATCCAGTCCCGATGAATGGGCGCCTCCGGCAAGGCGCGTACCGTGAAGTTCATCATGCGCCGCTCGTTATGCTCGGCGACGGCGGGAGGCAAGGAAAACGTTTTCGACGCCACTTCCTGGACACGGGGGAAGAAATTGACCAGCGTGAGAATGCGCTCCTCGAATACCTTCTCGAAGATGCGCGCTCGGCGAAAGTATTCGCTGTGATCCGATTTGAAGCGAAAGAAATTGGGCCCGAGCTTGCCTTTGCGAACGACGCCTCCGGCTTTGTCGTCACCGTCGTAATACTCGATGCCGATCTTTGAAATGGCATGCAATATCAGGTCGACCTGATATTCCTGCAGAAAATTCTCGAACCGAAGGCCCGCGCGGTCTCCGGTGGAGAATTTCTTTATCGCCGCGAGGTTGGGCGTCGTGCGGTTGATATCTTCAACCGCCCATTTTCTTACCTCTACCATCATTTCCCCTAGGATTGTGAGGAAGATAATGGCGCCAAGTCTGGTTTTTCGTGGTATCCAGAGATACAGGAAGCTAACTATTTTTGTAATGCAAACGACGTAATGCCGAAGCGTCGTGGATGATGACCCGTTTGGCCCGTGTTTCAATCACCCCTTCGTGCGCCAGCGAGTTCAGGGTTCTTGTCACGGTGACCCGGCTCAGCGCCGTCATGGCGGCAATTTTCTCGTGCGTTAGATCGACCTGAAAATTCGTCGATTCCTGCGTCAATTGGGAATCGCCATTCGATTGCAATCGTGCAATACGCAAAAGCAAATCCACCACCCGCTCCTTGGGCGCCGCCGATGCAACGCCGGCAAGTTTTTCAACAATCATGTGATTCTTGAAGCCGAGCATTTGAATGAGCGAATTCGCCAACTCCGGCATGGCGGCGAATTTCCTGGTGATATCGCCGGGGAGATAGCGGCTCAGGGTGGCGGGCGCGACCACGCGTGTGGTGGTCGGGCGAGGCAGGTCGGCAAATGCCGGGCCTTCGCCAAAGATGGCGCCCGGCCCGAATATCTCGAGCAGGAATTCCGCGCCATTGCTGCGCTGGATGGTCGAGTGAACGAATCCGGATCGCAGCAGATAAAAGTAGCTGTGCCGCTCCCCCTCGCGGGCCAGCACTTCCCCGGCGGGCAGGCTGATGACGCTGCCCAGATGGGTGGCTTCGACCCAGGGGGTCGAGAGGGCCAGGGAGGCGTCCCAGCTGGCATAGGCCGAGGGCTTGGAATTTATTCTTTTCATTCAGAAGATCGCTTCTGTCCCGGTTGCGCCTTGTTGCGCACGGGAAGGTCGCGGTGCGAAGGCCCGCTAGGTCGTCGTTTCGTCGAGCGTGCTGCCGGCAACCAGGTGCGCGGTGTCGCTCCAGCCCACAAGGCTGAAGCCCTCCGGCGTCCACAGCATGCGGTTGATGGCGGCATTGCCCAGTTGCCAGGTGCGCGGCGCCTGCAGTTCCTGGCGGGTGGCGGCGCGGTAGAGCACGTCCATCACGCCGCCGTGTGCCACCAGCACCACCAGCTCGCCCGGATGGCGCGCCGCCAGTTCGGCGGCCACGCCGGTCACGCGGTCGCGGAACGTCAGCAGGCTTTCGCCGCCTTCGGGCTCGAACTCGGGGTCGCGCTCGCGCCAGCGCTTGGCCTGCACGGGCAGCGTGGCCTCGATCTCGGCGAAGCTCATGCCTTCCATGTTCCCGAAGGCCCGCTCGCGCAGGCGCGGCTCGGGTTGCACGGCCAGGCCGTGGGGCTCGGCGATGGCCTGGGCGGTCTGCCAGGCGCGCGACAGGTCGCTGGCGTAGACCACGCCGATGGGCTCGTCGGCGAGCGCCGCGCCTGCGCGCTGCGCCTGCCAGAGGCCGGTGGCGTTGAGCCCGATGTCGATGTGGCCCTGGATGCGGGTGTCGACGTTCCAGGCGGTTTCGCCGTGACGAACGGCGATCAGACGGGTGGCTTCTTCCATCCGCGGGATTCTAGAAGGCGCTACTTTCGAGCCGTCGGCAGCTCGATGTTCACCCGGCGCTCGCCCTGCGGCGGGTTCGGGAAGCCCTGCAGCGCGGCCTGGAACATCACCGGCAGCACGGCGGCGCTCGAGGTGTAGGGGCCGTCGTTGCGCGCCCGGGTCTCGTAGACCACGCGGTTGGAGCCGGCCTCGCGCAGCACGATGCTCACCTCGCGTTCGTACCAGGGGTTTGCCGGCGGCGCGAACGCCGGGCCGCCATACCAGCCGCCGCCGTACCAGCGGCGCCCGTAGTAGCCGTAGCCGCCGCCCCAGCCGTAGCCCCAGGGGCCGTCGTAGAGCCACGGGTCGGCCCAGGGCGAGAGACCGGCCGTCACGCGGGCGCCGATCTGCGCGTTGTACTGGGGATGGGCGTCGTCGCGGCGCAGGCCGACCTTGTCGAGCGCGGCGGCTGCCATCGCCTCGAGCGAGTCCTGCCTTGCGCCGTCGGCCTGCTGCGAGGGCAGGCGGTCGAAACGGTAGGTGGCGCCGGGCGGCACCGCGGCCAGGGAGGAGAAGCTCTTCACATCGCTGTCGACCACCCAGGAGGTGGCGCAGCCGGTCAGGCTTGCCGTGAGAAGAAGAGCTGAGAGCGCACGTTTCATGAGGGTCTCCGGGCAAGGGCTGCCCAAAATTCCCCTGGGTTGCCCGGTCAGCCCTGGACGATGCGCAGTGCTGAGGGTGCCTGGGAGAGCAAGTCGAAAGAAGGCGTGTCGAAGGCCTTGTCGCCGTCGTCATCCGCCACGCCGGTCGCCTTGAGACCCTTGAAATCGTGCCGCGTTCCGTCGAGCAGGTGCGAAGGCACCACGTTCTGCAGCGCGGTGAACATGTTCTCGACGCGGCCGGGGTACTTCTTGTCCCACTCGCGCAGCATCTCTCCGACCTGCTTGCGCTGCAGGTTCTCCTGGCTGCCGCACAGGGTGCACGGAATGATCGGGAACTCGCGGTGCTGGGCCCAGCGCACGGTGTCTTTCTCGGCCACGTAGGCCAGCGGGCGGATCACGATGTGCTTGCCGTCGTCGCTCACCAGCTTGGGCGGCATGCTCTTGAGCTTGCCGGCGAAGAACATGTTGAGGAAGAAGGTCTGCAGCATGTCGTCGCGGTGGTGGCCCAGCGCGACCTTGGTGGCGCCCAGCTCGTCGGCCACGCGGTACAGGATGCCGCGGCGCAGCCGGCTGCACAGGCCGCAGGTGGTCTTGCCCTCGGGAATGACGCGCTTGACGATGCTGTAGGTGTCCTGGTTCTCGATGTGGAAGTCCACGCCCAGATCGCTCAGGTACTTGGGCAGCACTTCTTCGGGAAAGCCGGGCTGCTTCTGGTCGAGGTTGACCGCGACGATGTCGAAGTGGATGGGCGCGCGGGCCTTGAGCTTGAGCAGGATGTCGAGCAGCGCGTAGCTGTCTTTTCCGCCCGAGACGCACACCATGACCTTGTCGCCCTCTTCGATCATGTTGTAGTCGACGATGGCCTGCCCGACCTGGCGGCACAGGCGCTTTTCGAGCTTGTGCGTCTCGCGTTCGATCTTGAGGGAATTGGCAGTGGCGTCGGCGGCGGCGGGCGCCTCGTCGATCCAGACGGCGTTCATGGGCAGGGTACTTCGGGGAGTCGGGGGAAGGGGGTGATTGTCCCCGATCCCCATTCCGCCCGCTACGCGGCGGGAAAGGCGGTGCGCATCGCCTCCACGAAGAGCCGCAGTTTCGCCGGGTAGAAGCGCGCGTACGGGTACACCATGTACACCGGCGCATGGGCTGCCTGCCACTGCGGCGCCAGGTGCACCAGCCGGCCGGCGGCGAGTTCCTCGGCCAGCATCCAGGTCGACAGCACGCCGACGCCCACGCCCAGCACCGCCGCGCTGCACAGGGCGTTGAGGCTGTCGGTGATCATGCGCGGGCGGATCTGCACCCGGTACACCTCGCCCGTGGTCTCGTGGGTCAGCACGACCTCGGTGCGGTAGAAGTTGCGCGCGGCCAGCCAGGGCAGGGCCTCCAGGTCGCCGGCATGCACCGGCGGCGGGCCGCTGCCCAGGAGCGAGGGCGCGCCGATCGCGATGCGCGGCACCTCGGACAGCCTGATCGCCACCACCGACGGGTCGGTCACCTCGCCGACGCGAATGGCGCAGTCCACGCCCTCGGCGATGAAGTCGGGCGTGCGGTCCTGCGGGCCGTCGTGCAGCAGCCATTCGACCGTCGTCTGCGGGTAGCGGTGCAGATACGCGGCCAGCGGCCCGACCAGCAGCTTCTGCCCGAACACATGCGGCGCCACCACGCGCAGCCGTCCCTCGGGCTGGTCGCCGGCGCCGCGCACTTCGGCCTCGAAGGCGTTCCAGCTCACGATCAGCTCCCGGGCGCGGTCGAAACAGCGCTCGCCGTCTTCGGTGAGCTTCATCGCGTGGGTGGAGCGCTGCAGCAGCCGCACGCCCAGCGAGCGCTCCAGCGTCTGCAGGCGTCGGCTCACGGTGGGCTGGGTGGTGCCCATCTGCGCGGCCGCGGCGGACAGCGAGCCGGCCTCGACGATGCGCACGAAGGTCTGCATCAGTTCGATGCGGTCGGCGGAGGCGGCGGAGGCGGCGGTGGAAGGGCTGGAAGGTGGCTTTGCCATACGCGCAGCGTATATCAATTGTTCGTGGCGAGGTACTACCTTCGAGGAGGGCCGCCGCGCACACTCCAGCCCTGCTTTTCAAATCCAAGGGTTAATACCATGTCTTCCATTCAAAGAACGCATGAGGGGCCGTCGAATCCGCTGATCTTCCTGCTCGCCGCCAGCGCGGGGCTGGCCGTGGCGGCGCTCTACTACAGCCAGCCCATGCTGGGCGTGCTCGGTCCCGACATCGGCGCCTCGGCGCGCGCCGTGGGCTTCGTGCCCACGCTCACCCAGCTGGGCTATGCGCTGGGCATCCTGCTGCTGGCGCCGCTGGGCGACCGCTTCGACCGGCGCCGCATCATCCTCGTCAAGGCCTCGGTACTGGTGCTGGCGCTGCTCGGCGCGGCCTTCTCGCCCTCTGTCGGGCTGCTGCTGGTGGCGAGCCTGGCCATCGGCCTGTCGGCCACGATGGCGCAGGACGTGGTGCCCGCCGCAGCCATGCTGGCACCCGAGGCGCACCGCGGCCGGATCGTCGGCACGGTGATGACCGGGCTGCTGCTCGGCATTCTGCTGTCGCGTGTGCTCAGCGGTTTCGTGGCCGAGCACTTCGGCTGGCGCGCGATGTTCTTCGTGGCGGCGGCCAGCATCGCGCTCATCGGCGCAGCCGCCGCGCGCGGCCTGCCGCACCTGCGCCCGACCACGCAGCTGGGCTACGGCGCGCTGCTGGGTTCGCTGGCCAAGCTCTGGAAGCGCCACGGCGCATTGCGCCGCGCCACCTTCGCGCAGGCCCTGCTGTCGGTCGGCTTCAGCGCCTTCTGGTCGACCCTGGCGGTCATGCTGCACGGCGCGCCGTTCCACCTGGGCAGCGCCGCCGCCGGCGCCTTCGGGCTGGCCGGCGCGGCGGGCGCGCTGGCGGCGCCGATTGCCGGGCGCCTTGCCGACCGCCGCGGACCCGAGCTGGTGATCCGTCTGGGCGCGGCGCTGGTGGTGGTGTCTTTCGCGGCGATGCTGTTCGCGCCGCTGATGGCGCCCGCCGCGCGGCTGTGGCTGATCGTGGCCAGCGCCATCGGATTCGATTTCGGCCTGCAGGCTGCGCTGATCGCGCACCAGACCATCGTCTACGGCATCGACCCCGCTGCGCGCAGCCGGCTCAATGCGGTGTTCTTCACCGGCGTGTTCGTCGGCATGGCGGCAGGGTCGGCGCTCGGCGCCCTGGTGCTGGCGCAGTGGGGCTGGCCCGGCGTGGCGCTGATGGCCGCGCTGTCGGCGCTCGGCGCGCTGGCCGTGCGCATGTGGCCGGCGGCCGGTGTCAAGCCCGCGGTGGCCTGCCCGGCGGCCTGAGCCTGCCTGTTCCTGCTACCACTCGCCGGCTTCCATGCGGATCGCCACCTCGCAGTCGTCGAAGATTTCGAGCTTGGCGATCTTCACGCGCACGCCCACCACGCCGGGCAGCTGCAGCAGCCGCTGCACCAGCTTGCCGATCAGGCTCTCGAGCAGGTTGACGTGCTCGGCGGTGCACTCGTCGATGATGATGCGGCGCACCTTGCGGTAGTCGAGCACGTGGAAGATGTCGTCGTCCTGCGGCAGCAGCGGTTGCGGGCCGAGGCTGAGTTCGGCGTCGACCAGGATCGGCTGCGGCGCGGTCTTCTCGTGGTCGAGGATGCCCAGGTTGGCGTCGAAGCGCAGGCCCTGGAGGGTGAGTGTCTGGCGGCCCTGCGTGGGCGTGGCCACGGGGCTGGAAGAAGGGGTGGACATGGTGGTGGTGCTCACATGAGCGAGAAATCGCGCTCGAATTTCATCAGGTGCTGGCCGCCGTCCACCAGCAGCGTGGTGCCGGTGATCGAGCTGTTCTCAAGCGCGAACTTCACCGTGGCGCTCACGTCGGCCGGGGTCGAGGAGCGGCCCAGCGGCGACAGCTTGTGCAGCTGCGCGAACTTGTCGTCGTCGAGCATGTGGCTCGCCAGCGTGAGGCCCGGCGCCACGCCCACCACCCGCACGCGCGGGGCCAGCGCCAGCGCCAGCATCGGCGTGGCGGCTTCGAGCGCGGCCTTCGAGAGCGTGTAGCTCAGGAAGTCGGGGTTCGGGTTCCAGAGCTTCTGGTCGAGCAGGTGTACCACCGCGCCTTGCGCATCGCGCGCGGTCACGTGTTCGTTCAGCGCCTGCGCCAGCAGGATGGCCGCGCCGGTATTGCTGCGCGCATGGCGCTCCATGAGCGCATAGCTGAAGGTGGCGGCTTCGTCGTGCTCGAACAGCGCGGCGCTGTGCACCACCGCGTCGACGCCGCGAAAGCGCGCGACCACGCGGGGCAGCAGGGCGCGCGTGGCGGCTTCGTCTTCCAGGTCGGCGCAGAAGAGGGCCGAGTCGCCGGAGAGCGCGGCGCATTCGGCCACCGTTTTCTCGGCGTCGGCGAGCGAGCTGCGGTAGTGCACCGCCACCTGCCAGCCACCGGCTGCAAGGGCCAGTGCGATGTCGCGTCCCAGCCTGCGGCCGGCGCCCGTGACGAGAACGGTTCGGCGGGCGGGGGAGGAAAAAGCGGCGCTCATGCTGGGGGAGGGAGAATCGGGGGGTGACGACACAGACCCCGAACAGTTTACCCACCGCCCTCGACCACCTGATCGCCCGCGCCGCAGAGCGCGCCGGCGGGTGGATCGGGTTCGACCGCTTCATGGCGCTGGCCCTGTACGCGCCCGGCCTCGGCTACTACGCCAACAGCTCCGCCAAGTTCGGCCACATGCCGTCTTCGGGCAGCGACTTCGTGACCGCGCCCGAACTCACGCCGATGTTCGGCCAGACGCTGGCCGCCCAGGTGGCCGAGGCGCTGGAGAAGACCGGCACCTCCACGGTATGGGAATTCGGCGCGGGCTCCGGCGCGCTGGCCGTGCAGCTGCTGCATGCGCTCGACGAGATGGGGTGCACCGACGTGCGCTACCGCATCGTCGACCTGTCGGGCACGCTGCGCGAGCGGCAGCAGCAGGCGCTGGTGCGCTATGCGGACCGGGTCGAATGGCTCAACGAACTGCCGGAGGCCATGGAAGGCGTGGTCGTCGGCAACGAAGTGCTCGACGCCATGCCGGTGCAGTTGCTGGCGCGCGTAGGCGGCCAGTGGTTCGAGCGAGGCGTGGTGCGCAATCCGCAGGGCGACGGCTGGGCCTGGGCCGACCGGCCGACCGAACTGCGCCCGCCGGTCGAGGTGCCCGGCGAGCACGACTACCTCACCGAGATCCATCCGCAGGCCAAGGCCTTCATCGCCACGCTGGCGGACCGGCTGAAGAAGGGCGCGGCCTTCCTCATCGACTACGGCTTTCCCGAGGCCGAGTACTACCACCCGCAACGGCACATGGGAACGGTGATGTGCCACCGCGCGCACCAGGCGGACGGCGATCCGCTGTCCGACGTGGGCTACAAGGACATCACTGCGCATGTGGACTTCACGGGGATTGCGCTTGCGGGGCAGGATGCGGGGCTTGCTGTGCTGGGCTATACGAGCCAGGCGCGGTTTCTGCTGAACTGCGGGTTGCTGGGGAGGATGGAACTCGGTAGCACTGCCGAGCGGGCCATGGCGGCGCGGCTGATCCATGAGCATGAGATGGGGGAGCTGTTCAAGGTCGTCGGGTTTGCTGTTGGCGAGGGGTGGGATGCGATGGGGTTTGTTGAGGGGGATCGCAGTCATACGCTTTGATTGCTTGTGATTGCGTTGCTGCCCGGGGCCGGGTCTCGCCCCGGCGGGCGACTCACTTTCTTTTGCTTCGCCAAAAGAAAGTAAGCAAAGAAAAGGCGACCCCACTGTCTGCGACCCTCCGCTTCGCTACGGGCAACCTGCGGTGCTCGCGTTTCGCGGGGTCTCGCCCAAACTCGCTTCGCTCAAACAAGGGCGAGCCCTGATCCGCGAAACGCTGCGCTCCTCGGCGCAGCCAGAGGGGGTGAAGACAACACGGGCCATCGCTGCGCTTGGCCCCCACGCGGCACAGCCGCTGCGCGGTTGTGCCGTTCGCGCCGAGCGAAGCGATGGCGTGTTCGGTTTCCAAGCCCTTCTGGCTGCGCCGAGGAGCGCAGACGTAGGCGGGATCAGGGCCGCAGCTGTTTGAGCGAAGCGAGTTCTGCGGACCCCCGCCGTAGTCAAGCACCGCAGGTTGCCCGCAGCGAAGCGGAGGGACGCAGACAGCAGGGTCGCCTTTTCTTTGGCTACTTTCTTTTGGCGAAGCAAAAGAAAGTAGCTCGGCCGCCGGGCCGAGACCCGGCCCCGGGAAACAAACAAACCCATCACCACCAAAATTACAAAGTCATAAGCTAGCAACGAAGAGTTCGTTGGCGAACAGCTCCTCGCGACCTACATTGCCCGCCATGACTGCCGTTCCTACCAGCAGCGTGGCCGAAACCGCCGCCGCACAGCATTTCGAAGTACGCCCCTTCGCCGCCCCCGTAGGCGCCGAGATCATCGGCCTAGACATCGCAAAGCCGATCAACGCCGAAGACTTCGCCCGCATCCACCGCGCGCACCTCGACCACCACGTCCTGGTATTCCGCGACCAGCAGATCACCCCGCAGCAACACATCGATTTCAGCCGCCGCTTCGGCCCGCTCGAAATCCACGTGCTGCACCAGTTCCAGCTGAACAACCACCCAGAGATCCTGATCGTCTCCAACATCAAGGAGAACGGCGAGCCCATCGGCCTGGGCGACGCGGGCGTGTACTGGCATTCGGACATCTCGTACAAGCCCAATCCCAGCCTCGGTTCGCTGCTGCACGCGCAGGAGCTGCCCAGCGAAGGCGGCGACACGCTGTTCGCCGACCAGCATCTCGCATGGGAATCGCTGAGCCCCGAGCTGCAGCAGCGCATCCTGCCGCTGACGGCCGAGCACAGCTATCTCGCCAAGTACGAAGAGCTGCGCGCAAAGAACCCGTGGCGGCCCAAGCTCTCGCAAGCGCAGATCGACCAGGTCGCTCCCGCCGTTCAGCCGGTGGTGCGCACGCATCCGGAGACGGGCCGCAAGGCGTTGTTCGTCAGCGAGCATTTCACGACGCGCATCGTCGGCCTGCCGCAGGCTGAAAGCGATGCGCTGCTGGCCGAGCTGTTCGCGCACAGCGTGAAGCCGGGGTTCGTGTACCGCCACCAATGGGCGCCGCACGACCTCGTGTTCTGGGACAACCGCTCGCTGATGCACCTGGCGGCGGGCACGCCGGACCACCTGCGCAGGCGCCTCAACCGCACCACCATCGTCGGCGACACGCCTTTCTGACCGCTCTTTTTCCAGACCCATTGCAATGAACCGCTTCACCCGCAAAGCCGCCGCGCTCGCCGCCGGCCTCAGTCTTTTGGCCGGCAGCCTGGCCGCGCACGCCGAGGGCCAGATCCGCATTGCCGAGCAGTTCGGCATCGTCTACCTGCTGCTCAATGTGGCGCAGGAGCAGAAGCTCATCGAGAAGCATGCGAAGGCCGCGGGCGTGGATGCCAAGGTCGAATGGGTCAAGCTCTCGGGCGGCTCGGCGGTGAACGACGCGCTGCTGTCCGGCAACATCGAGATCGCCGGCGCCGGCGTGGGGCCGCTGCTCACGCTGTGGGACCGCACCAAGGGCAGGCAGAACGTGAAGGGCGTGGCCTCGCTGGGCAACTTCCCGTATTACCTGGTGACCAACAACCCGAATGTGAAGTCGATCGCCGACTTCACCGACAAGGACCGCATCGCGCTGCCCGCCGTGGGCGTGTCGGTGCAGTCGCGGGTGCTGCAGTTCGCCTCGGCCAAGCTGTGGGGCGACAAGGAGTTCAACAAACTCGACAAGATCAGCGTGGCGGTGCCGCACCCCGACGCAGCGGCGGCCATCATCAAGGGCGGCACCGAGATCACCGGCCACTTCGGCAATCCGCCGTTCCAGGAGCAGGAGCTGGCGGGCAACCCGAATGCGCGCATCGTGCTCAACTCGTACCAGGTGCTGGGCGGGCCGTCGTCGGCCACGGTGCTCTACGCGACCGAGAAATTCCGCAGCGAGAACCCGAAGACCTACAAGGCTTTCGTCGATGCGCTCGACGAGGCGGCGAAGTTCGTCACTGCCAATCCGGAGAAGGCGGCGGACATCTACCTGAAGGTGAGCAACGCCAAGCTCGACCGCGAACTGCTGCTGAAGATCATCAAGAACCCCGAGGTGCAGTTCAAGACCACGCCGCAGAACACCTATCCGCTGGCGGAGTTCATGCACCGGGTGGGCGCGATCAAGAACAAGCCGGCTTCGGTGAAGGACTATTTCTTCGACGATGCGCAGAATTCGTCGGGGAATTGATGAGCACGGCGAAGGTGCGTTCCGGGTTTGACTCCTTCCCCCTTTGGGGGAAGGTCGGGATGGGGGCAGGCGCAGCGGTGGCCAAGCAGGCGCCGTCCGCCCCCACCCCAGCCCTCCCCCAGCGGGGGAGGGAGCATGACGCCAACGCACCGCTGCTGCAAGTCGACAACGTCAGCCTCGAATACCGCACCCCCGAGCGCGTGGTCCGTGCCACGCACCGCGTGAGCTTCGACGTCCATGCCGCCGACCGCTTCGTGCTGCTCGGCCCTTCGGGCTGCGGCAAGTCCACGCTGCTGAAGGCCGTGGCCGGCTTCATCGCGCCGGTCGAAGGCGAGATCCGCCTCGAAGGCCGGCGCGTGACGCAGCCCGGCCCCGACCGCATCGTGGTGTTCCAGGAGTTCGACCAGCTGCCGCCGTGGAAGACGGTGAAGCAGAACGTGATGTTCCCGCTGCTCGCCTCGCGCACGCTCGGCAAGAAGGAAGCGGCAGAACGTGCGCTGCATTACCTCGACAAGGTGGGCCTGTCCAAATTCGCCGACGTGCATCCGCACCAGCTTTCGGGCGGCATGAAGCAGCGCGTGGCGATTGCCCGCGCGCTGGCGATGCAGCCGCGCGTGCTGCTGATGGACGAGCCCTTCGCCGCGCTCGACGCGCTCACCCGCCGCAGGATGCAGCAGGAGCTGCTCGAGCTGTGGGACGAGGTGCGCTTCACCCTGCTGTTCGTCACGCATTCGATCGAAGAGGCGCTGGTGGTGGGCAACCGCATCGCGCTGCTGTCGCCGCATCCGGGGCGCATGCGTGCGGAGATCAACAGCCACGGCTTTTCGCTCGACAGCCTGGGCGGCGCCGAATTCCAGGGCACGGCGCGGCGCATCCACGACATGCTGTTCGAGGAAGAGCAGCAAGCAGTGACTGCGCCATGAGCCCGGCCTTTCTCCCTCCCCTTCCGGGGGAGGGCAGGGGTGGGGGCAAGCGGCGCATCCATCGGGCGCTCCGCCTGCCCCCATCCCAACCTTCCCCCAGAGGGAGAAGGAGCAATACACCATGAGCACCCTCACGCCTCCCATCCGCCCCGAATACGAGCGCCAGCTCGAGCCCTTCACCGAGCTGCCGGTCGAACGCACGCTGCCGCTGGGCACGCGCATCTGGTCGCAAGCCTGGCTGCGCAAGGGCCTGATCCTCGTCGTCATTGCGGTGCTGTGGGAGCTGGCGGCCCGCTGGCAGGACAACGACCTGCTGCTGCCCACCTTCACCGCCACGGCGCGCGCGCTGGTCGAGGGGCTGGCCAGCGGCGAGCTGATCGAGAAGGTGCGCATCTCGCTGGCGGTGCTGCTGCAGGGCTATCTGGCCGGCGTGCTGCTGGCCTTCGCGCTCACCACGCTCGCCGTGTCCACGCAGATCGGCCGCGACCTGCTGGACACGCTCACCTCCATGTTCAACCCGCTGCCCGCCATCGCGCTGCTGCCGCTGGCGCTGCTGTGGTTCGGGCTGGGCCGGGGCAGCCTGGTGTTCGTGCTGATCCATTCGGTGCTGTGGCCGCTGGCGCTCAATACCTATGCGGGCTTCCAGGGCGTGCCCGAAACCCTGCGCATGGCCGGGCGCAACTACGGGCTCAAGGGCCTGCGCTACGTGCTGCAGGTCCTGGTGCCGGCCGCGCTGCCGTCGATCCTGTCGGGGCTGAAGATCGGCTGGGCTTTTGCCTGGCGCACGCTGATCGCGGCCGAACTGGTGTTCGGCGCCTCGTCGGGCAAGGGCGGGCTGGGCTGGTACATCTTCCAGAACCGCAACGAGCTGTACACCGACCGCGTGTTCGCCGGCCTGGCGATGGTGGTGCTGATCGGCCTGCTGGTCGAAAGCCTGGGCTTCAAGACGCTGGAGCGGCTTACGGTACGCCGTTGGGGCCAGCAGCGCTAGCCGCCACCGTCCCTGATATGGGCCTCGGTCGCCCCGGCGTGCCAAACCCGCTTCGGCTCGGGTCTAATCGCAGGTTTTGGCACGCGTTTCCTCCTTTCCCATGAGTTCTTCCTCTCCCGACCTCTCGCCGATCGCCGAGGCACTGGCCGATGCCGCCGCCGCCCAGTCGATGCATTACTTCCGCACGCCGCTGGACATCATCACCAAGGCCGACGAAAGCCCCGTCACGCTGGCCGACCGCGCCGCCGAGACGGCGATGCGCCAGATCCTCGGCGCCCGCGTGCCGGCCGACGGCATCTACGGCGAAGAGCACGGCCCCGAGCGGCTCGACGCCGGCCGCGTCTGGGTGCTCGACCCCATCGACGGCACCCGCAGCTTCATCACCGGCTCGCCGCTGTGGGGCACGCTGATCGGCGTGCTGGAAGGCAGCCGCGTGGTGCTCGGCATGGTCGACATGCCGGTGCTCAAGGAGCGCTGGATCGGCCAGGCCGGCAAGGGCGCCACGCGCGACGGCCAGCCGGTGCGCGTGAGCAACTGCACCGAGGTGGCCAAGGCCCGCATCGTCACCACCTCGCCCGACATCTTCGCGCCCGCCGACTGGGCCGCCTTCGACAAGCTCAGCCGCCAGTGCGCGATGCGCCGCTTCGGCGGCGATTGCTACGGTTACGCGCAGTTGGCCGGCGGCACCATCGACCTGGTGGTCGAGACGGGCCTGCAGCCCTACGACTACCTCGGCCCGGCCGGGCTGATCGAGGCGGCCGGCGGCGTCATCACCGACTGGCAGGGCCAGCCGCTGGGCCTGAAGTCCGACGGAAGGGTGATTGCCGCCGCAACGCCCGAACTTCACCGACAAGCCATGGCCCTGCTCTCGGCCTAGACTGTCGGGCATGTTCCGCTGGTTGATCGTCGTCGTCCTTGCCCTGGTGCTCATGAGCGGTCTGACCGCCTGGCTGCGCCGCTTCGGCTTCGGACGACTGCCCGGCGATTTCGAGTTTCGCGCCTTCGGCCGCGAGTGGCAGTTGCCGATCGCCAGCACCGTGGTGCTCAGCATGATCGCGGCGCTGGTCGCGCGGCTGCTGTAGCGGCGCCCCTGACCTGAGAGAGAAGACCCCCGCAATGAGAGCCTGCGTAGACATCGGTGGCACCAAGGTGGCCGTGAGCCTTTCCCCCTCGAGCGAGGCGCCGCTGGTCGGCCGCCGCAGCGAGCCGACCGCCAAGACGGGCGACAACGACGCGGTGGCGGTGCAGATCATTCGCATGATCGAAGAGGTTTGCGCGGAGCAGGGGGTCGATCCGGCCAGCATCGACCGCGTGGGCGTTTCTTCCACCGGGCCTTTCGAACTGCACGACGGGCTGGTCGAGCTGGCCACGCCCAACATCTGCGGCGGCATCGCCGGCCCCTCGCGCGGGCTGCCCAATTCCTGGATGACCGCCATCGTCGAAGCCCCTCTGGTCAAGCGCTTCGGCAGCGTGCGTGTCGAGAACGACGCTGTCGCCGCGCTGGAAGCCGAGCGCCACTGGGGTGCGCTGAAAGGCCTGGACAACTGCGCCTACGCCACCTGGAGCACGGGCGTTGGCGTTGGGCTGTGCGTCGACGGCCGGGCGCTTCGGGGCAAGAACGGCAATGCCGGCCATGCAGGCCACAGCTTCGTGGTCGACGACACCAGCGGGGCGCTCTGCGGCTGCGGCAACTACGGCGATGTAGAGGCGCTGGTGAGCGGCAGCTCCATCGAGCACCGCTTCGGCCAATCGGCGGCCGAACTTTTCAATGCGGCATCGGCCGGGGAACCGGAGGCGCTGGAAATCGCCGAGGCCCTGTGCCGTGTCGTGGGCCGCATGCTCTACAACATGGTCATCACGCTCGACCTGCAGCGCATCAGCCTGGGCGGCAGTGTCTTCTGGCACCACCGCGACTTCGTGCTGCCGCGCCTGCAGGCGCAGATCGACGGCAAGCTGCTGCCGCTGACCCGTGGCGTGCTGCTGGTACCCGCCGGCCTCGGCGACAAGGTCGGCGACTACGCCGCCCTGGCGCTGCTCGACTGAACTGAGGACGAAGTCGCCTTGCGCCGCTCGGCCGTGGCCGGTGGCGCCACGCCGCAGCCTTCGCTCACGATGGCGCCCAGCCGGCGCAGCCCGGCGTCGACCGCATCGGAATACGGCCAGCCGCAGTTGATGCGCAGGTAGTGGTCGAAGCGCGACGAGTTCGAGAACTGCGCGCCCGGCGCCACCAGCATGTGCTCGCGCAGTGCCGCGTCGAACACCGACACCGACGACAGCCGCTGCGGCAGCTCCACCCACAGCTGCAGCCCGCCGCGCGGCAGGTTCAGCCGCGTACCCTGCGGAAAATACCGGGCGATGGCGTCCGCCGTCTGGTCGCGCTGCACATGCAACCGCTCGCGCAGGCGGCGCAGGTGGCGGTCGTAGGCACCGCCCGCAATGAATTCGCCGGCCGCGATCTGTGCCAGCGCCTCGTTGTTGCGGGTCTGCGCGTACTTGAGCATTTCCACCTGCGCATGCCAGCGCCCGGCGGTGATCCAACCCAGCCGAAGCCCCGGCGCCAGCACCTTGTGCAGCGAGGCGCAATAGATCACGTTGCCGGTGCGGTCCCATGACTTCAGCGCGCGCAGCGGCGTGTCGCTCTCGACCAGGTCGCTGTAGGTGTCGTCCTCGACCAGCGCGATGCCGTGGCTCTCGCACAGGTGCACCAGCCGCTGCTTGTGGGCGTCGGGCATCACGCTGCCGATGGGGTTCTGCAGGTGCGGCACCACCACCACGGCCTTGATGTCGTCGTAGGTCTGGATGGCCAGCTCCAGCGCCTCGATGGAAATGCCGGTCTGCGGGCTGGTCGGTATCTCGAGCGCGCGCATGCCCAGGCTCTCGAGCACCTGCAGCAGGCCGTAGAAGGTGGGCGACTCCACGGCCACCGTGTCGCCGGGCTTGGCGATGGCGCGCAGCGCGAGATTCAGCGCCTCGATGCAGCCGTTGGTGACCAGCACCTCGTCGGGCGCCACCGTCATGCCGATGCGCAGGTTGCGCTGCGCCACCGCTTCGCGAAACTGCAGGTGGCCCTTCTGCGAGGAGGCGGTGGTCAGCAGTTCCGGGCGCTGGCGCAGCGCGCGCGTCATCGAGTTGCGCAGCGCTTCGGCCGGATACAGCTCGGGGGCCGCGCGGGCGATGGCGAAGTTGAGCTTGACGCCCGTGTGCCGCCCGCGCGCCATGAAGTTGGCCATGCGCTCGCGCATGCTGACGAACTGCGCCGGATCGGGCGGCACGTCGGCCACCGGCTCTTCCATGGGCGCGATGGCCATGCGCTGCGGCCGCCGCACGAAGTAGCCCGAGCGGTCGCGCGCTTCGACCCAACCGTCGCTTTCCATCGCGCGGCAGAGCTGCAGCGCGGTCGACAGGCTGATGTCGTGCAGCCGCATCAGGCTGCGCAGCGACGGCAGCTTGTCGCCCTGCTTGAGCGAGCCGGTGTGGATCGCATCCACGTAGTGCGCGGCGAGCTGGCGGTAGAGCGGTAGCGAGTCCATGAGGCCGATATTCCCGCGTTCGGGCATTCGAAAACAGATGCAGTTGCTTGGGAAAACCACCATAACAGATGCGCCTGCGCGGCGGCTGTTATGGCTGCAATAGCCTGTGCGTGTGCCTGTTTTCGAGGCAGCCGAATTTCTACGATCAGTGCCCGATCACCGCTTTTTTTCGAAGGCACGCCATGACCCTCACCATCGACCCCGCACCCGATACCGTCACCCTGGAGCCGGGCCAGTCCGTGCGCACCGCTGTCGACGCCGGCGCGTGGCTGCAGTTGGTCGAGGGGCGCGCGCGCATGCTGTCGCCGCCGAGCTGGTTCGGCGAGACGCTGTTCATGACCGAGACCATGCTGGCCGAAGGCGATGTCCACCGGCTGGAGCGCGGCGGCTGGATCGAGGTGTCGGCGCTGCACACGCCGGTGTCGTTGCGCATCCACGCGCCGTACCGGCCGCATGTGCCGGCACCGGCCGATCCCGAGCTGCGCCCCGTGATGCGGCTCATGCGCCTGCTGATGGGCTGAAACGCCCGGCAGGCGAGGCGGGCGGCTAGCGTTCGCTGTCCGCTTCGCGCAGTGCGTCGAGGAAGGTGCGGCGCCACCAGTGGATGTCTTGGTCGCGGATGCGCGACAGCAGCTTCTGGTGCCGCTCGCGCCGCTCTTCCAGTGGCATGTGCAGCGCCTGCTGCACGGTTTCCGCCGTGCCGTGCGTGTCGTACGGGTTCACCAGCAGCGCTTCTTTCAGCTGCTCGGCCGCGCCGGCGAAGCGCGACAGCACCAGCACCCCGGGGTCCGCCGGGTCCTGCGCCGCGATGTATTCCTTGGCCACCAGGTTCATGCCGTCGCGCAGCGGCGTCACCAGCCCCACGGCGGCGGCGCGGCACAGCCCGGGCACGCGCTTGCGCGCCACCATGCGGTGGATGTAGCGCACAGGCATCCAGTCGAGCTCGCCGTAGTCGCCGTTGATGGCGCCGCACAGCGACTCGAGTTCGCGCCGGATGTCGCCATAGGCGTCGACCGTCTCGCGCGTGGGCGACGCGATCTGGATCAGCGTGGCGCTGCGCCGGTTCTCCGGGTAGTGCGCCAGCAGCTCGCGGAATGCGCGCACCCGCTGCGGAATGCCCTTGGAGTAGTCCAGCCGGTCGATGCCCAGCAGCAGCCGGCGCTGCGAATACTCGCGCTTCATGGTCTCGTACATGTCGCGCGATTCCTTCGCATGCGTGAGCGCGGCGAATTCGTCCACGTCGATGCCGATGGGGAAGGCGCTGCAGCGCACCGTCTGCCCGTAGGCGCGGTACATGTCGTCGCCCAGGTACTGGCCGCGCGCCTCGTTGCGCACGTAGTGCTCGAAGTGCTGCACGTCCTGCTGGGCCTGGAAGCCGATCAGGTCGTAGGCGAACAGCGAGCGCATCAGCCACTCGTGCTGCGGAATGGCCGCGATGATGATCTGCGGCGGCAGCGGAATGTGCAGGAAAAAGCCGATGCGCTGCTTGCAGCCCATCGCGCGCAGTTCGGCCGCCAGCGGGATCAGGTGGTAGTCGTGCACCCAGATGATGTCGTCGTCCTGCAGCAGCGGCAGCAGCTTGCGCGCGAACAGCTGGTTCACGCGACGGTAGCCGCCGATGAAGCCGGCGTCGAAATGCGCCAGGTCGAGCCGGTCGTGGAACACCGGCCAGAGCACGTCGTTGCTGTAGCCGAGGTAGTAGCTGTCGTGGTCCTCGCGGCTCAGGTCGATGGTGGCGAGCGTGACCTTGCCGGCCTGCTGACGGTGCAGCTCGCCTTCGCCGGTCGGCCCGCCTTCGACGATCTGTCCGCTCCAGCCGAACCAGAGGCCGCCGCTTTGCTGCAGGCTCTCGCCCAGTGCCACGGCCAGGCCGCCGGCGGCGGGCTTGCGCGGATCGGCCACGCGGTTCGAGATGACGACGAGGCGGCTCATATGGCGGAGTCCCAGGGGGCGGACAGACGCACGGCCGCGTTGATGATGCCGACCATCGAATAGGTCTGCGGGAAGTTGCCCCACATCTCGCCGGTGACCGGGTGCGTGTCTTCCGACAGCAGGCCCAGCGGGTTGCGCGCGGCCAGCATGGTCTCGAAGATCTGGCGCGCCTCGGCCTTGCGGCCGATCTTGGCGAGCGCGTCGATGCGCCAGAAGGTGCAGATGTTGAAGGCCGTCTCGGGCTTGCCGAAGTCGTCGGCCGCCTCGTAGCGGCGCATGTACGGCCCGTCGCACAGCGACTTCTCCATGGCGTCGACGGTGGAGATGAAGCGCGGGTCGCGCGCGTCGATCAGCCCCACCTCGACCATCAGCAGGATGCTCGCATCGAGCTCGTGGCCGCCGAAACTCTCGGCGAAGGCCTGGCGCTCCTCGCACCACGACTTGGCGAGGATCTCTTCCTTCATGCGCGCGGCATGGCCGTGCCAGTAGGCGGCGCGTTCGGGCAGGTGCAGCGCGCGGGCGATCTTGGCCAGCCGGTCGCAGGCGGCCCAGCTCATCAGCGCCGAACTGGTGTGCACGCGGGCGCGCGTGCGCAACTCCCACATGCCTGCGTCGGGCGTGCCGTAGACGCGCACCGCCTGCTCGCCCACCGCCTCGAGGTGCGGGAACTCCGCCACGCCCGCGCGGCTCAGCAGCCGTTGGTCATGGAAGGACTGCGCCGCGCCGAGCACGATGTTGCCGTACACGTCGTGCTGGAAGTGCTCCTGCGCCTGGTTGCCCACGCGCACCGGGCCCATGCCGCGGTAGCCCGGCAGGCCGTCGACGAAGGACTCGGGCAGCTCGCGTTCCAGCCCGATGCCGTACAGCGGCTGGATGTGCTCTCCGTGCGAGCCGATCACCACGTTGCCCAGCCAGCGCAGGTAGTCTTCCATGGTGCCCACCTCGCTCAGCGAGTTGAGCGCGCGCACCACGAAGAAGGCGTCGCGCAGCCAGCAGTAGCGGTAGTCCCAGTTGCGCTGGCTGCCCGGCGCTTCCGGAATGCTGGTGGTCATGGCGGCGACGATGGCGCCGGTGTCCTCGTACAGCGAGAGCTTCAGCGTGATGGCCGCGCGGATCACCGCGTCCTGGTACTCGAAGGGAATCGCCAGGCGCTTGCTCCAGGTGCGCCAGTAGGAAATGGTCTCCTGTTCGAAGCGGCGCGCGGTGTCGGCGATGCCGTCGAGCAGCGTCTCGTCCACGCCGAACATGAAGTTGTATTCGCGCGAGATCACGAAGGGCTGGCGCGAGAGGATGTGCGAGATCGATGCGTCGGTGTTCAGCCGCAGCGTGAGGTCGGGACCCACGTAGCGGATGTGGTTGCTGCCGCGCGTGACCTCCACGGGCGCCGAGGCGCCCCACTGAAAGCGCGGGTCGAGCGACACGCGGATGCGCGGCGCGCCGGCGATGGGCCGCACGCGGCGCACCAGCATCAACGGGCGGAAGTAGCGCGAGCGGCTGTAGAAGCGCGGCGCGAAGTCGGTGATCTCGATGCCCTGGCCCGCGCTGTCGAAGAGCTGGGTGCGCAGCACGGCCGTGTTCGGCTCATACCACTGCTTGGCTTCGGCGAAGTCTTCGATGTCGATGCTCCAGGCGCCGGCGTCTTCGCCGGGGTGCAGCAGCGCATTGAACACCGGGTCGCCGTCGAAGCGCGGCAGGCAGCACCACACGGCGCGGCCGCGCGCGTCGATGAGCGCGCTGTAGGCGCAGTTGCCGATGACGCCGACGTCGAGCGAAGGCTCGGCCTGCGGCGCGAAGCCGCGCGGTGCCGGGGCTGCACCGACCTGCGCTTCGGCTTCGGGTGCGGTCGACAGTTGCTGTTCGCTCATCCGGGGTTCCTCGGGGATTCGGTGTCTGTTGTCTTGCTTGTCGCAGGCGCTGCCAGCAGGTCGCGTGCCTGCACCAGCCATTCGTAGACGGCGCGCGGCGATTCGAGGCGGTGCAGCGCCAGGCTGGGGCCCGAGCCGACCTTCACGGCAACGCCGCCGCGCGGCTGCACCACCGCGAAGCCGCTCTCGTCGGTGGTGTCGTCGCCGAGGAACACGGGCTTGCGCCCCTTGAACGGCGCCTCTTCCATGAAGGCATTGATGGCAATGCCCTTGTTGACGCCCGCGGGCTTCACTTCGAACACGAACTTGCCGTGCATGAGTTCGAGCTGCGGATCGTGCGCGATGGCGCGCGACATGGCGTCGCGGCACACCGCCTCGAGCTGCGGCGCGAGCCGGTAGTGCAGGGCGATGGCGGCGTGCTTGCGCTCGACCAGCAGGCCTTCGTGCACGCGCGCGAGCTCGTTGGCGATGTTGAGGATGGGCGTGAGCTCGGGCGGGCGCTGCTCCTGCATGTGGCCTTGGGAATCTCGGCGCTGCACGCCGTGCTCGCCGGCCGCGGGCAGGCGCAGCGGCGCCAGGAAGCGGTCGATGGAGTCGATCTGGCGGCCCGACACGACGGCGAGGGCGCCGCCGAGCTGGTCGCGCAGGTCGCTCAGGAGGGGAACGAGGGCAGGCGGGATCTCGATGGCTTCAGGCGTGGGCGCAAGCCCGACCAGCGTACCGTCGAAGTCGAGAAAGAGGGCTGCATCCCGGCCCAACGGAGGAGGCAACTGCAAGTTGCTGGAGGACTTTGGCATTGGGAAAAACCATAGCACGGGCGGCCATCCTCCCGTGTCGGCCAAAGCCGGCTGTGCAGCAGGGCCTTGGGCGCTTTCAGCCTGGCGACGCTGCCACAGCTTCCACCCGCGCCTGGTGGATCGCCTCGCCGATCTTCGGGCCGGTGGCGCCTGCCTGCTGGGCGGCGCGCGCCACCACGTCGGTGGGCACGGCGGCAGCGGTGGCCAATACCGCCAGCAGCCGGGGGCGCTGCGGATAGGCGGCGTCCTCGAAGCCGAGCCGGCCGCGTGCGTCGCACTCGCAGGCCAGCAATGCGTCGGCGAAGCGCGCGGGCTTGCGGAAGGCGTCGCAGCGCTCCAGCAGCCGCACCAGCCCCACCGCGTCGAGCGCGCCGCTGCCGTGGATGTGGCCGTGCTCGCGCGCCACCACCTCGGCCAACTCGCGGATGTCCACCGGCACGCGCCAGCGTTCGCACACCTGCTGCAGCAGTTCGACGCTGCGCTTCTCGTGGCCGGTGTGGCGCGGCAGCACCTCGGCCGGCGTCGTGCCCTTGCCCAGGTCGTGCATCAGGCAGGCGAAGCGCACCGGCAGCGAAGCCTGCAGCCGCGCGGCGGTGTCCAGCACCATCATCAGGTGCACGCCGGTGTCGACCTCGGGGTGGTGCTCGGCGCGCTGCGGCACGCCCCACAGCCGGTCGACTTCGGGCAGCAGCACGGCCAGCGCGCCGCACTCGCGCAGCACCTCGAACATGCGCGAGGGCCGCGCTTCGGCGAGGCCGCGCGACAGCTCCTGCCACACGCGCTCTGGCACCAGCGCATCGACCTCGCCGGCCGCGACCATCTCGCGCATCAGGGCCATGGTCTCGGGAGCGACGCTGAAATCGTGAAAGCGCGCGGCGAAGCGCGCCACGCGCAGGATGCGCACCGGGTCTTCGCGGAAGGCGTCGGTCACATGGCGCAGCACCTTGTCGCGCAGGTCGCGCTGGCCGTGGAAGGGGTCGGCCAGCGTATCGGACGTGGGGTCGAAGCCGCCGTCGGCATTTACCCGCTCGGCCGGCAGCGCGATGGCGTTGACTGTCAGGTCGCGGCGCGCGAGGTCCTGTTCCAGCGTGACGTCGGGGGCGGCATGCACCGTGAAGCCGCGGTAGCCCGGGGCGCTCTTGCGCTCGGTGCGGGCGAGCGCGTATTCCTCTCGCGTCTCGGGGTGCAGGAACACCGGAAAGTCGCGGCCCACGGGCAGGTAGCCGCCGGCCACCATGGCTTCGGGCGTGGCGCCGACCACCAGCCAGTCATGGTCGGACACCGGCCGGCCCAGCAGCCGGTCGCGCACAGCGCCGCCAACGAGAAAAATATTCATGGATGCAGTGTAGGGATACTCCGTACCTCAAAAATAGAACGGTCGTTCGATAATTTCCGGTGCAAAGCGGGCCACCATTCGTCCAGCGGGCAAATGTCAGCGGCGGCTACAAGCCGGGGTTGCGCTTCGCAGAGGGATTTCTCAATCAAAGGAGCTTTCACATCATGAAGAAAACAGTGTTTGCGTTGGCGGCTCTGGGCGCCCTGGCGTCCGGCAGCGCGATGGCGCAGCAGGCGGGCGACTGGGTCATCGGCACGGGCTGGTTCCACCTGTCGCCGCAGGACTCGAGCAAGCCGTTGACCGTGACCTCCCCGGTTCCGGCGGTGCTGCCCGGCTCGGGTGCCAGCGTGAGCGACTCCGACACCCTGGGTCTCAATGCCACCTACTTCCTGGACAGCAACTGGGCCGTGGAAGGCGTGTTCGGCGTGCCGCCGAAGTTCAAGCTCAACGGCACCGGCACGCTGGGCCGCGTCGGCCAATTGGGCGAGGCCCGCCAGTGGAGCCCGACCATCCTGGGCAAGTATTTCTTCAATGACGCCAACTCGGCGTTCCGTCCGTTCGTGGGCCTGGGCGCGACCTACGTCTGGTACAGCGACGTGAAGCTCACGTCGAACCTGCAGAGCGCGCTGGCTTCGCAGTTCGGTGTGTCGCCGTTCGGCGTCAACACCACGGCCAAGCTCGACAGCAAGTTCGCCCCCGTGCTGAACGCCGGCGTTGCCTACCAGTTCGACAAGCACTGGGGCGTCTCGTTCTCGGTGTCGTACATCCCGCTGAAGACCACGGCCAAGCTGACGACCACCTCGATCACCGGCCTGCCGGTGGCCACGAGCCAGGCCAGCCTGAAGCTGAACCCGATCGTCACCTACCTGGCGGCAACCTACCGCTTCTGACCGCCATCCTCGTCGAGAACCTTACCGCCCCGTGCGGTAAGGCTCCTCGAACTGCAGGAAATCCTTCTCCGCCAGTCCGCCATCGATCCAGGCCTTGATGCCCGGCAAGGCTTGCACGCGCCCGATGTAGGCCGTGATGTGCGGGGGCACCGGCAGCCCGTAAGTCGTGATGCGCGTACCCACGGGCGCGAAGTAAGCGTCGGCGATGCTGAATTCGCCGAACAGCAACGGGCCGCCGTGCGCCTCGAGCAGGCCGGTCCACATTTGCACGATGCGCGCCAGGTCGCTGGCGACTTCGGGCACTTCCTTCATGAGCCGTGCGCCCACCTCGGGCAGCGAGGCTTCGAGGTTCATCCCGCAATGGCCGCGCAGGCCGCTGAAGCCCGAGTGCATTTCGGCGCAGACGCTGCGGGCGCGCGCCCGGTCGGCCGCATCGCGGGGCCACAGCTGCTTTTCAGGGAAAGTCTCGGCCAGGTATTCGGCGATGGCCAGCGTGTCCCAGACCACGAGGTCGCCATCGACCAGCACGGGCACCTTGGCCACCGGGTTGATGGCGGCGATGACGTTCTTGAACTTCGAGTCGGCATCGAAGGAGTCGAAGCGCACCATCACCTCCTCGAAGGGGATGCCGGCCTGCTTCATCAGCACCCAGGGGCGCATGGACCAGGACGAGTAGTTCTTGTTGCCGATGTAGAGCTTGCGCATGAGGGCCTCCCGGGCGTTGAGTGCAAAGTTTTAAATGCTAGCCGCGCAGCGCGAGGCGATTGATGAGGAACGCGGCGCGAATTGATGCCGATGCGCCGGGGCCTTCAGCGCCTCGGTGCGCCGTTGTCGTCGCTGGAGGATGCGATCACGCGCGGCGCGGCGCCGTCCTTGACGCCCCTCGGCGGTCCGATCGCGCGTTCGATCAACCCCACGAGGCGCGGCACCAGCGAGAGCACGGCCAGCGCCAGCAGCGCGCTCAGCAACGCAGTGGCTTCGCGCCCGAGGCCGCAGGCCATGCCGATGGCGGCAGTCATCCAAAGCCCGGCGGCGGTGGTCAGGCCCTGCACGTGGCTCTCGTCCTTGCCCTGCTTGAGGATGGTGCCGGCGCACAGGAAGCCCACGCCCGCCACCAGCCCCTGGATCACCCGGCTCATGTCGGCCGGCACGATGCCGGTCTGCTGCGGTATCAGCACGAACATGGCCGAGCCGATGG
This sequence comes from Variovorax paradoxus, assembly GCF_022009635.1. NCBI lineage: Bacteria > Pseudomonadati > Pseudomonadota > Betaproteobacteria > Burkholderiales > Comamonadaceae > Variovorax > Variovorax paradoxus. The sequence goes on from NZ_CP091716.1 coordinate 1,698,715, forward strand.
CCACCAGCATGTGCGTGCGCACGCCGGCCGCCTTGCCGGCCTGCTCGCGCTCGAATCCGAGCACGAAGCCCAGTGCGGCGGCGAGCGTGAGGCGCAGCACGATGCGCGTGAGCTGCGCGACGTCGGTCACGTCCGAGAACTCGGACGCGATGGTGTTCAGGACCTCGTCGCGCCAGCTCATCGAGCCAGCCTCAAGGCAGGTCCTTGTTCGGTTCGGGCTCCGCGGCGTCGCGCGGGCCCACGCGGCCCAGGCGCTCCTTCAGCGACTGCGGCCGGCCGCTGATGATGGCGGCGTAGTTGGTGGTGTTGGCCAGCACCTTCTTCACGTAGTCGCGCGTCTCGCTGAAAGGCACGTTCTCGGCCCAGATGGCGGCGTCGATGACCGGGCCGTTGCGCCAATTGCGCGGGCGACCCGGGCCGGCGTTGTAGGCGGCGGCGGCCAGCGCCATGGAGCCGTCGAAGTCGTCGAGCGCCAGCTTCAGGTAGTTGGTGCCGATGGTGATGTTGGTCTCGCGGTCGTTGATCTGGTTGGGCGAGAAGTCGGTCAGGCCGATCTTGCGGGCCGTCCAGCGCGCGGTGGCGGGCATGACCTGCATCAGGCCCGAGGCGCCGACGCCCGAGCGCGCGTCCATGATGAAGCGGCTTTCCTGGCGGATCAGGCCGTAGACGTAGGCCGGGTCCAGGCCGATGTCCTGGCTCTTGCGCAGCACCGTGTCGTGGAAGGGCATGGGGAAGCGCTGATCGACGTCGACCACGCCCTTGGTGCGCTCGCTGGTGTTGATGCAGCGGTCCCACACCTCGCGCTGGCAGGCGAAGTCGGCCGCGGCGAGCAGTGCGCGGTCGTCCATGCCGCCCTTGTCGTGCAGGTTGGTGGCGTAGTTCCACTCGCGCGTGCCTTCGGGGCGCAGGCCGATCGCGATGGCGTAGAGGCCGCGCGCCAGCGACGGGTTGGCGCGCGCCGTGGCTTTTTCTTCGGGCGTGAGCGGGGCGGGGCGGGTGGGCACCACGGTGCGCTGGCCCAGTTCTTCCAGCGCCAGCATTTCGTAGAAGCCGCGCGAGCCGGCGATGCTCTGGTAGAGCTCGCGGGCCTGGGCGCGGCGCTCTTCGCTGCCGTTGTTGGCCAGCGCGCGGGCCTTCCAGTAGACCCAGGTCGGGTCGAGCTGGGCGCTTTCGCTCATGGCGTTGATGGCCGGCGCCACCTCTTTCCACTGACCGGCGCGCAGGGCGGCGCGCACGCGCCAGCCGAGCATGTCGTCCGACAGGTCGCTGTTCTTCGTGACGTTGGCGAAGTAGCCGCCGGCCTGCGGCGACAGCTTGCCCGCCGCCTGGCGGCCGATGGTGCCCCAGAGCCAGTTGCGCTCCTCGGCGGAAAGCATCGGGCCCCACTTGCTGTCGAGTTGCGAAGCGGCCAGGTCGGGGTCGGCGATGGCCACCTTGATGAGCGCGAGCACCACCAGCTCCTTGCGCGACTTGGCGGCGACGAAGGCGCGGCCGGTCAGGAACTTGGCGGAGCTGGCGTTCAGCTCCTCGAACAGCGGCAGCGCGTCGGGCGCCGCGATGGTGACGGCGCCGCGCGCGGCCTGCGGGCGGTTGGCCTCCATGGCCAGGCGCGCTTTCTTCCAGGCGTCGGCCGGCGTCATGAGGCGGGCGGCGACCATGCGGTCGGAGGCGGTGAGGCAGCCGTCGTCGGCGTCTTTCTGCGCGAACCAGTTGCGGCGCACCTCGTCGGCCTGCGCTTGCGTGGCGGTGCCGCTGCGCAGCGTGTCGACCAGCGTGGCGTAGCAGCGTACCTGCGCGTCGTCGCCCATGCGGAAGCCGGCGATGGAGGCGGAGAAGTTGTCCCAGTCGCGGCGCTGGCCCGTGAGCAGCAGCCAGTCGTTGCGCAGGCGGTCTTCCTGGTAGGTGCCGGCGTAGCGCGCGAAGAAGTCCTGCACTTCGTTGGGCGAGGCTTCCGACAATCGCGCCTTGAGTTCCCAATAGGCGGCCCAAGGTTCCAGTGCATGCCCGCGGGCCTGCGGCAGCAGGGCCGACAGGCGGGCCTTGTCGCCGCGCTGGAAGGCCTGCTTCATCTGGATGAGCACGTCGTCGTTGGTGTTGTTCTGGGCAGCGGCGGGTTGCTGCGAAAGCAACGCGGCGAGGGCCAGGACAGCGGAAAAAACGAGTGCGGGGGGTGCGCTGCGCGGGCGGCGGCGCTTGGATGCCAAAATGCTTGGGAACTGCATCGGGGGATTATGGACAAGTCAAAGGATGCCGACACCTCGGCGACCGCGAGTTTTCTTAAGGATCAGCTGCGAAAAGCACTGATCGAGCAGCGACTGGCAATGCCCGACCGCCTGGCGCGCGCCGATCTCCTGCAGCGCGTGATGCGGATCTGGCTGGTCGGCCGGCCCGACACCGTGATCGGCGCCTACTGGCCGATCAAGGGCGAATTCGATCCGCTGCCCGCTCTGCACCGCTGGAAGGAGGACGGCGAGCTCATGGAAGAGCCGCAGCGCCGCCGCATCGGACTGCCGGTGATCGACAAAGTTCACAAGACCCTGACCTTCCATGCCTGGTACCCGGGCTGCCAGATGGAAGAAGACGCCTACGGCATTCCCAAGCCCAAGGACACCGAACTCATCGTGCCGACCCTGCTGTTCGTGCCCTGCGTGGGCTACAGCGCCGGCGGCTACCGGCTGGGCTACGGCGGCGGCTTCTACGACCGCACGCTGGCGGCGCTGGAGCCGCGGCCGTTCACGGTCGGCCTGGGCTTCACCAACGGCTTCCTCGAAGACTTCGAGCCCGAATCGCACGACCTGCCGCTGGACGCCATCCTGAACGACAACGGCGTGGTCTGGCCGACCAGCTGAGCCCCGGGCTCAGTCGAGGTTGTCCACCGTGTCCGGGTCGGGCACCTCGCCGATGGTTTCGCGCGTGGTGATGGCCTGCACCTGCAGCCAGTCCCAGAAGGCCTTGATCTCGGGCCGCAGCGCGTTGCGCGGCCCCGCGATGAGCCAGTAGGCCATCGGCGAATCCATGCGGTGCTGCGGCAGCACCTCGACCAGGTCGCCGTTGGCCAGGCTTTCGGCGATCAGCGAACTGCGCGCCAGTGTCACGCCCTGCCCGGTAAGGGCGGCCTGCACCATCTGGTAGGCGTAATTGAAATAGAGCCAGCGCTTGGGCTGGGCGCGTTCCTGGCCGTTCACCTCGAACCAGCGGCGCCAGGTCAGCCATTCGAGGTGGGTGCGGTGGGCGTCGCCGGCCTCGATCAGCGTGAAGCGGGTGATGTCGGCCGGCGTCTTGATGGGCGGGCTGCTCTTGAGCAGCCAGGGGCTGGCCACCGGCGTCAGTGTTTCGCCGAACAGGCGCACCGCGCCGGCCGGCATGACCTCGCGCGGGCCGTAGCGCAGCGCAATGTCGACGTCGGCCACTTCGAGGTCGACCGCCACGTCGCTGGCGTCGATGCGGATGTCGATTTCGGGGTTGTCGCGCTGGAAGGCCTCCAGCCGGGGAATCAGCCACATCGACGCGAACGAGGCAAAAGTGGTCAGCGACACGCTCTTGCGCCCCGCGCTCTGCCGTATCTGGCGCACCGCCGTGTCGATGCGCGGCAGCGACTGCTGCACAGCCAGCAGCAGCTGCGCGCCGGCGCTGGTGAGCTCCACCGCCCGTGTGTGGCGCAGGAACAGCGCCACGCCCACTTCTTCTTCCAGCGACTGGATCTGCCGGCTCACGGCCGACTGGGTGAGCGCCATTTCCTCGGCGGCGGCGCGGAAATTCAGGTGGCGGGCGACGGCCTCGAAGGCGCGCAGGTGCCCGGCCGAGATCGGGCGGGAGCGCAGATGGGTTTGCGAATGTTGCATGGCGATGACTTCGAGCGGCTATCTGGCGGCCGAACGCATTGATGCGAAACGGGCATCAGTAGGCTACCTCCTTTTCATTGGACTGCCAACGGCCCAGGAGAGATCATTCATTCCCGAACTGCGCAATTGCCTTCTGTCTGTCATGCGCTTCGGCAAAGCCCAGGAGTCCTCAACATGTCCACCGCCATCTGCACCACCGAATCGCTCTCGTCCCTGTCCGTTCCCGCCCGCACCGCCACTGCCGCGGTGCCGCCAGCCGTCCGTCGTGGCGCCTGGCAGATCGCCCCCGGCGAGGCGATGAGCCTGAAGGCGCGTTCGACCAGCGTGCTGCGGGTCAAGCAGGGCCGTGTGTGGATCACGCCCGACGCCACGCTCGCCAATCCCAGCGAAGACCTGGTGCTCGCACCCGGGGAGTCGCTCACGGTGGCGGCGGGCCAGCGCATCGTCATGGAAGCGTGGGACGGCTACGGCGCGACCTACAGCTGGGACAACGCCTGACCCTCTGCCAACCCTGCGCGAAAAAAAGGCGGCTCCGGCCGCCTTTTTCTTTGGGCGCGGGGCGCCTCAGCCGTTGATGTCGAAGCTGGGTCGCAGCGCCAGGAAATGCAGCAGGGCGGTCTCGCCCTCCAGGGCGTGCACGCCCGACATCAGGTGCGGCCCCTCGCTTTCCGCCAGCCCCAGACCGAAGCCGGTGTAGCGACGGCTGCGCAGCGCACCCTCGTAGGCGATGCGGATGTCGACATGGCGCGGGTCGCGCACGATCCGCCCCATCAGCGCCTCGACCGCCTCGCGCGGCCCTTCCAGGTGCTGGCAGAACCGCATGCCGTCGAAGACCAGCAGGCCCGTGATGCCTTGCTCGGCGTTGCGGGCGCGCGCCTGGGTCACGATCGCGCCCACCGTGGGGGGCGCGAGGTCCGGCACGAGGGTGCTGCAGTAGAGAATTTCGTAGAGCGTCTGGTCTTGCGTCATGCGTCGTCAGGGGGAGAAACGGTGCGCAGTCTAGTGACGCGAAAGACGCTTCGAAATGTCAAAAGACACAGCCGGACGGCCTATAGTGAAGTGTGAAATTCGAGGACTACCCCGCCGCCGCGCCGCCCCCCCAGGGCATCAATCCGTGCGACCAGTGCGCGCTGCGCCAGCTCGCGGCCTTTCTTCCTGCGTCCGATGAAGAACTCAAGACCATCCAGTCGTTCCGCGTCGGCACCCGGCGCGTGGAAGCCGGGAACTCGGTCATCGAGGAGCACCGGCCCAGCTCGCAGCTCTTCACCCTCTATTCAGGCTGGGCCTTCCGCTACAAGACCCTGAGCGACGGCCGCCGTCAGATCCTGAGCTTCCTGCTGCCCGGCGACTTCGTCGGCCTGCAGGACGAGTTCGCCGACGGCCAGACGCACGGCGTCGAAGCCGTCACCGACGTCACGCTGTGCGCCTTCTCGCGCGACCGGCTCTGGGGCCTGTTCCATGCCCAGCCCAAGCTCGGCTACGACATCACCTGGCTCGCCGCGCGCGAGGAAAAAATGGTGGACGACAACCTCGTCACCGCCGGACGGCGCAATGCCGGCGAGCGCGTGGCGATGCTGCTGATGCACCTGTACCGCCGCGCGGAGCGCGTGGGCATGGTGCGCGACGGCTGGGTCGAGTTTCCGTTCAACCAGCAGCACATCGCCGACGCGCTGGGGCTGTCGCTGGTGCACACCAACAAGACGATGCGGCGGCTGCAGCGGCTCGGGTTCTACAAGATCGATACCGGCTGGCTGCGCATCATGGAGCCGCACGCGCTGGAAACACTGGGCGACTATTTCGAGCGCCCGATGCGGCCCACGCCGCTGATCTGAGCCGAGCCCGGCGCCTCAGCGCGCCGCCACCAACTGGCGCAGATCGTCCTGATAAGCCTGCAGCCGGCGCACGGCCTGGGCGCGCTGGCTGGCGCTCGTGCCGTTGTGCAGCGCGGCGGTGTTGCGGCAGCCTTCTTCCAGCAGCGCCTGCTGCTGGTCGCGCCAGGGGCCGGGCGGCGGCTCGGCGACGCGCTGGATATAGGCATGCAGCGCCGCGCGCGCCTCGGCCGGCGAGGGCTTGTCGGCCACGAAGCCGCGCAGCAGCACCAATGCCTCCTGCTGGCGCTGGCGGCGCTCGGCGTCCGCCAGCCGCGGGTCGAACACCGACTGCGCGACCTGCTGCTTCAGCAGGTCGCGCTGCTCGGTGCTCAGGCGGCCGTAGAAGTCTTCGGTGCGGTCCAGGAACTGGTCGTAGCGCTTTTCCTGCACCTGCGCCGGCGTGCGGTCGAGCCAGTTCTTGCGGTAGTCGGCGTTGTTCTTCGCGTACTTGCGTTCCAGTTGCTGCAGCTGGGCGTCGGTCAGGCTCAGCGCAAGCTGGGCGCCGGCGGTTTCCGCCCGGTCGGTCACGGCCAGCAGGCGCTCGCGGATGCGGTCGGCCATGGTGCAGACCTGTGCCGGCGTCACCTCGCCGGGCGCCAGCGCCTGCGCTTCCTGCAGCAGCGTGGCGATGCGCGGCAACTCGTTCTGGCGGTGCCAGGCCAGCAGCTGGGCGAGCTCGTCGCGCACCTTCGGCTTCTGTTCGCTGTCGAAATCCAGGTAGCCGTCGAGCCACCAGTAGCTCACGGTGGGCAGGTTGTTGTAGGCCAGCCGGACCGCGCTGCAGGCCGCGAGCGCGGCGGCCACAACCAGCACGCCGATAATCCGCGCCATTGCCGCGCAACGAAATCGGGAAGAAAAACGCATGAATCAGACTCCGCAACAGGACACGCCGGGACCGGTCGACATCGTCATCATGGCCGCCGGCAAGGGCACGCGCATGAAGAGCAGGCTGCCCAAAGTGTTGCATCGATTGGCCGGCCGCGCACTTCTGGCGCATGTGGCCGGCACCGCCGGGCGCATCGGCGCGCGCGACGTGGTGGTGGTCACCGGCCACGGCGCGGCCGAGGTCGAGGCGGCCATGGCCGGCGGCATTGCCGGCGCCACGCTGCGCTTCGCGCGCCAGGAGCCGCAGTTGGGCACCGGCCACGCGGTGCTGCAGGCGGCGCCGCTGCTGCCCGACGACGGCACGGTGGTCGTGCTCTCGGGCGACGTGCCGCTCATCGGCGAAGACACGCTGCGCGCGCTGGTCGCTGCCAGCGGCGGCCAGCGGCTGGCGCTGCTGACTATCGAATTCGACGACCCCACCGGCTACGGCCGCGTCATCCGCTCGGCCGCCGCCGGCGACGTGACCGCCGTTGTCGAGCACAAGGACGCCACCGAGGCCCAGCGCGCCGTGCGCGAGATCTACAGCGGCGTGATGGCCGTGCCGGCGCGGCTGCTCAAGGGCTGGCTCGCGCGGCTGGACAACCGCAACGCCCAGGGCGAGTACTACCTGACCGACGTGGTCAAGTTCGCTGCCGCCGATGGCGTGCCCGTGGTCGCGCACGTCACCACCGACGCATTGCAGGTGGCCGGCATCAACAGCCCGGCCCAGCTCGCGGCGCTGGAGCGCGCCTGGCAACTGCGCCAGGCAAATGCGCTGATGGAGCAGGGCGTGCGCCTGGCCGACCCCGCGCGCTTCGACCTGCGCGGCACGCTCGAGTGCGCCGCCGACGTGGAGATCGACGTCAACTGCGTCTTCGAAGGCGCGGTGTCGCTGGGCGAGGGCGTGCGCATCGGCGCGAACTGCGTCATTGCCAACGCGCGCATCGAAGCCGGCGCGGTGATCCACCCGTTCACCCACATCGAAGGCGAGAAGGCCGGCGTGACCGTGGGCGCGGGCGCGCTCATCGGCCCGTTCGCGCGGCTGCGGCCCGGCGCGCAACTGGGCGCCGAGGTGCACATCGGCAACTTCGTGGAGGTCAAGAACTCGACGCTGGCCGCCGGCGCCAAGGCCAACCACCTGGCCTACCTGGGCGACGCCACGGTGGGCGAGCGCGTGAACTACGGCGCGGGCTCCATCACGGCCAACTACGACGGCGCCAACAAGCACCGCACCGTGATCGGCGACGATGTGCATGTGGGCAGCAACTGCGTGCTGGTGGCGCCGGTCACCATCGGCGCGGGCGGCACCATCGGCGGCGGCTCGACCGTCAACAAGTCGACTGAGCCTGGGGCGCTGACCGTTTCGCGCGCGAAGCAGGTCAGCTTCCCCAACTGGAAGCGCCCGCAGAAGAAGCCGAAGGCCTGAGGACCTTCTCAGGTCCGGGACCCCAGCGGCAGCCGGGGCTCGAACTTCGCGCGCTTCAGGCTGAAGAAGGCCTTGACGTTGCGCACGTTCGCATCGGCCGTGAAGAGGCGCTGCGTGAGCGCGCCGTAATCCGGCATGTCGCGCGCAGCGACGATCAGCACGAAGTCCGGGCCGGGAGACACGCGCCAGCACTGCTGCACGGCGTCGTCGGCGATCACGCGCGCCTCGAAGGCGTCGAGCGAGGCGGCGTCCTGCCGGTCCAATGAAATCTCCACCACCGCCTGCAGGCCGTGGCCCAGCACCGTGGCCAGCCGGTCGGGTGACAGCAGCGCGACCTGGCGCTCGATGAGGCCTTCGTCGCGCAGCCGCTGCACGCGACGCAGGCAAGTGGGCGGGGAGATTCCGACGTCGGCGGCCAGCCGCTGGTTGGTCTGCGAGGCGTCGCGCTGGAGGGCGTCGAGCAGGCGCAGGTCGGTTGAATCTAGCGATATTGATTCCATATTCGGTTGAATTATGAAATAAATATCCAAACAACAGAATGCAAGAAATAAAAGTCCGAAATCGTTTGAATTTCGAATGCATATTTCTTTCATGCCTTTCTACCATCGAGCCTCTTCTTCATTCAAAGGCAGATCACCATGTGCGGCATCGTCGGGGCAGCGTCCCATCGCAACATCGTTCCGGTCCTCGTGCAGGGCCTCCAGCGGCTCGAGTACCGCGGCTATGACTCCTGCGGCGTGGCGGTGCATGCCGGCGGACTGACGCGGGCGCGCACCACCTCGCGCGTGGCCGACCTCGTGGCGCAGGTGCGCGACGACAAGGTCGAAGGCCTCACCGGCATCGCCCACACGCGCTGGGCCACGCATGGCGCGCCGGCAGTGCACAACGCGCATCCGCATTTCAGCCACGGCCCCGGCGCCGACGCGCAGGCCGCGCGCCCGGGCCGCATCGCGCTGGTGCACAACGGCATCATCGAGAACCACGAGACGCTGCGCGCCGCGCTCGAGGCCAAGGGCTACGTGTTCGAGAGCCAGACCGACACCGAAGTCATCGCCCACCTGGTCGACAGCCTCTACGACGGCGACCTGTTCGAAGCCGTCAAGGCCGCGGTGCTGCAACTGCACGGCGCCTACGCCATTGCCGTGATCTGCCGCGACGAGCCGCAGCGCGTGGTCGGCGCGCGCGCCGGTTCGCCGCTGATCCTGGGCGCCGGCAAGGACGGCACGGAGAACTTCCTCGCGAGCGACGCGATGGCCCTGGCCGGCGTGACCGACCAGATCGTGTACCTGGAAGAAGGCGACGTGGTCGACGTGCAGCCGGGCAAGTACTGGATCGTCGACAAGAACCACAAGCCGGTGGCCCGCCAGGTGCGCACCGTGCACGCGCACAGCGGCGCGGCCGAGCTGGGCCCGTACCGCCACTACATGCAGAAGGAAATCTTCGAGCAGCCGCGCGCCATCGGCGACACGCTCGAGGGCGTGGAAGGCATCGTGCCCGAGCTGTTCGACGGCATCGGGCAGGACGGCGCCACCGGAGCCAGCGCGCACCGCGTGTTCCAGGACATCGACAAGATCCTCATCCTGGCCTGCGGCACCAGCTACTACAGCGGTTGCACCGCCAAGTACTGGCTCGAGAGCATCGCGAAGATCTCCACGCAGGTCGAGATCGCCAGCGAATACCGCTACCGCGACTCCGTGCCCGACCCCAAGACGCTGGTCGTCACCATCAGCCAGTCGGGCGAAACCGCCGACACGCTGGCTGCTCTGAAGCATGCGCGCTCGCTGGGCATGGAGCAGACGCTGACCATCTGCAACGTCGCCACCAGCGCGATGGTGCGCGAGTGCAAGCTGGCGTACATCACGCGCGCCGGCGTGGAAATCGGCGTGGCGTCGACCAAGGCCTTCACCACGCAACTGGCGGGCCTCTTCCTGCTGACGCTCGCCATCGCGCAAAGCAAGGGCCGCCTGAGCGAAGCCGACGAAGCGCGCTACCTGAAGGAAATGCGCCACCTGCCCGTCGCGCTGCAGTCGGTGCTGGCGCTGGAGCCGCAGATCATCGGCTGGGCCGAAGACTTCGCGCGCAAGGAGAACGCGCTGTTCCTGGGCCGCGGGCTGCACTATCCGATCGCGCTCGAAGGCGCGCTCAAGCTCAAGGAAGTGACCTACATCCACGCCGAGGCCTATGCCGCCGGCGAACTCAAGCACGGCCCGCTCGCGCTGGTGACGAACGAGATGCCCGTGGTGGCCGTGGCGCCCAACGACGCACTGCTCGAAAAGCTCAAGAGCAACCTGCAGGAAGTGCGCGCGCGCGGCGGCGTGCTCTACGTGCTGGCCGACGGCGACACCAAGATCACCAGCAGCGAAGGCCTGCACGTGATCCGCATGCCCGAGCACTACGGCGCGCTCTCGCCGATCCTGCACGTGGTGCCGCTGCAGCTGCTGGCGTATCACACGGCGGGTGCGCGGGGGACCGATGTGGACAAGCCGCGCAACCTGGCGAAGAGCGTGACGGTGGAGTGAGCACAATCGACACCTGATGCCCGTCGAAGATCCGCCCCCGCCCGCAGCCGTGCCCCGCCCCTTGCCATTGGCCGCCCGCTGGCTGCTGCTGGCCTTTGCCGCGCTGTGCCTGGTGCTGGCCGTCATCGGCGTGATCGTGCCGGGCATGCCGACGACGGTGTTCGTGCTGATGGCCGCGTGGGCCGCGGCGCGCAGCTCGCCTCGCCTGCATCGCTGGCTGCTGGAGCACCGGCTCTTCGGCCCCATCCTGCGCAACTGGGAGAACGGCCGCACCGTGAGCCGCCGCGCCAAGTGGAGCGCCACCGCCGCGATGGCGTTCTGCGCGGTCGTCATCTCGCTCACCGCGCACAAGCCCTGGCTCGCGGGCGTCGGCATCGGCTCGATGGCCGTCGTGCTCGCATGGCTCTGGCGACGGCCGGAGCCGCGGGCCTGATTCCTGGCGGGCGCTCCACAATGCAGCCTTCCCCCCAGGAGATTGAAGAATGAAGCCCCAACCCATCGAGTACGCCGCCGCCGCCGACGCCGTCAAGGCCGTGTTCGACGACATCAAGACCTCGCGCAACGTGCCCGACGTCAACAACTTCTGGAAGTACCTTGCCAACGACCCCGCCACGCTCAAGCGCACCTGGGCGAGCCTGAAAGAGGTGATGGCGCCCGGCGCGCTCGATCCGGTGGTCAAGGAAATGGTCTACCTTGCCGTAAGCGTCACCAACAACTGCGGCTACTGCATCGCGAGCCACCATGCGGGCGCGGCCAAGGCCGGCATGACGCCGGAGATGTTCGCCGAGCTGATGGCCGTGGTCGGCATGGCCAACGAGACCAACCGGCTGGTCAACGGCTACCGCGTGCCGATCGATCCCGCGTTCGACAAATAGCAGAAGAGATCAGCCGATCGTCATCAGGCTCGCGTTGCCGCCGGCCGCGGCGGTGTTGACGCTGAGCGCGCGTTCCACCACCAGGCTTTCGAGCGGAATCTGCGCATCGCCCGGCGCGAAGGCCCGCACGCCGACGATGGGGCCGGACCGCGCTGCGATGCGGTGCATCACGTCGGCCAGGTCGCCTGCGTCGCCGTGGTGCAGCGCGGCGTCGAAGGCCACGGTCGGTGAATTCCAGTCGCTGGCGATGGCCACGCTTTGCTGCACTTCTGCCGGGAGCGATGCGCGCAGGCCCTGCGCCGCGGCATCTGCCGGCCAGATGGCCGTGCTGCCCACCGACAGCACCGCCGCCAGTTGCGTGAGCCGGTCGGCCGTGTCGCCGGCCAGGCAGAGCACCGCCTCGCGCGGCTGCAGCGTGTAGACATTGCGCTCGCCGGTCGGGCCGGCCAGCGTGCGCGAATCGCCGGCACGCGACAGCGACGCGAAGCGCGCGCACTGCGCGGCCAGCGCGTCGCACCCGTTTTTCTGTGCCCAGCGGGCCAGCGCCGACAGGCCCGCGTTCGATGCCGACGAGGCGGAAGCGCCGTCCATCGCCCGCGCCATCGCATCCTCGGGCCGCCTCGACAGCATGCGCAGCATGTACAGCGGCCCGCCGGCCTTCGGCCCGGTGCCCGACAGCCCTTCGCCGCCGAAGGGCTGCACGCCCACCACCGCGCCCACGATGTTGCGGTTGACGTACACGTTGCCCGCCTTCGCGTGCTGCACGATCTGCGCGATGGTCTCGTCGATGCGCGTGTGCACGCCCAGCGTCAGGCCGTAGCCCGTGCCGTTGATCTGCCCGACCAGCGCGCCGAGGTCGCGCCGGCGGTAGCGCACCAGGTGCAGCACCGGCCCGAACACCTCGCGCTGCAGTTCCGAGATGCTGTCCAGCTCGATCAGCGTGGGCATCACGAAGGTGCCGTGGCGCGCGTCCTGCCCGTGCTCGCGGCCCTGCCGGTAGATCTTGTGGCCGCGCGAGCGCATGGCGCCGATGTGGCGCTCGATGCCGTCGCGCGCCTCGGCGTCGATCACCGGGCCCACGTCCACCGACAGCCGCGCGGGGTTGCCGATGCAGGCCTCGGCCATCGCGCCCTTGAGCATCTCGACCAGCCGGTCGGCCGCTTCTTCCTGCACGCACAGCACGCGCAGCGCCGAGCAGCGCTGGCCGGCGCTGTCGAAGGCCGACGCCATCACGTCGGTGACGACCTGCTCCACCAGCGCGGACGAGTCCACGATCATCGCGTTCTGCCCGCCCGTCTCCGCGATCAGCGGCACCGGCGCGCCGTGGGCGCCCAGGCGCTGCGACAGCGTCTTCTGCAGGATGCGCGCGACCTCGGTCGAGCCGGTGAACATCACGCCCTGCACGCGCGCGTCGGCGACCAGGCTCGCGCCCACCGTCTCGCCCTGGCCCGGCAAGAGCTGCACCGCGGCGCGCGGCACGCCGGCCTGCCACAGCATGCGCACCGCCTCGGCGGCGACCAGCGGCGTCTGCTCGGCCGGCTTGGCGAGCACCGGGTTGCCGGCCGCGAGCGCGGCGGCCACCTGGCCGGTGAAGATCGCCAGCGGAAAGTTCCACGGGCTGATGCAGACCATCGGGCCGAGCGCGCGGTGCGTGTCGTTCGAGAAATCGTTCCTGGCCTGCGCTGCGTAGAAGCGCAGGAAGTCCACCGCCTCGCGCACTTCGGCGATGGCGTTGGCATAGGTCTTTCCGGCCTCGCGCGCCAGCAGGCCGAGCAGGCGCGGCATTTGTTCTTCGAGCAGCTCGGCGGCGCGCTCGAGCATGGTGGCGCGCTCGGCGGGCGGCGTGGCCGCCCATGCGGCGGCAATGCCTTCTGCTTGCGAGACGGCCGACTCGACATCGGCCGGCGTGGCCTCCCGCACCTGCCCGACCATATCGCGATGGTCGGCGGGGTTCAGCACGTCGGCCGGTTCGCCTTGCGCGCCGGTGGCCGCCGCCAGCATCGGCCCGGCATGCCAGTCTTCATGCGCGGTGGCCTGCAGGGCCTGGCCCAGCAGGCGCAGGCTGTCGTCGTTCGCAAGATCGAGCCCGCGCGAGTTGAGGCGCTGCGTGCCGTACAGCGCCGCCGGCAGCGCAATGGCGGGATGCGGCAGCCCCACGGCGCCTTCCTGCGCGCCCATGTGCTCCACCGTTGCCACCGGGTCTTCCACCAGCGCTTCGAGCGAGATCGTCGGGTCGGCGATGCGGTTCACGAACGAGGTGTTCGCGCCGTTCTCGAGCAGCCGGCGCACCAGGTAGGCCAGCAGCGTCTCGTGCGTGCCCACGGGCGCATAGATGCGGCACGGCCGCCCCAGCGGGCCGACCACCTGCTCGTACAGCGGCTCGCCCATGCCGTGCAGGCACTGGAATTCGTACTGCCCCGGTTGGTAGCGCGACGGATCCGCCATCGTGTAGATGGCGGCCAGCGTGTGCGCGTTGTGCGTGGCGAACTGCGGGTACACAGCTTCCGGCGCGTCGAGCAGCTTGCGCGCGCAGGCGAGGTAAGACACGTCGGTGTAGGCCTTGCGCGTGTAGACGGGGTAGCCGTCCTGGCCGTCGATCTGCGCGCGCTTGATCTCGCTGTCCCAGTAGGCGCCCTTCACCAGCCGCACCATCAGCCGGTGGCGGCTGCGGCGCGCGAGGTCGATCACATGGTCGATGACGAAGGGGCAGCGCTTCTGGTACGCCTGGATCACGAAGCCGATGCCGTTCCAGCCCGCGAGCGCCGGCTCGAAGCACAGGTGCTCCAGCAGGTCGAGCGACAGCTCCAGCCGGTCGGCTTCCTCCGCGTCGATGTTCAGGCCGATGTCGTAGTGCTGCGCCAGCAGCGCCAGTTCGCGCAGCACCGGGTAAAGCTCCGCCATCACGCGTGCGTGCTGCGCGCGGCTGTAGCGCGGGTGCAGCGCCGACAGCTTGATCGAGATGCCCGGGCCTTCGTACACGCCGCGCGCATTCGAGGCCTTGCCGATGGCGTGAATGGCTTCTTCATACGCAAGGCGGTAGCGCCTGGCGTCTTCCATGGTGAGCGCGGCTTCGCCGAGCATGTCGTACGAATAGCGAAAGCCCTGCGCCTCCAGTTCGCGCGCGTTGCCCAGTGCCTGCTGGATGGTTTCTCCGGTGACGAACTGCTCGCCCATCATGCGCATCGCCATGTCCACGCCCTTGCGGATCAGCGGCTCGCCGCCCTTGCCGATCAGGCGCGTGAGCACGGCCGACAGGCCGGTCTCGCTGTGCGTGGCCACCAGCTTGCCGGTCAGCAGCAGGCCCCAGGTGGCGGCGTTGACGAACACCGACGGGCTGCGGCCCGCATGCGTCTGCCACTGGCCGTGGGCGATCTTGTCGCGGATCAACGCGTTGCGCGTTTCGGCATCGGGAATGCGCAGCAGCGCCTCGGCCAGGCACATCAGCGCCACGCCTTCCTGCGACGAGAGCGCGTATTCCTGCAGCAGCCCCTGCACGAGGCCTGCGCGTCCGCTCGCGTTCTTGCGCGAGCGCAGCTGCTGCGCGATGCGATGCGCCAGCGCATGCGCCTCATCGGCCTGCGCGCGCGGCAGGCGGGCCTGGGCAAGAAGAGGCGGCAGCGCCTCGGGCTCGGCGCGGCGGGTGGCTGCGGTGATCTGCTCGCGCAGCGCGGAAGGGTGCGCGGCAAGGCCATCGGCGAAAGAGGCGAGGGGCGAGGGCAGGGGGGCGGCGCTGGTGGGGCTCATTTGGCGGGTCTGGCTGGTGATATGTTGGATGATCTTCTTGCGCCGGCCGAATTTGTGTTCGAAGAATCGGCTAACACCAGAATAAAAAACCAGGCCGGCCGGCGCGGGAGAATCCGCTTCTCGCCGCGCAAGCGGCAATGAAAGGCAGGCGCCGCACATGAGCAGATGGTTGTTCCTCCTGGCCGCGGGCATCGCGCACCTCTTGTCGGTGCCGGCACATGCCGCGCCCGATCTCTCGGGTTGCACGGCAGCCGCCGCGCCGGACTGCTACAGAAACTTCCAGCCGCCCGGCGCCGAGGGCACGCTGAACTACTACGCCTCTCTCGCACCCGGCGCACAGGGCACGGCCGGCCCGACCCGGGCGCTGGTCGCCATGCACGGCCACCCCCGCGACGCCGACAAGACCTTCAACGCGGCGCTGCTCGCGGTGCGCAACGCCGGCGCGCTCGACGACACGCTGGTCGTCGCGCCGCTGTTTCAGGTCGCGGCCGACAAGGCCCGCAAATGCAGCACGGCCGGCGTGCCGTCGGCGCAGTCCGGCGACCTGCTGTGGACCTGCGGCTCCTGGCTCGAAGGCGGCCGCGCGGAGAACGGCGCGCGCATCACCTCGTTCGCTGCCATGGACGCGCTGGTGGCCGAACTCGCGCAGCGCTGGCCCAGCCTGCGCACCGTCACCATCGCGGGCTTCTCCGCTGGCGCGCAGATGGTGCAGCACTACATCGGCTTTGCGCGGAAGGCGCCCGGGGCGGTGTCGGTGCGCTATGTCGTCTCCGACCCGGGCACCTGGCTCTACTTCGATCCGGTGCGACCGCAGCCCATGCGCAACGGCGCGCCCGTCGACTGGCAGGCCTGCGGCAGCGGCGCCGACACCTTGCGCAACTGCACCGTCACGCTCGCACCGGCCGACGCAGCCGCATGCCCCGCGGTCAACCGCTGGAAGTACGGCACGGATGGCCTGCCCGCGTTTTTGGGTCGCGGCGCCGCGCAGGCGCGCGAGCAGTACGCCCGCGCCGACATCAGCTACCTCGAAGGCGAACTCGACAGCAGCGAGGCCAAGGGCACCTACTACGGCATCCTCGACAAGTCGTGCGCGGCGGCGGCGCAAGGCCCCTACCGCATGCAGCGCGGGCTGGCCTATGCGCAGTACGACAGGACGGTGCTGGCGCCGGACAAGCGCCGCGAAGTCGTGGTGGTGCCGGGCTGCGCGCATGACGTCGCATGCGTCTTCCCTTCCGAAGCCGCGCGCGGCGCACTGCTCGGCATGCCGCGCTGAAGCTGCGGCGGTAAATCGCCGCTTGACCTTTCTTCCGTCATATTGGATATTTCATCCAATATGACGGAAGACACGCCCCCCAGCCTCAACGACCGCATCGCCCGGCGCGTGCGCGAGCTTCGCGCCGCGCGCGGCATGTCGCTCGACGCACTTGCCGCGCATTGCGGCGTCAGCCGCTCGATGATCTCGCTCATCGAACGCGGCGAGAGCAGCCCCACCGCCGTGCTGCTCGAGAAGCTCGCCACCGGCCTCGGCGTGGTCCTGGCCTCGCTGTTCGACGCGCCCGAGCCCGCGCCCAGCCCCGTGTCGCGCCTGGCCGACCAGGTGCAATGGCGCGACCCGCATTCGGGCTATATGCGGCGCAACGTGTCGCCCGGCGGCGGCGTGTCGCCAATCCAGATCGTCGAGGTGGAGTTTCCGCCCCAGGCGCGCGTGGCCTATGAAAGCGGCGCGCGCGAGCCGCTGGTGCACCAGCAGGTGTGGGTGCTCGACGGCACCATCGAAGTCACCGTGGGCGACAAGGCCCACCGCCTGTCCACCGGCGACTGCCTGGCGCACCCGCTCGATCGCCCCGTGAGCTACCACAACCCCTCGCGCAAGACCGCACGCTACGCCGTCGTCATCGCGAGCCAGCCCGCAGCATGGAGACCCGCATGACCACCACCACCAACACCACCAACACCACCCCAACGACCGAAACCCCGCGCATCCGCGCCCTCGACACCGTGACCGACGCGCAGGTGGCCGCCCTGGCCGATCTGCTGATCGACTGCGTGGACGGCGGCGCCTCGGTGAGCTTCATGCATCCGCTCACTGCCGAGCGCGCGCAGGCTTTCTGGCGCAACGTGGCCGCAGGCGTGGCGGCGGGCGAGCGCGTGCTGCTGGTCGCCGAAGATGCCGAAGGCATCGTCGGCACCGTGCAGGTGGTGCTGGCCCAGCCCGAGAACCAGCCGCACCGCGGCGAGGTCTCCAAGATGCTGGTGCACCGCCGGGCGCGGCGCCGGGGCATCGGCGAGCTGCTGATGCGCGCCGCCGAGCGGCAGGCGCGCGAGCGCGGCAAGACGCTGCTGGTGCTCGACACCTCCAGCCCCGAGGCCGAGCGCCTCTATGCCCGCACCGGGTGGACGCGGGTGGGCTCCGTTCCCGGCTTCGCGCTGCTGCCGCAGGGCGAGCCCTGCGCCACCACCTTCTTCTATCTGGAGCTCGCCGGGGCCTAGCGCGCGCCGAAGGCCGCGTTCTCGAACAGGTCCTTGAACTCGCGCGGCTGCGAGCGCCAGTACTGGTGCGGCGCCTTCACCTGCGCGCCCAGCTCGGCCGCCGCATGCCAGGGCCAGCGCGGGTCGTACAGCATCGCGCGGGCCAGCGACACCGCGTCGGCCTGCCCCTTGGCGACGATCGCCTCCGCATGGGCCGGCTCGGTGATGAGCCCGACGGCGATGGTCGGCAGCCCGACCTCGGCCTTGATGCGTTCCGCGAACGGCACCTGGTAGCCCGCGCCCAGCGTGATGGCCTGCTGCGGCGACACGCCCCCGCTCGACACATGAATGGCCGCGCAGCCGCGCGCCTTCAGCGCCTGCGAGAACGCGACCGTGCCGTCGAGGTCCCAGCCGCCGGGCACCCAGTCGCTGGCCGACACGCGCACCCACACCGGCCGCTCGGCAGGGAAGGCTTCGCGCACCGCGTCGAACACCTCGAGCGGAAAGCGCATGCGGTTCTCCAGGCTGCCGCCGTATTCGTCGTCGCGGTGGTTGGCGATGGGCGACAGGAACTGGTGCAGCAGATAGCCGTGCGCCGCATGGATCTCGATGCCTTCGATGCCCAGCCGCGCCGCGCGTCGCGCCGCCGCCACGAATGCATCGCGCACGCGCCGCAGGCCCGCGGCGTCGAGCGCGATGGGCGGGTCTTCGGTGGGCGCATGCGGCACGGGCGAGGGCGCATATGCCTTCCAGCCGCCGGGCTCGCCGGGGCGGATCTGCTTGCCGCCTTCCCACGGCGCGCGGCTCGACGCCTTGCGCCCCGCGTGGCCCAGTTGCATGGCGATCTTGATGGGCGAATGCGCGCGCGTTGCACGCAGCACGCGCGCCAGACCTTCTTCATTGGCGTCGGAATAAAGGCCCAGGTCGCCGGGCGAAATGCGCCCTTCGGCCTCCACCGCCGTCGCCTCGATGATCAGCAGACCCGCGCCCGAGAGCGCCAGGTGGCCGAGGTGGATCAGGTGCCAGTCGCCCGGCGTGCCCTCCGTGGCGGAGTACTGGCACATCGGCGCGATGACGATGCGGTTGTCTATCTCGAGCTGGCCGAGCTTCAGGGGCTCGAACAGGCGCGGCGGGAATGTTGTCTGGCTCATGATGACGATGCGGCTCCACAGGAGCGGCAATTCTGCGGCGCGGGCGCGATTCGCACGGCGGCTTGTGCAGAAGCCTTGCGGCCCGATGCGGTATCGAAGGCCCCGGTGTCGAATGCCTTCAGGGCGTGCTCACGCCGACGGGGTACCTTGCTCCGCGAATGTCCCCCGCCCTTCGGGCTCCTTCTTTATTTCGCTGCGCAAGGCACCCCGCCAGCGTGAGCGTTCAGCGCCGCTGTGGAAGCTGCATTTGTTGGCGCTCTGCGGGACTTCATGCCGCATCGAGCGGCTGTTTCGACGGGTTCTTCTCTAGAGTGGATGCCCCTGTCACTCGATGCCCCACCAAGGGGGGAAGGAAGGCCCGACACCCACCACTCAGATGTTTGAAGGCTGCTTGCCTCGCGGCAGGTCGTCGGTGCGAAAGCAGCGATGCGGATGCGAGGTATCAAAAGGCGACGGCCGGGGTGTAGCGAGCACTCCAGCCGTCTAACCAAGTTCGTGCAACAACCTTGGAAGGAACGCACAAAAATGGCTAGCAAGACTATAGCCCGGCCTCGCACGCCGGTAGCTTCCGAAGACAACGCCCACGACCCGGCGGATCTTCTCGAAAACACCCTCACTCAACTCGAAGCTCTTTTGTGGCTCTGCCACGGGGAGCACATCGACTGGTGTAGTGGTGACGGGCCTCGGCAACTGGATAACGTGCTTTGGCTTGCGGCTGATCTTGCTCGCAAGGCGGGGCAACTGTTTCAGATGAGCGAGAGGGCGCGACGCGGAGCGCCCAGCGAACAGTGCTCTTTGGAGCGAGACGGCTGATGCCTCTGTGATGGAGGAAGGTTGGCGCGGTTGAGGTCGCCTTCGAGTTGGCTTTGGCGGCAGCCATGCGATCCATGTTGATCACCGACAGACATGCGAGCATCTGCTTTGCAGCGCCAGCAGCAGTCCGAACCCACTTTAGTCGCCAGGGCCCATGCTTGGCGGGGCGTTCCGCTGCGTCCAGGCCAGCAGCAACCGGTCCAATACATCGTCCCCGCTTTCCGGCAACTTCAACTCGCGCAGCTTCACGGGGTATGCCCAAAGCGAGTCCGTCGGCGCGCCAAGGTGACGTGGCCCGATGTAGTGCGACGGGTCATTCATGAACAAGACGCCATGCAACAAGCTGTCTCGCAAATAACCCTCTGCATGAAGGTCGTGCACCGTCTGCTGAATCTCTGTGAGCCACCGCATGCGCTCTTCCTTTGTGCCGAAAGGCAAGTTCACGTCAACGAAGACGTACAGCGGGTACTCCGGCGCCTTACCAAGCGCATCCTCCAGGAGGCTCCGAATCTTGACCTTAGCCCCCGGGTCGCCCGCGTGGCCGCCCTTGAAGCCGAGAACTCCGTTTCGGCGCCGGCTCTTCGCCTCGACTGAGATGGAAATGCCAGCTTCCGTGTGGACGGCGACAAACTCGACGTGCCGCTTATTAGTGTCAGCCTCGTCCTCGAACTGAATCTCGAAGCCTGCTGTAACCGCAATTGAGCACGTCAGCAGTTCACATCGTGCACTTTGGAACTCGTCTGGATTTCGCAACTCGCGGCTCAACTTGGCGAGAAGCTTGGCGTTGTCTCGAACAGTGAAGAGGTCATATCCCAGGCGACCCCAAGCCACCGACGAACCGCTAGGCCTATAGACCCCTTCAGCCTCGTCCAAAGCATGCTGATCCACTGCCGTACTGAGCCATTGCAACGCATGGTGTCGTTCCTCAAATGGCCGATTCATCTCGGCCTGAATGCGGTCCTCACCAAAGAGGTCGAGCGCCGTGTCGTGATACACGTCCAGCAGGTTGTACGGCCCCTCACGAATTTGCTTGTTCAACGTTCCGCCGATGGCAATGACCATCTTGCCTTCCATGTGGGTGTACACGGGAAAGCGCGCATGACCGTGCAACCGCACGAACTCATCTTCGGAGGCTTGCTTAATCTTAAGCAGGGCGATGAGACTTGCGATCTGTTCAGGGGTCGGCTTCACCTAATTAACCTGCTTTGAGTCGAATGAGAGGTTCATGTTGAGCTTTCTCCCGTCTCGGTGCGAAACACATCCAAACACGAACGTGGCAACGTCTTCAAAGGTGGGTACGCGGCGCCCGAGTACCTTGGGCAGCATTGGCTCTCCTCGAATTGGCGCTCGCAAACCAGCGCAATGAACTCTCGTCGCCTATTGCACAAAGAACAACGGCCCTGGATTCAGCCCTGGACACCGACAGAGGTCTGTGCTGAAAACGAACTTGGGCACTGTAGCAATACTGCCGCTTTTGGTCCTTCAGAACTATTTGAGGAATCGGAACGAGTGTTCGCAACCAGTTCGAAGAGGGCATTCAACTGGTCATGCCCGCCGCAGCGGCCGAACTGCCAACCCCAAAGCCGCCCTCATCGTGCACAGGGCGCCGGGTGCTCCCTGCAGTGAAATAAAGGAGGAGGCCGCAGGACTGGGCGACTTGTGGCAATCGTGCACGACACGAGATGCTACTTCCGCTTCGGGCACGTAGGAGACATCCGCGATCCGCAACGGCGGTCGTTCAATAAATGCAGCTATCCAACTACGCTTCGTCGCAGCCAGTCAGTTGGGAACGCCAATAGAAGTCGTCTGGCGTATCAAGAAGGGCAAGAAACCCGTATCGCTCATCCTTGACCACCACGCCATTGGACATGATGTCATCAGGAACGCCGCTTTTGTCCGTATCGTCTGCGACGAAGGTGAAGCGTTTACCGACAGCTTCTTCCAGCTTGAGGCCTAGCTTGCTCAAGTCCCGGATTGAACCCATTCGTTCCAGTGAATACCCGCGGTCGCTCAACCTTGCATTGAAGTCGCAGTAAATCTCCGGGTAGGGGTGGGGCTCACGCATCGTCTATAGGTTCCTGCAACAAAGGGCAGTTGCTCAAGTGGATGACCGCTCCTGGCCGCATTCTGACTTAGCCGGGCCAGCATCCGCAGCACCCTGACAGCTTTCTCGCACCCCAGCGAGACCAAATCGGGCAAGCCTCTGCGGGAGCTTCCGGCGGCGCCGCAGCTGCGCGGGCGTCCGCGCTGGAGAGTATTCGCGCCGAAGCGGCGCATGCTTCAAATCGACGGATGGTGACCAGGGCGCCGGTTATCAACCCGAGGCGAGCAATCGCTCGCTTTGCGAATCGCGAACAGGAAGCTTCGCCCGTCCGCATTCGATGTGCGCAGCCGAAGCCCTTGTAAGGCGAAATGAACCGCTGGTATCCGTCAATGGCAGCTATCGCAAGGGTCTTCATGTGCCTCGCTGGAGGTTCGTGCTGAACGTCTTGTCCTGGCCGTCAGCTGAAAATAGTGCTCGGTTCCGCAGTGCCATCGGGACTCCAGAACTGCCACACACCGACCTCCTTGCCCTCGCGATAGCATCCCTCGGATGCAGGTCGACCGTTCGGGTGGAAGTCGCGCCATAGCCCGTCCTCTTTGCCATCAACGTACTGGCCTTCGGAAGCCACTGTGCCGTTCTCATGGTATTCAACGAAGAAACCGTGCCGAATCCATCGCGTCCGGTCTGGTGCCATCACCCTCGCATATCGGAACCTGATGGCTCCTGACTCGTAGGGAATCTCGGCGATGTTGAGGTCAACTTCGATGGTCATGATGTTGGCGTCGACGGGCGAATTGGCAGTCGGTAGGGAACGTCCGGTTGGTCGATAGTACCCATTAGTGAGAGCGCACCGAACGTCAAAAGCCAGCTTGAAGCGGGCATCGAACGCAGTCCTGCCAATCTCGACCATGCCCTGAGCCCGCCCGTCAAAACTCTGCCCGCCTAGCACCTGCATCTCGCAAAAGCTCGGCCGCGCACCCGCCCATATCCACCGGCAATCCGCTGCAGCGTCCAACTCCGCAAATCCACAGCCGCCCTCATCGTGCCCTGTGCACGCGCCCTGAACAAAGCCACTCCCGAGCAAACAACAACAAGAGCAATCCCATGGATTGACGGTATGGCAAGCCGCTCGACGCCCTGTCATCATTCGCCGCTGCATGACCATCGATCCGAACCCCCTCGTCGATTTGTTGACCCGAGCCAGGCAAGCCCTGGCGGACCCGGCGGGCATGCTGCCCGCAGCGAACCCCGCCACCCCGGAGGCCGGATGCGTGGTCTTCTTCGCCACGGGCGAAGACAGCAGCCGCGCCCGCGTGGCATCCGGCCGTGGCGCCAACATCGAAGCCGCATGGCAAGCCGCCGCCGAGGCCATCGCGGCGCAGGCCGCCCGCGGCGAAAACCCGCCGCAACGCCTGCGCGCCGAAGTCGTCGACAAAGTCACCCCCATGCGCTGGCGCGAGCTCAAGGCGAAGTTGGCGCAAACCAAGCGCAACTACTTCAACGAAGGCATCGCCTTCGACGCACGCTTCGAGATTGCCCTGCTCGCCCAGGAAATGCACGGCGGCGCGGTGCTCTATAACGGCGACGTCGACCACGCCGAGCCCAACCCCGGCAACCTGCACCTGCTCAGCAAACGCCGCTTCGGCCGCGAGATCGACTTTCCGTCGGACGACGAAGCGCCCGTCTGGTGCTTCACCACCCGCGCCGTGTACGTCGACGCCAACGGCGCGTGGCCCATCACAGCCGAAGGGCAGGCGGCAGGATTTCGCACGCTCTCCGACTGGAACGCGCCGCAGATCCGCACCCTCATCGAAGACGCCAGCACCTACCTCGCTGGCCAGGTCAAGCCCACGGGCGAGTTCGACTATGGCTGGTTTCCCTGCTTCGACCGCCTCATTCCAACCTACAACACGCTGCGCCACGCAAGCTCGACCTACGCCATGCTCGAGGCCTGGGAGCTCACGCGCAGCGACACGCTGAAGGCGTCCATCGACCGCTCGATCGGCTTCCTCGCGGGCACGCTCATCCGCCCGGCCGTGCTGCCCGACGGCACGCGCGCCGCCTACCTGCTGGACATCGGCAACGAGATCAAGCTCGGCGGCAGCGCCGTGTGCCTGCTCGCGCTGGTCAAGTACATGGAGCTCACGGGTGACAGGCAATTCCTGCCGCTGCTGGAGCAGCTCGCGCTCGGCATCCGCCACATGCAGGACGCGGAGACCGGCAGCTTCGTGCACGTGCTGACCGCGCCTTCGCTCGACGTGAAAGACAAGTTCCGCGTCATCTACTACGACGGCGAAGCCGCCTTCGGCCTGATGCGGCTGTACGGCCTCACGCGCGACGCACGGTGGCTCGCGGTGGTCGAGAAAGCCTTCGAGCATTTCATCGCGGCCGAGCACTGGCGCGCGCACGACCACTGGCTGAGCTACTGCGTCAACGAACTCACGCGCTACCGGCCAGAGACGCGCTACTACCAGTTCGGCCTGCGCAACGTGGCGGGCTACCTGGACTTCGTGCTCGAGCGCATCACCACCTTCCCCACGCTGCTGGAGCTGATGATGGCCGCGCGCGACATGGTGCTGCGGCTCGAAGCCGACCCCGCGCTGCGCCCGCTGCTGGCCGAACTCGACCGCGACAAGTTCGACCGCGCGCTGGCATACCGTGCGCGCTACCTCGCCAACGGCCACTTCTGGCCCGAGCTGGCGATGTTCTTCCGCAACCCCGCGCGCATCGCCGGCTCGTTCTTCATCAAGCACCACAGCTTCCGCGTGCGCATCGACGACGTGGAGCACTACCTGTCGGGCTACGTGGCCTACCACCGCATGCTGAAGGCGAGCGAGGGTCAGCAGCAAGGGCGGCGCGCCGGCACCGGCACGGTCGCGTGGGGCGGCGACGTGAACCTGGGGCGGCGCCAGCATTACCGGATGCACGAGCTGGGCGGCGCGCGCAGGATGCTCGGCGACATCGCCGCGCTGCGCGATGCCGACCTGCGCATCGTGAACCTCGAATGCGTGGTCGCGACCACCGGCGAACAAGGCATCGACAAGGGCGAGGCCGGGCCGTACTACTACCGCGCGCGGCCCGAGATGCTCGCGGTGCTGACCGAGGCCGGCATCGGCATGGTCGCCACCGCCAACAACCACAGCGGCGACTACGGCGCCGAGGCGCTGCTCGAACAGCAGACGCACCTCGATGCCGCCGGCATCGCCCACGCCGGCACCGGGCGCACGCTGGAGGCCGCATGGCGCCCCGCCTTCCGCCGCGCGGGCGGCGTGCGCGTGGCGCTGTTCTCGCTCGACGCCACGCAGCAGCGCTTTGCCGCCAGCGCCGAGCGCGCGGGCGCGGCCTGGCTGCCGCTGGACGACCCTGCCGCATGGACCGCCGAGCTCGCGCCGCGCATCGAGGCCGCGCGCCGCGAGGCCGACGTGGTGCTGGTGGCGGTGCACTGGGGCGCCAACCTGGAGACCGCGCCTTCGGCGGCAGAAGTCGCTGTCGGCCATGCCATCGTCGACGCGGGCGCGGATGCGGTGCTCGGCACCTCGGCGCACGTGCTGCAGGGCATCGAGGTCTATCGCGGCCGGCCGATCCTGCATGACGCGGGTGACCTGCTGTTCGACTCCATCCGCAACGACTTCGGCGACTCCGGCGTGTTCACGCTGGCGCTGGGCCTGCACGGCGTGGAGGCAGTGGTGTTCACGCCGGTCGGCGTCGGCTACGGTTTCTCGCGGCAGCTCGCGGGCGAGCAGGCCGAGGCGCTCAGCGCGCGCTTCGCCGAGCAGTGCCGCGCGCTCGGCACGCAGATGACGATGGTGCAGGGCGGGCGTTGCGCGCTGCGGCTGTCGCCGCCGGAGCGGCCCGCGTTCCAGGCCGATCCGGCTTCGGCCGTGGCGCCGGCCGTGCGTCCCGCGCCGGTCGTCGGCCCGGTGCGCGCGCCGCGTCCCGAATGGCTGGCCGACGCGGTGCCCGACGACGCGCGCATCACGCCGCTGCAGATCGGCCCGCTGCGCCTGCTGGGGCTGCGCATCGCGCCGCGGCAGATCGTCGGTCGGCGCATGCTGTGGGTCGAGTCTTTCTGGTGCATCGACGAGCCCGTGGCGGCCGACCTGCGGCTGCAGTTCCGCGCGCTGCCGATGCGCAGCAGCACGATGCCGCCGTGGGGCGAGGGCATGGACCACGACCCCTGCGACTGGATGTGGCCCACCAGCCGCTGGGAGCCAGGGCGCATCTACCGCGACCGCTACGGCCTGCGCCCGCCGCGCCCCGGCCTGCTCGAAAGCGACGTGCTGCAGCTCGAGCTGCGCCTGCGCGGCAACCTGCCCGAGCTGCCGCCAGAGCTCTCGAGTGCACGCCGCCTGCAGGTGTGGTGCGGCCTTCGCGTGCCGGATTTTCCGGTGCCGCTGCCCGAGCGCCCCGCGCCGGTGCTGGCTGTCGACCGCCTAGGCGAGGGCAACGCGCCCGCGCCGGTGTGGACCGCCGACGAGCTGCAGCAGATCACGGGCGGCCGTTGGATGGTGGAACCGCCGCCAGGCTGGTTCGTGAATTCGGTGGTGCGCGGGCCCCTCCACATGTCGATGCTGCCGGCGCCGTCGCTCTTCGTGGCTTCCGACTACCGCACGCTCGCCGTGCACGAAAGCTACAGCAAGCCGCGCGCCGACAACTGGGACCGCCACCTCGAACTGCCCGGGCTGCAGCATGCGCTGGCGGGCGCGGTGGTCGCGCACGAGGTCGAGGGGCTCGATGCGGCCTTCCCGCTGCTGCAGGTGCAAGATCCGATCGCCGCGATGCTCGCGTTGGGCGCCGCCGCGCGGGCCCGCTACAAGGGTTTGCTGGTGGGCGTGACCGGCACGGTCGGCAAGTCGTCCACCATCGCCATGCTGCGCGACCTGCTGCCCGAGCGCGCGCGCGTGCACACCACCATCGACAACTACAACTCGCGCGTCGGCGTGCCGGCCATGCTGGCCAACCTGGCGGCCGACACCGACGTGTGCATCCTCGAGATGGCGCAGAGCGGGCTGTGGATGGAGCGCGGGCCCATCTCGCTGAAGGCGCGGCCGCACGTGGCCGTCATCACCGAGATCGGGCTGTCGCAGACGCGGCAGGCCTCGACGCTGGAGCTCACGGCCGAGTACAAGTCGCGCATCTTCCTGGGGCTGGAGCCCGGCGGCGTGGCCATCGTGCCCGACCACATTCCCTGCCTGCAGCAGGTGGTGCAGGCGGCAGCGCGCACGGCCGGCGCGATCTGGGTGGTGGGCACGGGGCCCGAGGCCAACATCCGCATCGTCGACACGCAACCCGAGCCCGGCGGCGGCTGCCGCGTGCGCATTGCGATGGCGGGGCGCACGGTGGCGTATTCGTTCCCGCTGCACAGCGCCGGGCTGGTGCGCAACTCGGCGCTGGCCTTCGCGGCCCTGGTGGCCATGGGCTTCGACGCAGAGGACGCCTGCGCGCGCATGCCGCATGTGCGCCTGCCGGCATCGGTGATGCAGGTGCATCCGCTGCGCACGCAGGCCGGCGTGCAGGCCACGTTGATCGACGACAGCTGGAATGCCGAAGTCATGTCGATGCGCAACGCCATGGAGTTCGTGCGCGGCTTCCAGCGCGCGGCGCAGGGGCCTGTCGTGCGCAAGATCGGCGTGCTGGGCCGCATCGTCAACCTCGACAAGGACGCCGAGGCCATGCACCGCAGCCTGGCCGCGCCGCTGCTGCAATCGGGCATTGCGCACGTGGTGACGCACGGCGACGAAATGCGCTGGCTGCGCGAGGAAGTGCCGGCCGAACTGCTCGGCCCGCATTTCGACGACGCTTCGAAGCTCGCGGGGTACCTCGGCGGTTTCCTGCGCGACGGCGACCTGGTGCTGGTGAAGGGCGACCGCATCGGCTCCGACTTCGGCGAGGTGCCCGTGCTGCTGCGCAAGCTATGAGCATGCCCGGCTTCCTGCGGCGGCACGCGCGCTGCGCTCTCCTGCTGTGCGCGCTGGCGCAGGCGGCCTGCGCCCAGCGCACCGGCCCCGACGTGCCGCGCCCCTTTGCGGCCAGCAACGACGAGGTGCTGCACTGGAACCAGCCCGCCGACCGCGCGAGCTGCCCCGACCGCGCGGGCTACCTGTGGGTGCAGCCGGTGGAAGGGCCGGCCTGCATCCGCTACTTCGCGAGCGACGACATCGACGGCGCGCGCATCGCCGTCGTGCAGTTCTCGGGCGACCGCGACAGCGTGATGGACCAGGCGCCCACGCGCATTCCCGGCAACACGGAGCCGCTGCGCACGCTCGATGCGCAGCGCAGCCGAGACCGCGCCGGCGTGCCCTGGATCTTCATGGCGCGGCCGGGCACCTACGGCTCGTCGGGCGACCATCGCCAGCGCCGCCAGCTGGTGGAGTTCCATGCGCTGGACGCCGCGCTCGACGCGCTGATGCAGCGCCACAAGCTGCAGCGCATCGTCATCCTCGGCCACAGCGGCGGCGCCACCGCGGGCGCCGCGCTGCTCACGCTGGGGCGCACGCGCGTGGCCTGCGCGGTGCTGACATCGGGCGCCTACGGGCTGCTGGAGCGCGCGCAGCTTCTGGGCCGCTCGAACGGCGGGCGCACCGACACCACGGGAAGCGCGCAGTTCTACGACCCGCTCGACCATGTGGGCGGCATCGCGCGCGACCCCGCGCGGCGCATCGTGCTGATCGGCAACCGCGACGACCGCAACACGCCCTTCGCGCTGCAGCAGCGCTTTGCCGACGAGGTGGGCAAGGCGGGGCACCGCGTCGAGATCCGCACGCACGCGGCCGAGCCGCCCGAATACCACGACCTCACCGACCGCATCGGCCTGCGCACCGCCTCGCTGTGCGCGCGCGAGGCGCTGTTTCCCTAGCCGCCGCAGCCAGCGGAACGCATACCCATGAGCAGCTCCATCACCTCGCGCGCCTACGGCCGCATGCCTGACGGCCGCGCCGTGACCGAATACACGCTGGACAACGGCCGGGGCCTGAGCCTGAGCGCCATCAACCTGGGCGGCATCGTCACCGCGCTGCGCGTGCCCGACCGGCGCGGGCAGGCCGAAAACATCGTGCTGGGGCTGCCCTCGTTGGAGGCCTACCTGAAGCCGCATCCGCACTTCGGCACCATCGTCGGCCGCTTCGCGAACCGCATCGCGGCGGGGCGTTTTTCGCTCGACGGCGCGGCCCATCAGCTCGTGCTGAACGACGGCCCCAACTCGCTGCATGGCGGCGCGAAGGGCTTCGGCACCCGCTTCTGGGACATCGTGCCGCTGACGGCGCAGGAAGCCGGCGGCGACGTCGCCATCGAGCTGCGCTACACCAGCCCCGACGGCGAAGAGGGCTACCCCGGCGAGCTGCGCGCCACGGTGCGCTACACGTTGAGCGCCGCGGCCAACACCTGGCGCATCGACTACGCCGCGCAGGCCGACAGGCCCACGGTGCTGAACCTGAGTCACCACGACTACTTCAACCTCGCGGGCAATGCCGGTGGCTCCGTCATGGACCACCGGCTGACGCTGCCCGCGAGCCGCTATTGCCCGGTCGATGCCACGCTGATCCCCGCCGGCCTGGCCGACGTGGCCGGAACGCCGTTCGACTTTCGCAACGCTACCGTCATTGGCGAGCGCATCCGCCAGGGCCACGAGCAACTGCTGCTCGCGCACGGCTACGACCACAACTGGGTGCTCGACCGCAGCGATGCCCACCAGGGGCTGGCGCTGGCGGCGCGCCTGGAACACGAGGCATCGGGCCGCGTGATGGAGGTGCACACCAGCGAGCCCGGCGTGCAGTTCTATTCGGGCAATTTCCTCGACGGCAGCCTGCTGGGCAGCGGCGGCGCGAGCCTGCGCCAAGGCGACGGCTTGTGCCTGGAAACGCAGCACTTTCCCGATTCGCCGAACCGGCCCGGCTTTCCCTCAACAGTGCTGCGCCCGTGCGAGGTGTTCCGCAGCGCGACCGAGCACCGGTTCTCTGCCGGCTGAGGAATCCGGCGGCAGCGCGCCGAAGTCGGTCGCCGCGAATTCGGGCGACACATGCACGGCGTCTCCGTCGCGCCGCAGCAGGCCGCGGCTTTCCATGTCGCGCATGGTCTTGTTGACCACCTCGCGCGACAGGCCCGAGTACGAGGCGATCAGCGACTGCGAGATGCGCTTGTCGTAGCCGCCCGCGCTGGCCGGCGCCAGCTCGGTGAGCTGGTAGAGCACGCGGCGCACCAGGTCTTCGGAGGGCAGCGTCGTCACGCGCCGCATCTGGCCGCGCAGCATGCTCATGCGCTTCATGGCCAGGCCCAGCAGCGCCATCGCCACGCCGGGGTGCCGCACGCACAGCGCGCGCATGACGGCGATGGGCATCAGGTACACCGACGAAGGCAGCGTCGCCACCAGCGCCTGCGTCGAGCGGTAGCTGTCTTCCCGGATCGTGAGGTCGAAGAAGAAATCGTCCGGCCGGATGAACTCGCTGGTGAACTCCGCGTTGGCGTCGCGTCCGGGCGCGCTCACGCGCAGCAGGCCGGTGGCCACGCAGTAGATCCTGTCCGTGGTCTCGCCGATTTGCAGCACGGTCTCGTTGCGCTTGAAGTAGCGAAGCTGGCTGTGGCGGGCAAGCGATTCCCGCTCCGCCGCCGGCAAGCCGGCTGTCAGGGGATGCAGATACATAGCCGCGCATGATTCGCGAAGGCGCGCGGCCCGTCTTCTCAATCCGCGCACGCGGTCGGAATTTTTGGGTACTTCTGTTTTCGAAAATAGGGCGCTTGCGCCCGCCTCAGACGCCTTCAGCCATCGCGCGGGCGTCCCGGGGCGTCATGGCGTAGGCCGCGCGGAACACCCGATAGAAAGTGGCGATGCTGTCGAAGCCGCAGAGGTAGGCGATGTCGGTGACCGAACGCTCCGGCGCCGTGGCCAGCATCCGCGAGGCATCGGCCAGGCGCATGGCGGTCAGCGTGCGCGCGAAAGACAGCCCGGTGGGCTCGAACAGCACATGCACCTGCCGCAGCGAAATGCCCAGCTCGCGCGCGATGGTGGCCGGCGACAGGTCGGGCTGGCGCAGGTCGCGCGCCAGGATGTCGCGCGCCGCATGCAGCAGGCCCGAGCGCAGCGCTGCGCGGCTTTCCGGCAGGCCCGGCGCCAGCCGACCTCGCGCCAGCAGCGCGAGCCGGGCGGCGTGGGTGACCTCGGTCTCGGGGCTGGGGAGCTCGGCCGGGCGCCGCGTGAGCGCATGAAAGCTCGCCATCAGCGGGCGCAGGAAGGGCGTGGCCGAGCCCATGGGCTCGGCGAACAGGTCGTCGGCGCGCGCACCGAGCAGCAGTTCCTGCGTCAGCGGAATCCGCACCATGCGAAAGTCGAAGCCGTCGCTGCGCAGCGGCATGCCGGCGTAGGGCAGGTCGGAGTGATTGACGACGAGGTCGCCTTCGCGGATGTGCATGCCGGACTGCCGGCCGGTGCTCATCAGCCCCGGCCCGCGCACCTGCAGGCCGATGCACAGGCTCTGGCTGGCCACCCGCGCGATGTCGGCGCTGGTGCGGCTGATCTGGTAGGAGGAGGCGCGCATGTCCGAGACCGTGGCGCTGCCGACCGCCGCGGCGTGGAAGCGGCCCTGGAATTGCGGCCGGCGCTCGCGTTCCAGCTCGATCGTCACGCCGAACATGTGCCGCCCTCGCGCTTCGCACCAGTGGTCGAAGCGGTCCTGGGGGCGGAGGTCGTCGGTCGAGAAATTCAGCATGGCCATCGGCGTCGGAAAGTCCGAATGTCCGATAACTACGCTTGTTTGGCGAGCCGATGCCCGCTGCGGCCCCTGGCCGCGTCGGGAATTGCTAGCCCGCGAACAGCGCCGCTGGTACGCCAGGGCTGCCGATGCGCACCCTGAAGAGCCCGCCGGCCAGCGGCTCGGCTGCCTGCTGCTCGGGCGTGAGGCTGTTGCGGGCCGTGGTGATGTAGAGCGTGCGCAGGTCGGCGTCGCCGAAGGCGCAGTCGGTCACGTGGCTCGCGGGTATGTCGATGCGGCACAGCTCGGCGGCGCTCACCGGGTCGTGACAGGTGACGCAGGCGCCGCCCCAGTGCGCGATCCAGAGGCGCCCGGCGGCGTCGGTGGTCATGCCGTCCGGCAGGCCGTCGGGCTTGGGGAAGCGGTGCCACTCGCGGCGGTTCGACACCGTGCCGGCTTCCATGTCGAAGTCGTAGGCGTAGAGCTTGTTGAGCACCGTGTTGTTGAAGTACATGGTGCGGCCATCGCCCGACCAGGTCGGGCCGTTGGTCACCTCGAAGCCGTCGTCGTGGCGTGTGCAGCGGCCGCCGGCGTCGTAGCGGTAGAGCGCGCCGGTGGGTGCCTTGCAGTCGAAGTCCATGCTGCCGGCCCAGAAGCGGCCCCGCGCGTCGCACTTGCCGTCGTTGAAGCGGTTGCCGGTGCGTTCGGTCTCCGGCTGGTGCAGGTAGCGCGGCTTGGCCCCGTCGCCCGGCGCGGTGGTGTCGAACAGCGCGAAGCCGCGCCGCAGCGTGATGAAAAGGCCCGGCGCCGATGCGCGCTCGGCGATGGCGGTGATCTCCTCGTCGAAGGTCCAGGTGCGTTGCGCGCCGGTGGCGGGGTCGTAGCGGAAGAGGCGCGGCGTGAGGATGTCGATCCAGTACAGCGCCTGCTCGCGCTGCGACCACATCGTGCCTTCACCGAGGTTGGCGCCGGCGGGCCAGATGCATTCGGGCGCGCCTTCGACCACCGGCGCAGGCAATGAGGAAGAGGAAGAAGAGGGGGTGTTTGTCTCGTGCTTGTTCATTTGTTGTTCCGTTGCTCGGTGTCATGTCTTCTTGACGCGGCGGATCGTATCAAGGCATATTGATAATAGAAATTGAAAATACTGGCATCGATTGATATGCGTATTGCAATGTCATTTGCCGGGCTTCTGGAGACGCTTTCTTGAACTCGACCCAGCTTTCCATTCATCCGAGCCTGAAGGGCCGCACGGTGTTCGTCACCGGCGGCGGCAGCGGCATCGGCGCGGCCATCGTCGCCGCATTCGCGGCGCAGGGCGCGCGCGTGGCCTTCGTCGACATCGCCGAGGGCGCCAGCGCGCAGCTCGCGCGGCAGATCGTGGATGCCGGCCATGCGGCGCCCTGGTGGCGCGCATGCGACGTGCGCGACATCGCGGCGCTGCAGCAGGCCATCGCCGACGCGGCGCGCGAACTCGGCGACTTTGCGGTGCTGGTGAACAACGTGGCGAGCGACGACCGCCACACGCTCGAATCGGTCACGCCCGACTACTACGACAACCGCATGGCCATCAACGAGCGGCCCGCGCTGTTCGCGATCCAGTCGGTGGTGCCGGGCATGAAGCGGCTGGGCTTCGGCTCGGTGGTGAACCTGGGCTCCACCGGCTGGCAGACCAAGGGCTCGGGCTACCCCTGCTATGCGATTGCCAAGTCGTCGGTGAACGGGCTCACGCGCGGGCTCGCCGTGGAACTGGGCCGCGAGCGCATCCGCATCAACACCGTGTCGCCCGGCTGGGTGATGACCGAGCGGCAGGTGAAGCTGTGGCTCGACGAGGAAGGCGAGAAGGCCTTGCACCGCAACCAGTGCCTGCCCGACAAGCTGATGCCGGAAGACATCGCGCGCATGGTGCTGTTCCTCGCGTCGGACGACGCGAAGATGTGCACGGCTCAGGAATTCACCGTGGACGCTGGTTGGACGTAATCAGGTACTCCCCCAGGCTTCGCGCACTTCGTGTCGCTTCGCCAACCCCCTCGCCGGGGGCAATGCCTGCGGCCCGGCAAAGCCGGTTCCGCGGCATTCCTCGAATGAATCCGGTCAGTCGATCTCGAGTTTGCGGCCGTACACGCTGAGGCTCGCGGTCTTCAGCGCCTTCATCATCACCCGGGCCGCGGGCGACAGGAGCCTGTCGGTGCGCGTGATGATGCCGAAGGCGTCCATGTGGCAGGGCATGTCCAGCGGCAGCAGCGACACGATGCCGTGCGATGCGTAGTAGCGCGCCACGTCGGTCGCCAGCACCGCCACCATGTCGCTCTGCTGCAGCATGCGCGTGATGAAGAGCAGGGCCGAGCTCTCGATGGTGTTGGTCGGTGGCGCCAGGCCTTCTTCCTGGAACATCAGCTCGAAGCGGTGGCGCAGCACGCTGCCGGCCGGCGGCACGATCCAGCCGGCGCTCACCACGTCGCGCAGCGTGAGGCCGCTCACGCCCAGCAGCGGATGGCCCGGCCGCACCAGCGCGCACACGGGTTCCTCACTCAGCGCCTCGTAGCGCAGCTGCGACTTGTCGTGCTCGGCAAAGAGGCGCGCCACCAGGATGTCGAGCTTGCCCTGCTCGAGCCGCTCGATGAGCGCGGGGCTGGTCTCTATCTCGAGCGACACGCGCAGGTCGGGCTGCTCGCGCTTGACCATGGCCACGGCCGGCGGCAGCAGGGTGAGCCCCGGCGCGGTGATGGCGCCCACGCTGACCTGGCCGAAGCGCCCGGCCTTCAGCGCGGTGAGTTCGTCGTGCGCCTGGTTCAGGCTCGCGAGCGCGACGCGCGCATGGCGGATCATGGTCTCGCCGTACCAGGTCGGGCGCATGCCGCGCGGCAGGCGGTCGAACAGCGGCACCTCCAGCACGTCTTCCAGGTCCTTCAGCAGCTTGGAGGCCGCGGGCTGCGTCATGTTGAGCACCTGCGCCGCGCGGTGGATGTTGCCTTCCTCGGCCAGCGCCACGAGCAGCAGCAGCTGCCTTGTCTTGAGCCGGGCGCGGATGAACCAGTGGTTGTAGTTCGTCATTTTTCTTAAGACCAAGGACTGATCGGGTTTTCCAGAATCCGGCGATCGATATGCATTTCACGCAAAAAACGATTGGATCGATATCGATTCTGTTCCTAGACTGCCCGCAAGTTCAAGAACAACAGAGACAAGGTCGACGCCACGGTGATTCACGGCGAGATTCATCTGAACGTGCGCAACTACATCAACGGCCGCTGGGAAACCAGCGCGACCACCGGTGTGAGTGCCAATCCCTCGGACACCAGCGAAGTGGTGGCCGAGTACGCACGCGCCGACCGCCGCCAGGCCGAAGCCGCCATCCGCGCGGCCACTGAAGCCTTTCCGCACTGGAGCCACAGCACGCCGCAGCGGCGCGCCGACGTGCTAGACCGCATCGGCGCCGAGCTGCTGGCGCGCAAGGACGACCTGGGCCTGCTGCTGGCGCGCGAGGAAGGCAAGACGCTGCCGGAGGCCGTGGCCGAGGTGGCCCGCGCCGGCCAGATCTTCAAGTTCTTCGCGGGCGAGGCCATCCGCGGCGGTGCAGGCGGCGGCGGTGGCGAGAACGTGGCCTCGGTGCGCGCGGGCGTGCAGGTCGACGTCACGCGCGAGCCGGTGGGCGTGGTCGGGCTCATCACGCCGTGGAACTCGCCCTTCGTCATTCCTGCGTGGAAGATCGCGCCCGCGCTGGCCCACGGCAACAGCGTGGTGTTCAAGCCGGCCGAGCTGGTGCCGGCCTGCGGCTGGGTGCTGGCCGAGATCATCAGCCGCGCCGCATTGCCGGCCGGCGCCTTCAACCTGGTGATGGGCAGCGGCCGCGAAGTGGGGCAGGCGCTGGTCGACAGTGCGCTGGTC
Source organism: Variovorax paradoxus (assembly GCF_022009635.1). Lineage (NCBI taxonomy): Bacteria > Pseudomonadati > Pseudomonadota > Betaproteobacteria > Burkholderiales > Comamonadaceae > Variovorax > Variovorax paradoxus. The sequence continues at coordinate 1,733,895 of NZ_CP091716.1, forward strand.
GACGCGCTGAGCTTCACGGGCTCGCCGGCCAACGGAGAGCGCATCCTGCAGGCGGCTGCCGCGCGCCGCGCCAAGGTGCAGCTGGAGACCGGCGGCAAGAACGCGCTGGTGGTGCTGGCCGATGCCGACCTCGACCGCGCCGTCGATTGCGCGGTGCAGGGTGCCTATTTTTCCGCTGGCCAGCGCTGTACCGCGTCGAGCCGGCTGATCGTCGAGGCGCCGGTGCACGACGCCTTCGTGGCGAAGCTGCGGCAGCGGCTCAAGGCGCTGAAGATCGGCCATGCGCTGGAGCGCGGCATCGACATCGGCCCGGTGGCCGACGAGGAGCGCCTGGCGCAGAACCTCGCATGGGTCGGCATCGCGCGCGAGGAAGGCGCCGAGCATGTCTGGGGCGGCGAGGCGCTGGAGCGCGCCACCCGTGGCCACTACATGAGCCCGGCGCTGTTCCTGGCGAAGCCTTCGCACCGCATCGCGCGCGAGGAAGTCTTCGGCCCGCTGGCCTGCGTGTTGCGCGCCGACGACTACGACGACGCGCTGGCACTGTGCAACGACACGCCCTTCGGCCTGTGCGCGGGCATCTGCACCAATTCGCTGAAGCACGCGATGCATTTCAGGCGCCATGCCGTGGTGGGCATGACGATGGTCAATCTGCCGACCGCGGGGGTGGACTTCCACGTGCCCTTCGGCGGCCGCAAGGGGTCGGGCTACGGGCCGCGCGAACAAGGGCGCCACGCCGCGGAGTTCTACACGACGGTGAAGACCGGCTACATGCTGGCCTGACCGGACGGGTTTTATTCATCACATCAAGAAGGAGACATCCCATGACCATGAACCGCCGCACCCTCAACACCGCGCTCGCCGCGGCAGCCCTTGGCAGCATGCTGCCCGTGTCCGTCTTCGCGCAGAAGAAGCTCGTGCTGGGCTTCGCGCAGGTGGGCGCCGAGAGCGAATGGCGCACCGCCAACACCGAGTCGATCAAGTCCTCCGCCAAGGACGCGGGCATCGAGCTGAAATTTTCCGACGCGCAGCAGAAGCAGGAGAACCAGATCAAGGCCATTCGCTCGTACATCGCGCAGAAGGTGGACGTGATCGCCTTCTCGCCCGTGGTCGAGTCGGGCTGGGAGACGGTGCTGCGCGAGGCCAAGGCCGCCAAGATCCCGGTGGTGCTGACCGACCGCTCGGTGAGCACCAAGGACGACTCGCTCTACGTGACCTTCATGGGCTCCGACTTCATCGAGGAAGGCCGCAAGGCCGGGCGCTGGCTGGTCGAGAAGATGAAGGACCAGAAGGGCGACGTGAACATCGTCGAGCTGCAGGGCACCGTGGGCTCGGCCCCGGCCATCGACCGCAAGAAGGGCTTCGAGGAAATCATCAAGGCCGACCCGAAGTTCAAGATCATCCGTTCGCAGACCGGCGACTTCACCCGCGCCAAGGGCAAGGAAGTGATGGAAGCCTTCCTGAAGGCCGACGGCAAGAAGATCAATGTGCTGTTCGCGCACAACGACGACATGGCCATCGGCGCCATCCAGGCGATTGAAGAAGCGGGCCTGAAGCCGGCGAAGGACATCGTCATCATTTCCATCGATGGGGTGAAGGGCGCCTTCGAGGCCATGATCGCCGGCAAGCTCAACGTGTCGGTCGAGTGCAGCCCACTGCTCGGGCCGCAGCTCATGCAGGCGGTCAAGGACATCAAGGACGGCAAGACGTTGCCCAAGCGCATCGTGACCGTGGAGAGCATCTTCCCGATGGAAGTCGCGGCCAAGGAATTTCCGAACCGCAAATACTGAGGACATCCCGACATGAAACGCAACTTCCTCAAGGCCACGCTCGCGGGCGTGGCGCTGGCCGTCGTCGGCTTCACGCCCTTGGTCCATGCGCAGGACAAGGGCCTGATCGCGATCTCGATGCCCACCAAGTCTTCTGCCCGCTGGATTGCCGACGGCGCCAACATGCAGAAGTACTTCAAGGACAAGGGCTACAAGACCGACCTGCAGTACGCCGACGACGACATCCCCAACCAGCTCGCGCAGATCGAGAACATGGTGACCAAGGGCTCGAAGGTGCTGGTCATCGCGGCCATCGACGGCACCACGCTGTCCGACGTGCTGCAGAAGGCCGCCGACAAGGGCGTGAAAGTCATCGCGTACGACCGGCTCATCAAGGGCTCGAAGAACGTCGACTACTACGCCACCTTCGACAACTTCCAGGTCGGCGTGCTGCAGGCGCAGTCGATCGAGGCGGCGCTGGGCCTGAAGAGCGGCAAGGGGCCGTTCAACATCGAGCTGTTCGGCGGGTCGCCCGACGACAACAACGCCTTCTTCTTCTACAACGGCGCGATGTCGGTGCTCGACCCCTACATCAAGAGCGGCAAGCTGGTGGTGCGCAGCAAGCAGATGGGCATGGACAAGGTCGGCACGCTGCGCTGGGACGGCGCGGTGGCGCAGGCGCGCATGGACAACCTGCTGTCGGCCTACTACACCAAGGACCGGGTGGATGCGGTGCTGTCGCCCTACGACGGCCTTTCCATCGGCATCCTGTCGTCGCTCAAGGGCGTGGGCTACGGCTCGGGCTCGCAGCCGATGCCGGTGGTGTCGGGGCAGGACGCCGAAGTGCCTTCGATCAAGTCGATCCTGCGCAAGGAGCAGACCTCGACCGTGTTCAAGGACACGCGCGAACTGGCCAAGGTGACGGTGAGCATGGTGGACGCGATGCTCTCGGGAAAGCAGCCCGAGGTGAACGACACCAAGACCTACAACAACGGCATCAAGGTCGTGCCCTCGTACCTGCTCAAGCCGGTGAGCGTGGACGCGTCGAACTGGAAGGTGGTGCTGATCGACAGCGGCTACTACAAGGAAAGCCAGATCAAGTGAGCACTGAAGGCAGCCTCGCCGATGCCGGCGTCATCCTCGAGATGCGCGGCATCACCAAGACTTTTCCCGGCGTGAAGGCGCTGAGCAACGTCAACCTCGGCGTGCGCGCCGGGGAGATCCACGCGGTGGTCGGCGAGAACGGCGCGGGCAAGTCGACGCTGATGAAGGTGCTCAGCGGCGTCTACCCGTGCGACTCCTACGAGGGCGAGATCCGCTTCGAGGGCGAGGTGCGGCGCTTCCGGGGCATCGCGGACAGCGAGAAGCTCGGCATCATCATCATCCACCAGGAGCTGGCGCTGGTGCCGCTGCTGTCGATTGCCGAGAACATCTTCCTGGGCAACGAGATCACGCGCGGCGGCGTGATCGACTGGTTCGCCGCCTATGCCCGCACGCGCGAGCTGCTCGCCAAGGTGGGCCTGAAGGAGCCGCCGACCACTCTGGTGACCGACCTGGGCGTGGGCAAGCAGCAGCTGGTGGAAATTGCCAAGGCGCTGGCCAAGGAGGTGAAGCTGCTCATCCTCGACGAGCCCACTGCCAGCCTCAACGAGAAGGACAGCGACGCGCTGCTGATGCTGCTGCTGGAACTCAAGCGCCAGGGCATTGCGTCGATCCTCATTTCGCACAAGCTCAACGAGATTGCCAAGGTGGCCGACTCGGTGACGGTGCTGCGCGACGGCGCCACGGTCGAGACCATGGACTGCCGCGCGCAGCCGATCAGCGAGGACCGCATCATCCGCGGCATGGTGGGGCGCGACATGGCGCACCGCTATCCGCAGCGCGCGCCGAAGATCGGCGAGACCGTGTTCGAGGTGCGCGACTGGCGCGTGCACCATGCGCTGCATGCCGACCGCGAGCAGATCAAAGGCGTGAGCCTGAACGTGCGCCAGGGCGAGATCGTCGGCATCGCTGGCCTCATGGGCGCGGGCCGCACCGAGCTGGCGATGAGCGTCTTCGGCCGCTCCTATGGCCAGCGCATCAGCGGCTCGGTGCTGATGCACGGCAAGCCGGTGGACGTGAGCACGGTGCGCAAGGCCATCGACCATGGCATCGCCTATGTCACCGAAGATCGCAAGGGGTTGGGGTTGGTGCTGGAGGAAGACATCCGCAGGAACATCAGCCTGGCCAACCTGGAAGCGGTGTCCGAGTCGGCGGTGATCGATACCGGCCGCGAATTCAAGGTGGCCAACGAATACCGCAAGGCGCTCAACATCCGGTGCTCGGGCGTGGAGCAGCTGGTGGTGAACCTGTCGGGCGGCAACCAGCAGAAGGTGGTGTTGAGCAAGTGGCTCTTCACGAAGCCCGAGCTGCTGATCCTGGACGAGCCCACGCGCGGCATCGACGTGGGCGCCAAGTACGAGATCTACACCATCATCGACCAGCTCGCGAGCGAGGGCAAAGGCATTCTCATGATCTCTTCGGAACTGCCGGAGCTGCTCGGCATGTGCGACCGCATCTACGTGATGAACGAGGGGCGCTTCGTGGCCGAGTTTCCGGTGGCCGAGGCTTCGCAGGAGCGCATCATGCATGCCATCGTGAGTTCGGGGAGTTCCGTTCATGTCCCAGCCTGAAGTCAACGCGATGAAGCCGGCGGTGCCGGTGCAGGAAGGGGCCGCCAGGCTGCATGCCGGCTTCCTGAAGAACAACCTGCGCGAGTACGGCATGCTGATCTCGCTGGTCGCGATCATGGTGCTGTTCCAGGTGCTGACCGACGGCACGCTGCTGCGGCCGCTGAACCTGACCAACCTGCTGCTGCAGAACAGCTACGTGGTCATCATGGCGCTGGGCATGCTGCTGGTGATCGTGGCGGGGCACATCGATCTTTCGGTGGGCTCGGTGTGCGGCTTCATCGGCGCGCTGGCGGCGGTGCTGATGGTGGAGTACGACTGGCACTTCGTGCCCACCGCCATCGTGAGCATCCTCGCGGGCGCGGTCATCGGCGCGGCGCAGGGCTGGTTCGTGGCGTTCCGCAAGATCCCTTCGTTCATCGTCACGCTGGCGGGCATGCTGGTGTTCAAGGGGCTCACGCTGGCGCTGCTGGCGGGGCAGTCGGTGGGGCCGTTCCCGGTGGAGTTCCAGCGGCTGAGCTCGGGCTTCATTCCCGATCCGCTGGGCGGCGACACGCTTCGCATCACGTCTCTCGCCGTCGGCGCGCTGGCCGCCGTGGCGCTGGTGTTCTTCAAGCTGCGCGGCCGCGCGAGGCTGGCGGCGCACGGCATGGAGACCGAGCCGTATGCCTTCTTCCTCGTGAAGAACCTGTTCTTCGCGGCCATCATCCTGTTCTTCAGCTACCTGCTGTCGACCTACAAGGGGCTGCCCAATGTGCTGGTCGTGATGGCGGTGCTGATCGTGGTGTACGACTTCGTCACCAACCGCACCACCATCGGCCGTCGCATCTATGCGCTGGGCGGCAACGAGAAGGCCGCGCGGCTGTCGGGCGTGAAGACGCAGCGGCTGGCGTTTCTCACCTTCGTGAACATGGGCGCGCTGGCGGCGCTGGCTGGCCTGGTGTTCGCCGCGCGGCTGAACACGGCAACGCCCAAGGCGGGGCTGGGCTTCGAGTTGGACGTGATCGCGGCCTGTTTCATCGGCGGCGCCTCGGCCTCGGGCGGCGTGGGCCGGGTGATGGGCGCGGTGATCGGCGCCTTCATCATGGGCGTAATGAACAACGGCATGTCGATCCTGGGCATCGGCATCGACTACCAGCAGGTCATCAAGGGGCTGGTGCTGCTGGCGGCGGTGTTCATCGATGTCTACAACAAGAACAAGTGAGCTGAGCATGCCCATGGCCGACGACCAGCCCGTGCTCGCGCTCAAGGGCATCCACAAGCAGTTCGGCGGCATACCCGTTCTGCGCGACGTGCAACTGCGCCTGTACGCGGGCGAGATCCATGCGCTGATGGGGCAGAACGGCGCGGGCAAGTCGACGCTCATCAAGGTGCTCACCGGCGTGCTGCCTTCCAGCGGCGGCGAGATGCTGCTGGACGGCCAACCCATTCGCCCGGCTTCGCCGCTGGAGGCGCAGAAGCTGGGCATCAGCACGGTCTACCAGGAAGTGAACCTGTGCCCCAACCTGTCGGTGGCCGAGAACGTGTTCGCGGGGCGCTATCCGCGCTGCGGTGTGGCGCAGGGTTTTCGCATCGACTGGGCCGGCGTCAACCGGCGTGCCGAAGAACTGCTGGCGCGCATCGGGCTCGACATCGACGTGACGCGGCTGCTGTCGAGCTATTCGGTGGCGGTGCAGCAGATGGTGGCCATCGCGCGCGCGCTGGGCGTGTCGTCGAAGGTGCTGATCCTGGACGAGCCGACTTCGAGCCTGGACGACGACGAGGTCGAGAAGCTTTTCGAGGTGCTTCGGCGTTTGCGCGGCGAAGGGCTGGCGATTGTTTTTGTCACACACTTTCTCAACCAGATGTATGCGGTGTCGGACCGCATCACGGTACTGAGAAATGGCGGGTGGATCGGGGAGTGGAAGGCGGCCGAACTGGGACCGCAGGCGTTGATTGCCGCGATGCTGGGGCGCGAGCTGGCGGCGCAGTCGGCAAGGCCTGCCGCGTTGCCGGCGTTCGATGAAGCGGCACCGGCGTTGCTGCAGGCCGAAGGCTTGGGGCAGGCCGGGCAATTGCAGGCGACGGACTTGCGTGTGCGCGCGGGCGAGGTCGTCGGCATTGCCGGCTTGCTGGGCGCGGGGCGCACGGAGCTTGCGCGGCTGTTGTTCGGGCTGGAGACGCCGGACCGCGGCGTGCTCAAGGTCGATGGGCGCAGCGTCAGTTTCTCGAACCCGGCGGATGCGATCCGTGAAGGGCTCGCGCTGTGTCCCGAGGAGCGAAAGACCGACGGCATCGTCTCGGAGCTGTCGGTGCGCGAGAACATCGCTCTGGCCTTGCAGGCGCGGCTGGGCACGAAACGCTTTCTCTCGCATGCGGAGCAGACGGAGATGGCGCAGCGTTTCGTCAAGTCGCTGGGCATCAAGACGGCGAGTGTCGAGACGCCCATCGGCTTGCTGTCGGGCGGCAACCAGCAGAAGGCCATGATCGCGCGCTGGCTCGCGACCGAGCCGCGCGTGCTGATCCTGGACGAGCCCACGCGCGGCATCGACGTGGCGGCCAAGCAGGAGATCATGGAAGAGATCCTGCGGCTTGCGAAGGCGGGCATGGCGGTGATCTTCATCTCGTCGGAGATGAGCGAGGTGGTGCGCGTGGCGCATCGCATCGTGGTGCTGCGGGACCGGAAGAAGGTGGGGGAGTTGCCGGGTGGGGCGACTGAGGATGAGGTGTACGAAATGATCGCGGCAACATGAAGCAGCTCCTTTCTTTCTCCCTCCCCTTCCGGGGGAGGGCAGGGGTGGGGGCACGCGGCCTTCACCATCGCGCGGCGTTCGAGGCCGCTCGCCCCCATCCCGGCCTTCCCCCAGCGGGGGAAGGAGAAAGGCAGGACATATGAAGCGCCTTTCGTCGTTCATGAGCCATCGCCTTGCCTGGCCACTCATCACGCTGCTGCTCCTGCTCGCGGTCAACACCGCCTTCAACGCCAGCTTCCTCCACCTCGAATGGCGCGACGGCCATCTCTACGGCAGCCTGATCGACATCCTGAACCGCGCGGCGCCGCTGGTGCTGGTGTCGCTCGGCATGACGCTGGTCATCGCCACGCGCGGCATCGACATCTCCGTCGGCGCGGTGGTAGCCATCGCGGCTTCGCTCGCGGCCTGGATGATCGGCGGCTCGGTGGCCAGCGACGTGAGCCGCTTTCCCATGTCGCTCGCCATCCTCGCGGCCATCGGCATCGCGCTGGTGTGCGGGCTGTGGAACGGGCTTCTGGTGGCCAAGGTCGGCATGCAGCCGATCATCGCGACGCTGATCCTCATGGTGGCCGGGCGTGGCATCGCGCAGCTCATTGCCGACGGGCAGATCATCACGATCTACTACAAGCCCTTCTTCTTCCTCGGCAGCGGCTACCTGCTGGGGCTGCCGTTCTCGCTGTTCCTCGTGGCGGCGGTGTTCGTGCTGCTGTACCTGGCGATCACGCGCACGGCGCTGGGCCTCTTCATCCAGGCGGTAGGCATCAACCCGACGGCGGCGCGGGTGGCGGGCGTGCAGGCGCGGCGGCTGATCGTCGGGGCCTATGCCTTCTGCGGTGCCTGCGCCGGCGTGGCGGGGCTGCTGATCAGCTCGAACGTGAAGAGCGCGGACGGCAACAACGCGGGCCAACTGATCGAACTCGACGCGATCCTGGCCGTCACGCTGGGCGGCACCGCGCTCACCGGCGGGCGCTTCAGCCTCGTGGGCAGCGTGATCGGCACGCTGATCATCCAGACGCTGACCTACGCGATCTATTCGCTGGGGGTGCCTCCGGAGATCAACCTGGTGGTGAAGGCGGCCGTGGTGTTCGCGGTGATGCTGCTCCAGTCGCCCGAGTTCAGGTCGGAAGTACGGTCGCTGGTGCAGCGGCCGGCGCATGAAGGGGAGCGGGCATGAGCGCGGTGATCGATGCTGCACCCTCGCCCCAGCCCTCTCCCGCGAGCGGGAGACGTGGGGCAGGGAGCAAGAGGGGGCTCAACCCGAAATACCTGCCGCTGGCGGCGACCATTTCGCTGTTCGTGCTGGTGGCAACGCTCGGCTCCGTTTTCTACGACGGCTTCTTCTCGGCGCAGGTGTTCCTCAACCTGCTGATCGACAACGCCTTCCTCATCGTCGTGGCCGTGGGCATGACCTTCGTGATCCTCTCGGGCGGCATCGACCTGTCGGTGGGCTCGGTGATCGCGCTGACCACCATGGTCTCTGCCTCGCTGGTGGAGAAGCACGGCTGGAGCCCTGGCGTGGTCATTCCACTGGTGCTGGTGATGGGCACCGCATTCGGCGCCTTCATGGGGCTGCTGATCGAGCGCTACCGGCTGCAGCCCTTCATCGTTACGCTGGCGGGCATGTTCCTGGCGCGCGGGCTGTGCTATCTCATCAGCATCGATTCGATCAGCATCACCAACGAGTTCTACTCGGAGGTCTCGCAGATCCGCATTCCGATATGGGGCGAGGCCTCGGTGTCGATCAGCGCGGTGATCGCGGTGGCGGTGCTGCTGGCGGCGGTGTTCATCGCGCATTGCACGCCCTTCGGCCGCGCGGTGTATGCGATTGGCGGCAGCGAGCATTCGGCCGTGCTGATGGGCCTGCCGGTGCGGCGCACGCTCATCGGCGTGTACACGCTCTCGGGCTTCTGCTCGGCGCTGGCGGGCGTGATCTTCACCTTCTACATGCTCTCGGGCTACGGCCTGCATGCGGTGGGGCTGGAGCTGGACGCCATCGCGGCGGTGGTGATCGGCGGCACGCTGCTCACGGGCGGCGTGGGCTATGTGGCGGGCACGCTGTTCGGCGTGCTGATGCTCGGGATCATCCAGACGCTCATTTCATTCGACGGCACGCTGAGCTCGTGGTGGACCCGCATCGTGGTCGGCGCGCTGCTGTTCGTCTTCTGTTTGCTGCAACGCTTTTTCACCTCGCGCGCGCCAAGGCGCTGACCTTACCCATGACAAAGAAACTGCGTTCGACCGAATGGTTCGGCTCGGCCGACAAGAACGGCTTCATGTACCGCAGCTGGATGAAGAACCAGGGCATTCCGGACCACGAGTTCGACGGCCGGCCGATCATCGGCATCTGCAACACCTGGTCGGAGCTCACGCCGTGCAACGCGCACTTCCGCAAGATCGCGGAGCATGTGAAGCGCGGCATTTCGGAGGCGGGCGGTTTTCCGGTGGAGTTTCCGGTCTTCTCCAACGGCGAGTCGAACCTGCGGCCCACCGCGATGCTCACGCGCAACCTCGCGAGCATGGACGTGGAAGAAGCGATTCGCGGCAATCCGGTCGATGCGGTGGTGCTGCTCACCGGCTGCGACAAGACCACGCCCGCGCTGCTGATGGGCGCTGCGAGCTGCGACATACCGGCCATCGTGGTCACCGGCGGGCCGATGCTCAACGGCAAGCTCGACGGCAAGAACATCGGCTCGGGCACGGCGGTGTGGCAGCTGCACGAATCGCTGAAGGCCGGCGAGATCAACCTGCACCAATTCCTTTCGGCCGAAGGCGGCATGTCGCGCTCGGCGGGCACCTGCAACACCATGGGCACGGCCTCGACCATGGCCTGCATGGCCGAGGCGCTGGGCACTTCGCTGCCGCACAACGCGGCCATTCCTGCGGTGGATGCGCGGCGCTATGTGCTCGCGCAGATGTCGGGAATGCGCGTGGTCGAGATGGCGAAGGAGGGGCTCACGCTGTCGAAGATCCTCACGCGCGAGGCCTTCGAGAACGCCATCCGCGTGAACGCGGCCATCGGCGGATCGACCAACGCGGTGATTCACCTGAAGGCGATCGCCGGGCGCATCGGCGTCGAACTGGAGCTGGAGGACTGGACGCGCATCGGCAGCCAGACGCCGACCATCGTCGACCTGATGCCCTCGGGGCGCTTCCTGATGGAGGAGTTCTATTACGCCGGCGGACTGCCCGCCGTGCTGCGCCGGCTCGGCGAAGCCGGACTGCTGCCGCACCCCGGCGCGCTCACCGTCAACGGCCAGTCGATCTGGGACAACGTGCGCGAGGCGCCGAGCCTCGATGACGAGGTGATCCGTCCGCTCGACAAGCCGCTGATCGCCGATGGCGGCATTCGCATCCTGCGTGGCAATCTCTCGCCGCGCGGCGCGGTGCTCAAGCCATCCGCAGCCACGCCCGAGCTGCTCAAGCACAGGGGCAGGGCGGTGGTGTTCGAGAACCTGGAGCACTACAAGGCGCGCATCGTCGACGAAGACCTCGACATCGATGCGAGTTCGGTGATGGTGCTGAAGAACTGCGGCCCCAAGGGCTACCCCGGCATGGCGGAGGTCGGCAACATGGGCCTGCCGCCGAAGCTGCTGCGCCAGGGCGTGAAAGACATGGTGCGCATCTCCGATGCACGCATGAGCGGCACGGCGTACGGTACGGTGGTGCTGCATGTGGCGCCGGAGGCTGCCGATGGCGGGCCGCTTGCGGCGGTGCGCGACGGCGACTGGATCGAGCTCGATTGCGACGCGGGCCGGCTGCACCTGGACATCAGCGACGAGGAGCTGGCATCGCGCCTTGCATCCTTGTCGGCGACTGACGCGCAGCTCATGAGCACGCGCGGCGGCGGCTACCAGAAGCTCTACGTCAACCATGTGCTGCAGGCCGACGAAGGCTGCGACTTCGATTTTCTCGTCGGCTGCCGCGGCGCGGCCGTTCCCCGCCACTCACACTGAATCACCCGCATGACACCCAGATACCGCGGCATCTTCCCGGTGGTGCCCACCACCTTCACCGAACAGGGCGCGCTCGACATCGAGAGCCAGAAACGTTGCGTCGACTTCATGATCGACGCAGGCTCGGACGGCCTGTGCATCCTCGCGAATTTCTCGGAGCAGTTCGTGCTGTCCGACGAGGAGCGCGAGGTGCTCACGCGCACCATCCTCGAACACGTGAAGGGCCGCGTGCCGGTCATCGTGACCACCACGCACTACAGCACCAAGGTGTGCGCCGAACGCAGCCGCCGCGCGCAGGACATGGGCGCGGCGATGCTGATGGTGATGCCGCCGTACCACGGCGCGACCTTCCGCGTGCCGGAGCCGCAGATCTTCGAGTTCTATGCGCGGCTGTCGGAAGCGGTGGGCATTCCGATCATGATCCAGGACGCGCCGGCCAGCGGCACGGTGCTGTCGGCGCCGTTCCTTGCGCGCATGGCGAAGGAGATCGAGCAGGTTGCGTACTTCAAGATAGAGACGGCCGGCGCGGCATCGAAGCTGCGCGAGTTGATCCGGCTGGGCGGCGACGCCATCGAAGGGCCGTGGGACGGCGAAGAAGCCATCACGTTGATGCCCGACCTCGACGCGGGAGCGACCGGATCGATGACCGGCGGCGGCTATCCGGACGGCATCAGGCCGATCATCGAGGCGCACCGTTCAGGCGACCGCGACAGGGCTTTCGCTCTCTACCAGCAGTGGCTGCCGCTGATCAACTACGAAAACCGCCAGGCGGGCTTGCTGGCCTGCAAGTCGCTGATGAAGGAGGGCGGCGTGATCGCTTGCGAAGCGCCGCGCCACCCGCTGCCACCCATGCACCCCGACACGCGCACCGGCCTGATCGAAACCGCGAGGCGGCTCGATCCGATGGTGCTGCGCTGGGGGAAATGAAGGAAGAAGCGGGGGAAAGAAGAAGCGCGAGAGGGCCGCAGGGCCCTTCAGTTCAGGCTTCGGGCGTGGGCGTGATGCTGGCTTTTTCGAGTTCGCTGACCTGCAGGGACAGGTCGAACAGCTTGGACTTGCTGGCGTAATAGCGGTCGAGCCGCCATTCCTTCAGGATGTCCATCGCAAGCTGGAAGCTCTTGTAGTCGAGGTTGTAGAGCGTGATCAGCTCGAAGCTGCGTTCGGACTCGAGCGCCAACACGAGTTGGGCCAGAATCTTGGCCGATTCGTTGGCCGGGTCCGTTTCTATGAATCGGCGAGCGACCTTGATGGCATTCATGGGAGATGGTTCCTCGGTAGGCAGGGACCGAGAACTATAGCTAGCACCTCTTTGCCTTTTATGACAGTCGTGTGACAACAGAGGGTATCCATTGGGGTTTCCCCTTGATTGCGTCAAGGCCGGTCCAGCGCGCCGGACCGGCCTTGGAAAGCTTCCGGGAACAGGTCAGCGCATGGGCCGCATCGGCATGGGCATCGGTTCCGGCGCCGGCACGACCGGCACCATGGTGGTGGTGACCGATTCGCGGATCACGCCGCCGCCCATCACGCTGCCATCGACCATGGAGCGCGTGTTGCCCATGCTGCCGAGCACGCGGGCCTCGCAGGCCGAGCGTTCGGTCGGCGGCTGCAGGCTGCAGCGGGCCAAAGCGTTGGCACGGTAGTCGGGCGCGCTGGTCAGGCCACCGCGGGCGGCTGCCTGGCGCGCCGCGCCCGCTTCGCGGATGCAGGCGGCACGGTCTTGCTGGTTGTGGCCGCAAACGGCCAGTTCCTGCTGGTAGGTGCTGGCGGATTCGCCTGCGGCCGAGGCGATCGTGGTGGCGGTCAGCCCGCCGACTGCGAGCAGGGCCAGGATCATCGAACGCGTATTGCTTTTCATGGACGGCTCCTTGAAATGAGCTAAAGAAAAACCGGGAAATGTTGGATAGGCGGAAATGCGCCGGGTTCAACGCGCGGGCTGTGCCGGCAGCGGCGTCACGGTCTCGCGGATCACGCCGCCGCCCATCACGCTGCCTTCGGTGGTGGTGCGCGCGCCGCCCTTGATGCGGGCTTCGCATTCGGGCTGGTCGGGGCCGGGCTGTTCGCTGCAGCGGGCGAGGGCGTTGACCTGTTCGCGCGGCGCGCTGGGCGTGGTCAGGCCATTGCGCTTGGCTTCCTGGCGGGCCGCGCCGGCTTCACGCAGGCAGGCGGCACGGTCTTGCTGCACGCCGTCGCAAGCGGCGCGTTCCTTCTGCATCCGGGCATCGGAGCCGGGTGCCTGTGCGCTGGCCGTCTGGGCGCCGAAAGCGAGAAAGCCACTGGCGGCGAACAGGGCCGTGGCGGAGAGAAGGGAACGAACTGTTTTTGTCATGCGGGCTCCTTGGTTGGGGCACGCCCTCCGCCAAGGGAGGTGCGTGACCGGAGCCACAGTGTGGTGTCGACGCGGGGTGCGGGTCTGTGGGACAGGCCGCACCCGATGGCCGGGCCGGACGCGCCCATCGGTGTGGGACGTGTCCGGCAAGCAGGGCTTCAGCCCGCTGCGATGCGCTGTGCCAGGTGAGCGAGCGCTTCCTCGACCTGGTCGACGAGGATCAGCGACAGGTCGCCGGGCTGCAGCCGGGCCAACGCGGCATCGATTGCGACGAACTCGCCGCGGATCTCGTCGATCTGGCGCGTGCGTGCCGCGCCCTGCAGGCCCTGGCGCAGCAGCGCCATGACTTCGCCGTCGGCACGGCCGCGCTGCGCCGCGTCCTGGTAGAGGATCACGTCGTCGAAGGCCTCGCCGAGGATGGCGGTCTGGTCGCGGATGTCGGAGTCGCGCCGGTCGCCGGCGCCGCTGATGACCACCGAGCGTTTCTTCGCGGGCATGGTGTCCACGGCCGACACCAGCGCGCGCATGGCGTCGGTGTTGTGGCCGTAGTCGGCGATGACGGTGGCGCCGCGGTAGTCCATGACGTTGAAGCGCCCGGGCACGCCGGCGGCGTCGTTCATGAAGCTGGCGAGGCCGCTGCGGATGGTGTCCCAGTCCAGGCCCACGGCCCACGCGGCGGCCACCGAGGCCATCACGTTGTCGACCTGGAAGCCGATGGTGCCGCCGCGGGTGATGGGCACGTCGCGCAGCGCGATGCGTTCGCGCCACGAGCCTTCGGCGGCCACCAGTGTGTCCTGGTCGACGTACACGGTGCGCTTGCCCTGCGCGCGGTGCGTGGCCATGACCGGGTGCATGCGGTCGGCGGTGAAGAAGATCACGTTGCCGGGGCAGCCCGTGGCCATGGCGGCGACATTGACGTCGGCCGCGTTGAGCACCGCGTAGCCGTCGGGCGACACGTTGCGCACGATCACGCGCTTGAGCACCGCGAGGTCTTCGACGGTGGTGATGTAGTTCAGGCCGAGGTGATCACCGCTGCCGATGTTGGTGACCACCGCCACCTGGCAGCGGTCGAAGCCCAGGCCCTCGCGCAGCACGCCGCCGCGGGCCACTTCGAACACGGCCGCGTCGACGTCGGGGTGCATCAGCACGTTGCGCGCGCTCTTGGGGCCGCTGCAGTCGCCGCTGTCGGTCTGGCGGCCGTCGACGTACACGCCGTCGGTGTTGGTCATGCCGGTGCGCAGGCCGCTGGACGCCAGCAGGTGGTTGATCAGGCGCGCGGTGGTGGTCTTGCCGTTGGTGCCGGTGACGGCGACCACGGGGATGCGGCCGTCGTCGCCGTGGGCGAACATGGTGTCCATCACCGCTTCGCCCACCGCGCGGCCACGGCCGAACGAGGGCGAGATGTGCATGCGCAGGCCTGGCGCGGCGTTCACTTCGACCACGCCGCCGTGCTGCTCCTCGAGCGGGCGCAGCACGTTTTCGCAGACCATGTCGACGCCGCAGATGTGCAGGCCGACCATCTGCGCCGCGTCGACGGCGCGCGCCGCGACTTCGGGGTGCACGGTGTCGGTCACGTCGGTGGCGGTGCCGCCGGTCGAGAGGTTGGCGTTGTTGCGCAGCACCACGCGCTGGCCGCGCGCGGGCACGCTGTCGGGCGTGAGGCCCTGCGATTCGAGCCGGCCGATGGCGATGTCGTCCAGGCGGATCTTGGTGAGCGAGGTGGCATGCCCCTCACCGCGGCGCGGGTCGAGGTTCACGGTGTCGATCAACTGGCGCACCGTGGCGCTGCCGTCGCCGATGACCTGCGGCGGGTCGCGCCGCGCGGCGGCCACGAGGCGGTCGCCCACCACCAGCAGGCGGAAGTCGAAGCCGGGAAGAAACTTCTCGACCATCACCTCGCCGTAGGCGGCGGCCGAGTCGTAGGCGGAGAACAGCTCTTCGCGCGTGTTGATGTTGACCGTGACGCCCTTGCCCTGGTTGCCGTCCTGCGGCTTCACCACCACGGGCAGGCCGATTTCGAGCGCGGCGGCCCAGCCGTCCTCCGCGTCGCGAACGGGGCGGCCCAGCGGCACCGGCACGCCGGCGGCGTTGAGCAGCTGCTTGGTCAGTTCCTTGTCCTGCGCGATCGACTCGGCCACGCCGCTGGTGCTGTCGACTTCGGCGGCCTGGATGCGGCGCTGCTTGGCGCCCCAGCCGAACTGCACCAGGCTGCCGCTGGTGAGGCGGCGATAGGGAATGCCGCGTGCCACGGCGGCGTCGACGATGGAACCGGTGCTCGGGCCCAGGCGCTCGGATTCGTCGAGGTCGCGCAGTTCGGTGATGGCGGCTTCTGCGTCGAAGGGCGTGTCGGCCAGGGCGGCGGCGATCAGCTGCTCGGCCAGTTCAGCGGCGCGGCGACCCACGGCCTCCTCGGTGTACTGGAACACGACCTGGTAGACGCCTTCTTCCGTCGTGGGCGAGGTGTGGCCGAAGTTGACGGCGCAGCCGGCCTGGGCCTGCAGCGCGACGGCGGCGTTCTCGAGCACATGGGCCAGCGCCAGCGGCTGGCCCAGCACCATCGGGTGCAGCTCGCCGATGGTGGGGAAGCGGGCGCGCAGGCGGTCCTCGAAGCCGGCGAGCCGGCTGACGGCGTTCTCGTCGCCGTGGCAGGCCACGACTGCCTCGATGGCGGTGTGGCGGCTCCAGAGGTTGGGCCCGCGGAGGGCTCGGATGCGGGTGACTTTCATGGGCGGCGTGCGGCTACTTGCGGGCTGGCGAGGCGATTCAGGCCAGCTGGGGTTGGAGGGGTTGGGTCTGCGACAGCTGCAGCGATGCGAGCGCTGCCTGCAGGTCGGCCTCGAAGGCCTCGACGCCGGCGCCGATCAGGTTCAGCGGAATGCCCATGGCCCAGGCCGCGGCCACGGCGGCCAGCAGGCTTTCGAGGCTCACCCCGGCATGGGTGGCGCGCCACACGGTCAGCCGGCCGAGGCCGGGCAGGAAAGACTCGCTGTTGCCGTTGGCCAGCACCACGCGGTCTTGCCGCACCAGCACGGCCTTGCCACCGGCGCCCTGATGCGCGGTGAGCGCGGCGGCCTGCGGGTCGGCCGCGTAGAGGATGACGGCGCCGTCGCACAGCGGCGCGAGGCCGGCCACGCGCGCGTCGGCCGCGTTCAGCACGGCGGTGCCTTCGGACAGCACCACGTCCACCTGCGTGCGCAGCACCTTGACCATCTGGTCGCTCTCGGTGATGTCGTAGTCGGCCAGGGCTTCACAGCCGTCGAGGTCGGTGACGATGCCGACTTCGCAGCGGTCGTAGGGGAGGCCGTCGCGCAGGATTGTTTCGGCGCCGTTCTCGATCACCACGGCCTGCACGGCGCGGTTCACGAGCAGGCGGTGGCCGGCGTCCCAGTTGGCGCTGTCGCGTGCGTCGACGCGGCGGCGCTCGAGGAACAGGCCGTCGCGGCAAGCGAGGCCGGTGTGGCGTCCGCCCAGGCCGACCAGCCACGCCACCAGGCGCGCCAGCACGGCGGTGTCGCGCGAGCCGGCCACGCCGACCACGGGAATGCGGCCCGGTGCGTCGTTGGGGAACAGGTGGTCGCAGATGGCGCGGCCCACCGGGCGCGGCGAACCGACGGCCGGCTTCAGGTGCATCAGCAGGCCGGGGCCGGCGTTGACTTCGACGATGGCGCCGCGCTGCGAGCCCAGCGGCTTGGAAATATCCAGCGCCACGAGGTCGATGCCGGCAATGTCGAGGCCCACCACGCGCGCGGCCAGCACGGCGGCGTGCGCGACTTCGGGGTGGACCTGGTCGGTGCAGTCGTTGGCCATGTTGCCGTTGCGCTGAATGGTGACCACGCGGCCGGCGGCCGGCACGGCGTCGGCGTCCAGGTCCTGGCGCTTGAGTTCGAGCTGCAGCTTGGCGTCGGTGTCGATGACGATCACGTCGAGCGGGAACTCTTCCTCGGCGCCGCGGCGCGGATCGCTGTTGAGCTGCTTCTCGATCAGTTCGCGCACCGAAGCCTGGCCGTCGCCGGTCACGGTGATGATCTCGCCGCGCGCGGCGGCCACCACTTCGCCGCCCACCACCAGCAGGCGGTGCTCGTGGCCGCGGATGAAGCGCTCGACCATCACGTCGCTGCCCTCGGGCTCGGCGACCGCGAAGGCGGCCATGACTTCTTCACGGGTCGTCAGTTCGAGCGACACGCCGCGGCCGTGGTTGGCGTCGGATGGCTTCACGACCACCGGCAGACCGATGTCCTCGGCGGCTTCCCAGGCTTCTTCGGCATCGGCGACCACCTGGCCTTCGGGCACGGGGACGCCGCAGCTCGCGAGCAGGGACTTGGTCAGTTCCTTGTCGCTGGCGATCGATTCGCCGATGGCGCTGGTGTAGTCGGTCTCGGCGGTCCAGATGCGTTGCTGGTTGGCGCCGTAGCCCAGTTGCACCAGGTTGCCGCTATTCAGGCGCATGTGGGGAATGCCGCGGTCGGTGGCGGCGGCCACGATGGCGGCGGTGCTCGGGCCGAGGTAGCAGTCTTCGACCTTGGCCTTGACCGCGTCGACGGCCTTCTGCACGTCGGCGGCGGTGAACGGGTCGTTGTTGATGGCGGCCATCAGCAGGCGGTGGCCTTCGGCCAGCGCCACGCGGGCGACCTGCTCGTCACGCGCGCGGAACACCATGCGGTACACGCCGTGTTCGGAGGTACTGCGGGTTTGCCCGAAGCCCGTGGGCATGCCGGCCAGGTTCAGCAGCTCGATGACGACGTGCTCGAGCACGTGGCCCGACCAGGTGCCTTCGGTGAGGCGCTGGATGAAGCCGCCGCGCTCGCCGACGCCGCAGTGGTGCTCGATGAGCGCCGGCAGCAGCCCGGTCAGACGGTCGGTGAAGCCGTCTATCTTGTTGGAGGGGTAGTCTTCCAGTTGGCCCAGATCGAGCCAGACTTCGAGCACCGGACGGTAGGTCCAGAGATTGGGACCGCGCAAATAATTGATGCGCAGCAATTGGATGTCGTCGAAACGGGTCATGCAAACGTTCGATGTGCTTTGGCCGAGCACCGCGGCGCCTTCAAGCGCGCCCATGGCAATCGGTCAGAATCGGCGCCCGACAAAGGGCGCCATGACGCGGTCCATGCGGCCCGCGACGGGCAAGAGTCAAAGAAACACAATGCAACATCACGATCCAGTCGGCACCCGGGAGGGCGAAACAGAGGCGGCTTCAGACGCGCTGAAAAACCGGCTCGCAGTCGCGGAAAACGTTCTGGTAATACTGTCGGTTGACCTCGACGACCAACTTCGCTTCGCTTCCGGCCTAGTCGCCCTCACTGACCGGCGGCTGATCGCCCTCGAGCCGGGTGGCGAATGGCATGAGTGGCCACTGACGGACGCCTCCCTGGCGCTTCGCTTGTCCGACCATTCCGGCGTCGGAACCCTTGATTTGACGGGCTCCGCGGGCCGTTTGGGCCGCTGGCGCTACACCCTGGCCCACCAGGTGGCGGCACTGCGCCTGCTCAAGCTTTTCGGCCAGCGCATGGCGGGTGTCTCCAAGGCGACACCCGAAGTCATCGAGGCGGCGGATGGCGACGACCTGGCCGGCGCCGACGCCGAACGCCAGTCCCCGCCCTCGACCTGGGTTTTGTTACGACTCGGCCGTTTCGCCAAGCCGTACCGCAAGCAGTTGATCCTGGGGTTTGTACTGACCCTGATCTCCACCGCCGCCACCTTGGTGCCGCCGTACCTGACCATCCCGCTGATGGACGACATACTGATCCCGTTCCAGAACGGACAGAAGATCGACACCATGCGCGTCGGCCTGTACCTCGGCGGCCTGCTGGTCGCGGCGCTGGTCGGCTGGGGGCTGGGCTGGGCGCGCACCTATTTGCTGGCGCTGGTGTCCGAACGCATCGGCGCCGACCTGCGCACCACCACATACGAGCATCTGCTGACCCTGCCGCTCGACTATTTCGGCGGCAAGCGCACCGGCGACCTGATGGCGCGCATCGGCTCGGAAACCGACCGCATCAATGTTTTCCTCTCGTTGCATGCGCTCGACTTCGCCAACGACGTGCTGATGATCGTGATGACTGCGGTCATCCTGATCTCCATCAACCCGTTGCTGGCGGTGGTCACGCTGGTGCCGTTGCCCTTCATTGCCTGGATGATTCACGTGGTGCGCGACCGCCTGCGCACCGGCTTCGAGAAGATCGACCGCGTCTGGTCCGAGGTGACCAACGTGCTGGCCGACACCATCCCCGGCATCCGCGTGGTCAAGGCCTTCGCGCAGGAGCGCCGCGAAGCCGAGCGCTTCCGTGTCGCCAATGCCTACAACCTGCAGGTCAATGACAAGCTCAACCGCACCTGGTCGCTGTTCACGCCGACCGTGTCGCTGCTCACCGAAATCGGCCTGCTCGTGGTCTGGGCTTTCGGCATCTGGCAGGTGGCGCGCGGCAGCATCACCGTGGGTGTGCTCACCGCCTTCATTGCCTACATCGGCCGCTTCTACACCCGGCTCGACTCGATGAGCCGCATCGTCTCGGTCACGCAGAAGGCGGCGGCCGGCGCCAAGCGCATCTTCGACATCCTCGACCACGTGAGCAACGTGCCCGAGCCGGCCAACCCGGTGAAGGTGGAGCGCGTGCAGGGCCGCATCGAGATGAGCGGGCTGGGCTTCCGCTACGGCTCGCGCGCCGTGATCCACGATCTCGACCTGGTGATCGAGCCAGGCGAGATGATCGGCCTGGTGGGCCACAGCGGCTCTGGCAAGAGCACGCTGGTCAACCTGATCTGCCGCTTCTACGACGTGACCGACGGCGCCATCAAGGTCGACGGCACCGACATCCGCCGCTTCGCCGTGGCCGACTACCGCCGCCACGTGGGGCTGGTGCTGCAGGAGCCGTTCCTGTTCTTCGGCACCATTGCGCAGAACATTGCCTACGGCAAGCCCGATGCCACGCGCGAAGAGATCGTGGCCGCCGCGCGCGCCGCGCATGCGCACGACTTCATCCTGCGGCTGCAGCACGGCTACGACTCGCTGGTGGGCGAACGCGGCCAGGGCCTGTCGGGCGGCGAGCGCCAGCGCATCAGCATCGCGCGCGCGCTGCTGATCGATCCGCGCATCCTGATCCTCGACGAGGCCACCTCGGCGGTGGACACCGAGACCGAGAAGGAAATCCAGAAGGCGCTGGACAACCTCGTGCAGGGCCGCACCACCATCGCCATTGCGCACCGGCTATCGACGCTGCGCAAGGCCGACCGGCTCGTGGTCATGGACCGCGGCGAAGTGGTCGAGGTCGGGCCACACGACGCCCTGATGGCGAAGCAGGGTGCCTACTGGCGGCTCTACCAGGCGCAACTGCGCCAGGGCGACGACGACGCGAGCGAAGGCGCGGCCGACGAACGTGCCAGCGCGCAGGCGCCTTTGCCCATTGCCCACGCAGCCCATCCGGCGGGGGACGCATGACCGAGAACAACACCACGCCATCTTTCGAACTCGAGCGCGATGCCTTGGGCCGTCTCGTGCTGACCGACGCGCAAGGCGAGCGCCATGTAGGCATCGTGCCCGTGCGGGCCTTTCCGCTGAGCGCCCCCGGCCACGGCGTGTCGCTTGTTGGCGGTGAAGGCCGCGAACTGGTCTGGATCGACAGCGTCGATCAACTGCCGCCGCAGGCCAAGGCACTGCTCCAGGAAGAACTCGCGGTGCGCGACTTCGCACCCACGCTGCTGCGCCTGCACGGTGTGTCGAGCTTCGGCGTGCCCAGCACCTGGACCATCAGCACCGACCGCGGCGACACCACTTTCGTGCTCAAGGCAGAAGAAGACATCCGCCGGCTCGAAGGCGGCGCGCTGCTCATTGCCAGCGCGCATGGCGTGCAGTTCCGTATTCCCGATGTGAAGACGCTGGACCGGGCTTCTCGCAAGTTGCTTGAGCGCTTTCTCTGAGCACCAAAGAAAAAGCCCCGCAGCCTTTTCAGGGGCTCGGGGCCATGCGGGGAATACCGCGCAAGCTGGATTGAACCCGGTCAGTCCAGCAGGTCCGAGTAGTCGCCGCGCTCGTAGGCCTCGGTGGCCTTCCACGGAAGCGTCTTCGGCGCCGGGATGACCGAGGCGGTCATCACGTTGATCGAAGTGCCGCGTGCATTGCGCTGCTCGATCTTGCGGGCATATCGGCCAGCCGTGTCCCAATCGATGCGCAGCGTGCCTTCGCCCTGCTGCAATTCGTAGCGTTGCACGCCCTTGCCGGCCGTGCCCAGGTCCTTCATGCGCGAGAAGCTCGCGGGATCGACCAGCCAGTACGAGTTGGCCCACGAACCGCTGTAGCCGACGTTGCCGTAGTTGGCGGCGTCGATGTCGATCAGCTTGCGCTGCTCGCGCAGCACCATGCCCACTTGCACCTTGCCCGCGGCATCGCGACGCACCCACAGCGGGGCGGCCGTGTTGTCCGCGTGCGCGTGGCCGATGTGCACCTTGCCTTCACGGGCTTCGTGGTCGTGGTCTTCACGCAGCGCGGGCGGCAGCTCGCGCTCGACCCAGATTGAGCCGGCACGGCGGAACATCAGGTCAGCATAGCGGCTCTCGCGTTGCACGCCGTCCTTGCCGATCGACATCATGTGATGCTGGATGCGCAGGTTCTGGTCCGGCGCCGCGGCATCGCCCGCGGCGCTGGCTGCCAGCGGCAAGGCCGCCAGGGCCGTTGCCGTCAGCAGCGTCTTGAGTGTCACGGATGCCGTCACAGGCCAGCCGCTTCCTTGACCTTGTTGAACACCTTGGTGTTTTCCATGGTGCCCTTGAAGATCTTCGAACCGGCGCCGCCGGCGAACAGCATCACGTCGCCGCCGCCGTGGGTTTCCGCGCCAGGCGAACCCAGGTTGATGCCGACTTCCTGCAGGAAGTTGTCGTCGGTGGTGTCCATGGCCGTCTGATCGTCGCGCTCAGCGCCCTTGGCGCGCGTGGGAGCGATCCACTTCTTGTTCCCGTCTTCCGCGTTGACGTCGCTGCCGGCGGTTGCATTGGGCCGTCCGCCGTTGCCGAACACCAGCGTGGTGTACGGCTTGCCATCCGCTGCCTTCGTGGGCTTGCCGTCGGCATAGCCATTGACCAGGCCGAGGATCGGGTTGCCGATCTTCGGATAGCCGTTGAAGGCGATCGCGTGGTCATGGTCGGCCGTGACCACCACCAGCGTGTTCTTCAGGCCCGGGTCCTTCTTGTTCATGTAGTCGAGCGCGGTCTGGATGGCCGCGTCGAATGCCAGCGTGTCTTCCAGCGCGCGCTTGGCATTGGTGCCGTGCAGCGCGTGGTCGATGCGGCCGCCTTCGACCATCAGGAAGAAACCCTTGTCGTTCTTGCTGAGCACGCCAAGCGCCTTCTCCGTCATGTCCGACAGGCTGGGCTGGTCGATGTTCTGCTTGACGCGGTCCAGTTCGTAGGCCATTTCGCTCTGCGAGAACAGGCCCAGCAACTTGCCCGTCGAGGCCGTGTCGACGGCCTTGAGCTTGGTGCCGGTGTCGACATAGGCGTAGCCCTTGGCCTGCATCGCGGCCACGAGGTCCACGCCGTCCGTGCGCTTGCTGCTCGCGTTTCCAGGCAGCGGCAGGTAGTTGCGCTGGCCGCCACCCATCAGCACGTCGATGCCGTCGAGCAGCTTGAGGTTGTAGTTGGCATGGCCCGGCACGCTTTGCTCCGCAATGGTGTTGTAGCCGTTGCGGTTGCAGATGTGCGCATAGGTGGTGGCCGGCGTGGCATGGCCGACGCGCGTGGTCGACACTGCGCCCACGGCACGGCCCTTGGCCTTGGCGAGTTCGAGCAGTGTGTCGGCGGCCTTGCCGTTGGTCGGCGGGCAGGTGGTGTTCTCGCCGCTGATGTATTGCTTGCCGGCGCTGTCGTAGGCAACGGTGTCGCTCGACATCGAGATCACTTCGTTGCGCATCTTGACGCCGGTCATGTAGGCGGCCATCGAAGGCGCGCTGTCCGTGGTCTGGCCGTCGAGCGAATAGGTCTTCACGCGCGCTGCGTAGGGCAGCGACTGCATGACGAGGTTGGCGCGCTCCGGGCTCACCAGCGAGCCGGGCTTGGCGGCCAGTTGCTTCTCGCCCTTGTAGATGCGAGCGGCGGTCACGGTGACCGGGCCCATGCCGTCGCCGAGGAAGAAGATGACGTTCTTGGCTTCGCCGGCGGCGTGCGCGTTGCCGGCCAGGGTGCCGGCGGCGGCGCAGAAGAGGGCGGCGGCCAGGCGGGTTTTGCGGGTGATGCGATTCATGGTCGTGTTCATGTTTGTGTTCGTCGATGAGCGCTGGTTGCCCCTCACAGGCCGACCGCCTTCTTGATCAGGCCGAACACGTCGGTGTTGGTGATGACGCCGGAGAAGTTGTCGGCGCCCAGGCCTTGCGCGCCGAGGAACACGTCGGCTCCGCCGTGGGTTTCGGAGTCGCTGCTGGGGTCCATGGGAACCACTGCTTCCTGCCTGTAGTCCTTGTTTTCCAGTGCGGTGCTGTCGATGGCGCCACGCGTGGGCAAACGAACCGGGCCGTTGCCGAAACCGATGATGGTGTACGGGTTGCCGTCGACGTCCTTGCTGGTCTTGCTGTTGTCGACGTAGTCCTTCACCAGGCCCAGCACGCCCGGCTTGCCCGGCTCGGTCTTGCCGGTGCGCGCGGCATAGCCGTTGAGCTGCAGCGTGTGGTCGTGGTCGGCCGTGACCACCACCAGCGTGTTCTTCAGGCCCGGGTCGATGGCTTGCATCTTGTCGAGCGCGAGCTTGATGGCGTCGTCGAAGGCTGCGGTGTCCTGCAGGGCACGGCGGGCGTTGGTGGCGTGCAGCGCATGGTCGATGCGGCCGCCTTCCACCATCAGGAAGAAGCCCTTCTTGCGCGCGGCCAGGGCGTCGATGGCCTTGCCGGTCATTTCGGCCAGGCTCGGCTCCTTGGTGGCGTCGCGGTCCAGGTCATAGGCCATGTGGCTCTTGGTGAAGAGGCCGGCGATCTTGGTGGTGCCGTCGACGGGCAGCTTGTCGAATTCGGTCTTGCTGGTGGCGTAGCTGTACTTGGCCGCCTTCAGCTCGGCCGTGAGGTCGCGCTTGTCGTTGCGCTTGCCGCCCGCTTCCTTGGAAAGGAAGTAGTCCGTGCCACCGCCGAAGAACACGTCGATGCCATCGCCCAGCTTGCCGTTGTAGCCCGCGCCGCCCGGCACCAGCGCCGCGGCGATGGTGTTCTCGGCGTCGCGGTGGCACACGTGCGAATACGTGGCGGCGGGCGTGGCGTGCGTGATGCGCGTGGTGGTCACCACGCCGGTCGCGTAGCCCTTGGCCTTGCTTTGCTCCAGCAGCGTCTCGACGGCCTGGCCGTTGCCCGAAGGGCAGGTGCTGTCGTAGTTGACGTGGTAGGCCTTGCCCGAGGCGTCGGTGGCCTTGGTCTCGGGGCTCATCGAGATGACTTCGTTGTTCATCTTGACGCCGGTCATGTAGGCCGACATCGACGGCGCGCTGTCGGTGACCTGGGCATCGTTCGAATAGGTGTGGACGAAGGCCGTCTCGGGCAGCGTGTCCATGGTCAGGTCGCCGTCTTCGCCGACCTTGTAGATGCGCGCGGCGGTCATGGTGGTGATGCCCATGCCGTCGCCCAGGAAGAACAGCACGTTCTTCTGGGGCTGTGCGGCGGGCTGTTGCGGCGGAAGAAACGGCAGCAGTTGGGGGCCGTGGTTGCTGCCGCCGCAGGCGGACAGCAATAGCGAAGCGCCCAGCAGCGCTGGGGCAATGAAGCGTTGGGTCATGCGACTCCCTCCGGAGGGGTTGTTTGAGTAATGCGCCTGGTGCGCAGATGTTCCGGAGGTGAAATCTAAAGATGTCAAATGACTCGGCGGTGACGATGCACATCCGCCGAGAAAGTTCAGCGCATTTCAAGAAAGAAACACGCCGGTAGACTTCGGCGTGTCATGCCCGCCTGCTAGCGGGTGTGGCTGTTGCTCAGTGCGCAGCCATCCACCGCCACGCCACCGCGCCCGCAGCCGCCGCCACCCCGCTCACCAGCGCCCCCCACACGATGTCGATGAACGACAGGGCCAGCGGCCAGTTGCGGATCACCGCCAGGTTGGTCAGGTCGTAGGTGCCGTAGCAGAACATGCCGAACAGCGCGCCCAGCACGGCGGCGCGCAGCACGCTCTGCGCTTCGACGCCGGGAACGATGGCAAAGAGCAGCAGGCCGATCGGGTAGATCAGATAGAACGCACCCGCGAAGGCCAGCCGCGGGTTCGGCGACATCAGGTCGCCCATGCCCTCCTGGTACATGCCCTTGGCGACGACGCCCAGCCAGATCATGTCGATCACCAGCAGCACCACGAAGGTGGCGGCCCATGCAACCAAGTGTTTAGTGCTCATTCGAGGCATCGTATCCGCGGGCGTGGCGCGGCCTGCGAAAATTGCGCTTTTGGACTACAACGGCCCGCCGTTGACCGACATGCCCCTGCACACCACCGCCCTCGTCCTGTTTTCCGGCGGCCAGGATTCGACCACCTGCCTCGCCGATGCGCTCTCCAAGTACCAGCGCGTCGAAACCCTGGGCTTCGACTACGGCCAGCGCCATCGTGTCGAAC
Source organism: Variovorax paradoxus (assembly GCF_022009635.1). NCBI lineage: Bacteria > Pseudomonadati > Pseudomonadota > Betaproteobacteria > Burkholderiales > Comamonadaceae > Variovorax > Variovorax paradoxus. Next base: position 1,759,893 of record NZ_CP091716.1, read on the forward strand.
TCGACGTGCGCGGCACCATCCTCGCGAAGATGCGCGAGCGCTTTCCCGACTGGGCACCCCGCCTGGGTGAAGACCACGTGCTCACGCTCGCGGCGCTGGCGCAGCTCGGCGGCTCCTCGCTGACCGAGGAGGTCGCCTTCGCGATGCAGGCGGACGGCCTGCCCAACACCTTCGTGCCGGGGCGCAACCTGCTGTTCCTCACGCTGGCCGGCGCGCTGGCCTACCGGCGCGGGCTGCAGGTGATCGTTACCGGGGTCTGCGAGACCGACTTCTCGGGCTACCCCGACTGCCGCGACGACACCATGAAGGCCATGCAGCTCGCGCTGTCGCTCGGGCTGGAGCGCCGCCTCGTCATAGAGACGCCGCTCATGTGGATCGACAAGGCCGAAACCTGGCAGATGGCGCACCGCCTGGGCGGCGAGTCGCTGGTCGACCTGATCGTGGAGGAAACCCACACCTGCTACCTCGGCGACCGCACCCACCGCCAGGCCTGGGGCTACGGCTGCGGCGAATGCCCCGCCTGCGACCTGCGCAAGAAGGGCTGGGAGCGCTACGCCGCTGCCGGCTGAATGGCCGCCGTGTTGAGCCGGTAGCGCGGGCCGCCGCCGGTGGCCGCACCTTCCGCCTCGGGCACCATCGTCCAGCGCTGGTTGTGGAAGTCGCCCACGGCCGCGCGGTGCGCAATCGACACCATCGCGCCGCCGGCCGCCTGCACCGTGGCTGCCAGGCGCTTGTACAGCACGCTCTCGGCCTGCGCGTCCAGCGCGCTGGTGATCTCGTCGGCGAACAGCCACGCCGGTTTCTTCAGCAGCACGCGGGCGATGGCCAGCCGCTGCTGCTCGCCGCCCGACAGCTTCTGGCTCCAGGCGTCGCTCTCGTCGAGGCGGTTCACCAGGTCGGGCAGCAGGGCGTCGTTCAGGGCCTGGCGCAACTGGTCGTCGTTGAAGTTGGTGGCCGGATTGGGATAGGTCAGCGCATCGCGCAGCTTGCCGTCCGGCACGTAGGGGCGCTGCGGCATGAAGGCGACGTTGTCGGGCACCTGCAGCCGGCCCTTGGAGAACGGCCAGATGCCCGCGAACGAGCGGAACAGCGTCGACTTGCCGCTGCCCGAAGGGCCCTGCAGCAGCACGCTGTCGCCGGGCTTCACCGCCAGCGCGGCGCCGGCGAGCAGCGGCGTGCCGTCGGGCAGCGCGACGCCGAGGTCATCGCTGTGCAGCACCGCCGCAGGGGCGCGTTGCAGTGCGTCGTCCTGTGTGGCATGGGCGGTCATGCTGTCGTCGAAGCTGGTGAGACGGTCGGTGGTGGCGCGCCACACGGCCACGCTGTCGTAGTTGTCGACGAACCAGCTCAGCGATTCCTGCACCTTCCCGAAGGCCGAGCCGATCTGCATCAGGTGGCCCAGCTGGAACGCGCCGCCAAAATACTGCTGCCCCGCCACCAGGAACGGAAAGATCACGGCCGCCTGCCCGAAGAACGAAGTGAACGTGACCAGGTTCTTCTGCTGCTTGATCAGCTGCAGGTAGTTGCGCAGCACGTTGCTGAAGCGCAGGTCGAGCTGGTCGCGCTCGACCTTTTCGCCGTGGTCCAGCGCAATGGCCTCGCTGTATTCGCGCACCCGCACCAGGTGATGCCGGAAATCGGCCTCGAAGCGCTGCTGCCTGAAGTTCAGGCCGATCAGCGGGCGACCGACGAAATGCGTGATGACGGTGCCCAGCACGGAATAGCCCAGCGCCACCCAGACCATCGCGCCGACGATCTGGTGCGTGACGCCGTGGAAGGTGAACGAGAAATTGCCCGACAGCGCCCAGAGCAGCCCGATGAAGCTCATGAGCGTGACCACGGCGTTCAGCAGGCCCATCGAGAGCGACATCGTGGCGCTGGTGAAGATCTGCATGTCTTCCTGGATGCGCTGGTCCGGGTTGTCCGGCGTATGCCCGTCCTTGCCGGCGTAGCGCGCCAGTTCCAGGTGATAGAAGGTGCGGTTGGCCATCCAGCGCGACAGGTAGCTGCGCGTCATCCAGGTACGCCAGCGCAGCTGCAGCAGCTGGGTCACGTAGAACTTGAGCACCTGCACCGCGATGTTGGCGAAGGCGATCCAGCCGAACACGCCCACCTCGTGCCAGAAGACCACCGCGTTCTTGTTCTGCAGCGCGTCGTAGAAGCGGCCGTACCACTCGTTGCCGAGCACGGCCACGTACACGTAGAACAGGTTGAGCGCAACGATGGTCAGCAGCATCGCGCGAGCGCGCCACTTCTCTTCGGACTGGAAGTAGGGCGCCGCAAGCTTGAAGACCCGGCGCAGGACCTGGACGAACGAGCCTGCGCGCGCCGTGATGGATGGGGATGAAGACATTCGGTTTTCCTCTCAGGCGCCTGCGCGCCGCTCGTCATGAGGAAAACATAGGTTTCTTAGGCGGGACTGAATCCGCGCCCGGCGCCTCGAAAAGTACTCAGCGCAGCATCACCCGCGCGGCCGTCGCCAGGAAGTGCGCCAGCGGCGGCGTCTTCAGGCCCTCTGCCTTCGCTTCTTCGTCCCACAAGCGCAGGCGCACCGCGTCGTCGGACCAGCGATGCTCGGCAAAGCGCTGCGCCGCGTCGGCGTCCATGACGCCGCCCTGCAGCGCGAGGCTGCGCACCGAGTCGGGCGAGAGCTTCGAGAAATAGTCGGGCCGCGTCGCGCACAGGTAGCGCTTGGCGTCCACGTGCAGCCGGATGGGTTCGCGCACCTCGACATCGAAGGCGCCGCGCAGCAGGGGCAGGGCGATGTACTGGTGGCGGTCGTCGATGCCGAGTTCTGTAGGAGAGTGCGATAGCGTCTGGTGCTCGGCGATCAGCAGGTGGCCGAGGTCGTGCAGCAAGGCCGCCGTCACCAGGGAGTCGCTCGCGCCGGCCTGTTCCGCCAGCCAGGCGCATTGCAGCGCATGTTCGAGCTGCGTCACCGGCTCGCCCGCATAGGCGACCCCACCCCGTTCGGCGAACAGGCGAGCGATCTCGGCGAGGTCGAGTGTCATGAAAGTGAAACGGAGGGCGAGGCGAAGGCGCGGGTGACAGCGCGCGGAGTCTGCGGCAGCGTGGTGACACGCGGATGACGGCGCTATTTTGGGTATTTGTGTGTTTTTGAGGCGTCTGACAAATCCCTGTCATATGCCGCTGCCAGCATCGCCGCATTCGTCGCTGGACAGGATTTGCGTACTTTCAGTTTCCTGTCCATGCGTGTCCCGCATTGCGTCATTTCTTTTTCCACTTGGGGAATCTCCACCATGCTGCATCGTCAACTCCGCCGTGCCATCGTGCCGGCCGTCCTGTTCTCGCTGGCCTTTGCCGCATCGGCCCAGGGCCGCACCGAGCTGCTGGTCTACACCGCGCTCGAAGCCGACCAGGTGCAGGCCTACAAGGCCGCATTCGAAAAGGAGAACCCGAGCATCGAGCTGAAGTTCGTGCGCGACTCCACCGGCATCGTCACCGCCAAGCTGCTGGCCGAAAAGGCCAACCCGCAGGCCGACGTGGTGTGGGGCCTGGCCGCCACCTCGCTGATGCTGCTCGACAAGGAAGGCATGCTCCAGCCCTATGCGCCCAAGGGCCTGGACGCCATCAAGGCCAACATGCGTGACCCGGCCAACCCGCCCAAGTGGGTCGGCATGGACGTGTGGTCGTCGGCCATCTGCTTCAACACGGCCGAAGCCACCAAGAAGAACCTGCCCAAGCCCACCAGCTGGGCCGACCTGACCAACCCGGTCTACAAGGGCCAGATCACCATGCCCAACCCCGCCGCGTCGGGCACGGGCTACCTGATGGTCTCGGGCTGGATTCAGATGATGGGTGAAGAAAAGGCGTGGAAGTACATGGACGCGCTGCACCAGAACATCGGCATCTACAGCCAGTCGGGCAGCAAGCCCTGCCGCCAGGCCGGCGCCGGCGAGTTCGCGCTGGGCATGTCCTTCGAATACCGCGCCAACAAGACCAAGCGCGAAGGCGCGCCGATCGACATCGTGCTGCCGAAGGAAGGCCTCGGCTGGGACATGGAAGCCACCGGCATCATCAAGACCAGCAAGAAGCAGGAAGCCGCCAAGGCGCTCGCCGACTGGGCCGTCACCAAGCAGGCCAACGAGCTGTATGCCAAGAACTTCGCCGTGCTCGCGCTGCCGGGCGTGCAGGAAAAGCTCGAGTTCGTGCCGGGCGACGTCGAGAAGCTGCTCGCCAAGAACGACTTCACCTGGGCTGCCGCCAACCGCGACCGCATCCTGACGGAGTGGTCCAAGCGCTACGAGTCCAAGTCGGAAAAGAAACCCCTCTGATCCAACGCCCAAGCGGTATCCGGCCATGACGAGCAGCAGCTTTCTTTCCCTTCGCGGCATCGGCAAGTCCTTTGGCGCCACACGCGTGCTCGACGGCATCGATCTCGACATCGAGCCCGGCGAGTTCGTGTGCCTGCTCGGCCCTTCGGGCTGCGGCAAGACCACGCTGCTGCGCATCGTCTGCGGCATCGAGCGTGCCGACAGCGGCCAGATCCTGCTCGGCGGCCAGGACATCGCGGGCCTGCCGCCCGCGGCGCGCGGCTTCGGGGTGGTGTTCCAGTCGTATGCGCTGTTCCCCAATCTCACGGCCGCGCAGAACATTGCCTACGGCCTCCATCCCACCGGCGCGCTCGCCCGCGAAATGGCCAAGCGCTCGCGCGAAATGCTCGACCTCGTCGGGCTGGCCGCGCATGCCGACAAATACCCGGTGCAGCTCTCGGGCGGCCAGCAGCAGCGCGTCGCATTGGCGCGCGCACTGGCGCCCAACCCGCGCCTGCTGCTGCTCGACGAGCCGCTCTCCGCGCTCGACGCGCAGGTGCGCGCCAGCCTGCGCAGCGAGATCCGCGCGTTGCAGAAGCGCCTGGGCATCGTCACCATCATGGTCACGCACGACCAGGAAGAAGCCCTGTCGATGGCCGACCGCGTGGTGCTGATGCACAACGGCCGCATCGAGCAGGCCGGCACGCCCGACGAGCTGTACCGCCAGCCGCGCACCCGCTTCGTGGCCGGCTTCGTCGGCCGCATGAACATGCTGCCGGCCACGGTGCTGGCCGACGGCAAGGTGCGCGTGCGCGACAGCGAACTGTTCTGCGCGCCCGGCAACCTGAGCGTCGGTTCGCAGGCCACCGTGGGCATCCGCCCCGAGCATGTGGTCGTGAAGCGCTACGGCACCGAACTCGGCGCCAACAGCTTCGCCGCACGCCTGCTCGACACCGAATTCTTCGGCAACCGCACCTCGGCCCGCCTGGCCTGCGAGCCGCTGGGCATCGAGATCGAAGCCGAGCTGCCCGCCGACGCGCGCGGCGGTGGCGACGAGCCGCTGGTGCCCAGCAGCATGGTGCACATCCAGCTTCCCCTGAACGCGCTGTCCGTTCTGGCGCATTGAGCATGAGCAGTCTTCCGAGCGCCGTCGCCGTTCCGCCGGTGGCGATGGCGCGCAGCAGCGCGTTCGATCGCGAACGCTGGATCACCGGCGCGGCCGTTTTGCTGGTCGTGCTGCTGCTGGTCGTGATCGTCGCGCTGCCGGTCGGCGCGCTGGTCGGCCAGAGCTTCTTCGACCGCGCGGGGGCCTTCGTCGGCCTTGCCAACTTCGCGCGCTATCTCGACAACCCGGCGCTGGTGCAGTCGGCGTTCAACAGCCTGGGGCTCGCGGCCCTGAGCGCCGTGATCTGCACCGCCATCGCCTACGTGTACGCCTACGGCCTCACGCTGTCGTGCATGCCGGCCAAGGGCGTGCTGCGCGCGGTGGCGCTGGTGCCGCTCCTGGCGCCGTCGCTGCTGCCGGCCATCAGCCTGGTCTACCTGTTCGGCAACCAGGGCCTGTTCAAGGGGCTGATGGGCGATGTGTCGATCTACGGGCCGCTGGGCATCGTGCTGGGCTCGGTGTTCTGGACGCTGCCGCATGCGCTGCTGATCCTCACCACGGCCATGGCCACCTCCGACGGCCGGCTCTACGAAGCCGCGCAGACGCTGGGCGCCTCGCGCTGGCGCATCTTCCGCACGGTGACGCTGCCGTCCTCGCGCTACGGCCTCATCGTGGCCGCGATGGTGGTGTTCGTGCTGGTCATCACCGATTTCGGCGTGCCGAAGGTGGTGGGCGGCCAGACCGGCGTGCTCGCGACCGACATCTACAAGCAGGTGGTCGGGCAGCAGAATTTCCAGATGGGCGCGGTGGTCGGCCTGGTGCTGCTGATTCCGGCTGTGCTGTCCTTCCTGGTCGAGCGGCGCGTGCGCAGCAAGCAGGCAGCCGCGTTGTCGGCGCGCGCCACGCCCTACCAACCCGAGCCGGTGAAGTCGCGCGACCGTGCGCTGCTCGTGTTCTGCGCGCTCACGGCCGGGGCGATCCTCGTGATGATCGGCATGGCGGTGTTCGCATCGCTCGCCAGCTACTGGCCCTACAACCTGGCGCCGTCGTTCAAGAACTACGACTTCAGCAACATGGACGGCGGCGGCTGGGGCAGCTACTTCAATTCGCTGCGGCTGGCCGTGTGCGCCGCCGTGGCGGGCGCGTTCCTCACCTTCGTCTCGGCCTACCTGGTCGAGAAGCCGCGCCACTTCGGCCTGCTGCGCGAGCTGCTCAACCTGCTGGCCAACCTGCCGCTGGCGGTGCCCGGGCTGGTGCTGGGCGTGGGCTACATCTTCTTCTTCATCTCCCCGTCGAACCCGCTGCGCGCCATCTACGGCAGCATGACCATCCTGGTGGTGTGCACCGTGGCGCACTTCTTCTCGGTGGCGCACCTGACCTCGCTCACCGCGCTGCGCCAGCTCGACCGGGAGTACGAGCTGGTGTCGGAGTCGATGGGCGTGCCGTTCTGGCGCACGCTGTGGCGGGTGCACCTGCCGGTGGCGCTGCCCACGGTGCTCAACGTGGGCGGCTATTTCTTCGTCAATGCGATGACGACCGTGTCGGCCGTCGTGTTCCTCTATTCGCCGCAGACCTCGCTCGCGGCCGTCGCCGTGCTCAACATGGACGACGCCGGCGACGTCGCGCCCGCCGCGGCCATGGCCTCGCTGATCATGCTCACGGCCGCCATCGGCCGCGGGGTGTTCGCGCTGGCGGGGCACTGGACGCTCAAGCGCACCCAAAACTGGAGACACCGGTAATGACCGGCACCCAAGCTCATCACCCTGAACATTTCGATCTCATCGTGGTCGGCGCCGGCATCGTCGGCCTGGCTCATGCCTACACCGCCGCGCAGCGCGGCCTCAAGGTCTGCGTCGTGGAGCGCGACGCGGCCTGCATCGGCGCTTCGATCCGCAACTTCGGCTTCATCACCATCACCGGACAGGCGCCGGGCGACACCTGGCGCCGGGCAATGCACGCGCGCGACGTGTGGCAGCGCATCGCGCCCTATGCGGGCATCGACATCGTGCACCGCAATCTCTGGCTCGCGGCCTACCGGCCCGAGGCGCACGACGTGCTCGAAGCCTTCATGCGCACGCCCATGGGCGAAGCCTGCGAACTGCTCGACGCCGCGGACGCGCAGGCCAAGGCACCGGCGCTGAACCTGTCGGATGCACGCTCGGTGCTGTTCAGCCCGCACGAGCTGCGTGTCGAATCGCGCACCGCCATCGGCCTGCTCGCCAAGTGGCTGGCGGAAGCGCACGGCGTGGTCTTCCGCTTCGGCGAAGCCGTGCTCGAGGTCGAGACGCCGCGCGTGCGCACCTCGCGCGGCACGCTGCATGCCGAGCGCGTGGCGGTCTGCACCAACACCGATCTGCATGGCCTTTTTGCCGACCGCATCGCCGCGCACGAACTCACGCTGTGCCGCCTGCAGATGCTGCGCGTGAAGCCCGAAGCAGGCTTCCAGTTGCCGGGCTCGGTCATGATGGACCTGAGCCTGGTGCGCTACGAGGGCTACAGCACGCTGCCCGAGGCGGCCGCGTTGCGCGCCCGCCTGCAGCAGGAAGAAGCCGCCTCGCTCGAACACGGCATCCACCTGATCGTGGTGCAGAGCGCCGACGGCTCGCTGGTGGTCGGCGATTCGCATCACTATGGCGACGCCCCGGAGCCCTTCGCCATGGAAGAGGTCGACCAGCTCATCCTGCGCCACCTGCGAAGCACCCTCAACCTGGAGGCCGCGCAGGTCACCGAGCGCTGGACCGGCGTGTACCCGTCGTCCAAGACCACGCCCTGCGTGATCGACGCACCCGACGACGCCACGCGCGTGGTGATCGTCACCAGCGGCAGCGGCGCCAGCACCGGCTTCGGCATTGCGCACGACGTCTTCGAGAAGTGGTGATGCGCACTGCGCGCTCGCCTTCGTTCCCATTCTTTCTATTCTTGCAGCCATGAACGCCCACAACCACTCCCAGCTCCAAGCCGTCGTCTTCGATTGGGCCGGCACCATCCTAGACTTCGGTTCCTGCGCACCGATGGGCGCCTTCGTGAAGCTGTTCGAGCAGTTCGGCGTGGAAATCACCATCGCCGAGGCGCGCGGCCCGATGGGGGTGGCCAAGTGGGACCACATCAAGGCGCTCGGCACGCTGCCGCGCATCGCCGCCCAGTGGGAAGCCAAGCACGGCCATGCGTTCAGCGACGCCGATGCCGACAAGCTGTACGAGGTGTTCACGCCGATGAACGCGGCCAGCGTGCGCGACCATGCCGATTTCATTCCGGGTGCGCTCGAAGCCGTCGGGGTGCTGCGCCAGCGCGGCCTGAAGATCGGCTCCACCACCGGCTACAACCGCCCGATCATGGAAGTGGTCGTGCCCATCGCCGCCGCCGGCGGCTATTCGCCCGACAACCTGGTGTGCGGCGGCGACCTCGCCGAAGGCCGCCCGTCGCCGCTCATGATGTACCGCTGCTTCGCCGACCTCGGCGTGTGGCCGCCGCATACGGTGGTGAAGGTCGACGACACCGGCGTCGGCCTGCAGGAGGGCCTGAACGCGGGCACCTGGGCCGTGGGCGTGGCCGTCAGCGGCAACGTCAACGGCCTCACGCTGGCCGAGTGGCAGGCGCTCGACGAAGCGCAGCAGCAGGAGCGCCGCGCGCGCGCCACCGCCGAACTCGAAGCCGCCGGTGCGCACTACGTGATCGACAGCGTGGCCGACCTGCCGAAGGTGCTCGAGGACATCGAACAGCGGCTGCAGCGCGGCGAACGCCCCACGGCCTGACGGAAGCGGCGCCGCCCCGGCACGAGGCGGCGTCCGACTTGACGCGCCGCAGCGCAGGCATAGCATGCCTGCATGCGAAGCACATCCTTTGTTCTTCTGTTCTGTCTGGGCCTGCTGGTCGGCGCCTGCGACGACAAGCCTAAGCCCGGTGTGCCGGTGCCGAAGGCTGCGGTGAGTCTTGCGGTGCCCGTGCTGGCCGAGGGCTGACTCTCGCGCGCGTCGTCAGTCGTTGCTGTGCAGCGTGGTGTTCAGCCCGCCCCAGCGCTGCGCGTTGGTCTCCAGCACCTCGACGGCGCCGCTCTGGCTGTTCCTGCGATAGAGCAGCCCTGACTTTCCCGACAGCGTGCGGGCGGACACAACGCTGCCGTCCGGCAGCTTGACCTTGGTTCCCGCGGTCACGTACAGGCCCGCCTCGACGATGCATTCGTCGCCCAGCGAAATGCCGATGCCTGCGTTGGCGCCCAGCAGGCTGCGCTCGCCGATGGCGTTCTTCGTCTTGCCACCGCCCGAGAGCGTGCCCATGATCGACGCGCCCGCGCCGATGTCGGAGTTCTTGCCGACCGTCACGCCTGGCGTGACGCGCCCCTCGACCATCGATTCGCCCAGCGTGCCCGCGTTGAAGTTCACGAAGCCCTCGTGCATGACGGTGGTGCCCGGCGAGAGATGTGCGCCCAGCCGCACGCGGTCGGCGTCGGCGATGCGCACGCCCGTCGGCACGACGTAGTCGCTCATGCGCGGAAACTTGTCGATCGAAGGCACCGTGAGGTGGTGGTACTCGGCCGCCACCAGATGCCGCAGTTCGTCGACCTTTGACGGCAGCACCGGGCCCGCCGAAGTCCATGCCACGTTCTGCAGCAGGCCGAAGAGGCCGTCGAGGTTGATCTCGTTCGGCCGCACCGCCAGTTCGGACAAAAGGTGCAGTCGCAGATAGGCATCCTCGGTGGACAGCGGCGGAGCGTCGAGCGACTCGATGCGCACCTCGACGGTGTCGCCAGCGATCAGGCCGACTTTCTCGGCAAGGCAGCGCCTGTTGTTGAAGGTGGCATGCCGGGGAAACCAGACGTCGAGAGTCTTGCCCGTCTCGACGTCGCGATAGCGGTGGCCGGTGCGCTGGATGGTCATGAGTGTTCTTCTTGGGTGATGAGTGTGGTGTGCCGCGAGGACAGCAGGCACCGCGTCGGCGGCTGTCTTCCGCGAGAATGCCATACGACATGCGCCGGCCCTTCCCGGCGCGGAGAAAAACAATGACGACGACACACGAGACAACCGCCCACCAGGCGGATTCGCGCTACGCCATGCTGCGTCTGGCCCTCACGCTGCTGATCATGACGGTCGGCAGCAGCGGCATGTACGTGGTGTCGGTGATGCTGCCGGCGGTGCAGGCCGAGTTCGGCATCGCGCGCGCCGATGCTTCGCTGCCCTACACCTTGCTGATGCTGGGCTTCGGCCTCGGCGGCGTGCTGATGGGCAAGCTGGCCGACCGCGTGGGCGTGATGTGGCCGCTGCTGTTCGGCTCGGCGTTCCTGGCCGCGGGGTACATCGCCACGGGCCTGTCGGGCGGCATCGTCTCGTTCACCATCGCGCAGGCGCTGCTGGTGGGGCTGCTCGGCAGCTCGGTGGCGTTCGCGCCGCTGGTGGCCGACACCTCGCTGTGGTTCGTCAAGCGGCGCGGCATCGCGGTGGCGGTGTGCGCGAGCGGCAACTACCTGGCGGGCGCGGTGTGGCCGCCGATCGCGCAGCACTTCGTCGAGCTGGTGGGCTGGCGCCAGACCTATATCGGCATGGGTGTCTTCTGCGGCGTGACGATGGCGCTGCTGGCCCTGTGCTTCCGTGCGCGGCCACCGGCCCTTGCGCAGGCACCAGCCAAGGCCGCCGCGTCGAGTGCCGCGCCCGCGCGCGACCTGACGCGGCCCTTCGGCCTGAGCATGGGCGCGGCGCAAGGCCTGCTGTGCGTGGCCGGCGTGGCCTGCTGCGTGGCAATGGCGATGCCGCAGGTGCACATCGTGGCCTACTGCGGCGACCTCGGCTACGGGCCGGCACAGGGCGCGATGATGCTGTCGCTGATGCTGGGCTTCGGCATCGTGAGCCGGCTGGTGTCGGGCGTCATCTGCGACCGCATCGGCGGGCTGCGCACCTTGCTGCTGGGCGGCGTGCTGCAGTGCGTGGCGCTGCTGCTGTTCCTGCCCTTCGACGGGCTGGTGCCGCTCTATGTGATCTCCGCGCTGTTCGGGCTGTTCCAGGGCGGCATCGTGCCTTCCTACGCGATCATCGTGCGCGAGCACTTTCCGCCGGCGGAAGCGGGCGCGCGCGTGGGCACGGTGCTGATGTTCACGCTGTTCGGCATGGCGCTGGGCGGCTGGATGTCGGGCAAGGTATTCGACCTCACGGGCAGCTACCACGCGGCATTCATCAACGGCATCGGCTGGAACCTGGTGAACGTGAGCATCGCTTCGTTCCTGCTGTTCAGGACGCTTCGGCGATCAGGCGGCCGAGTGTTCGCATTGCCCGCTCGCTGAGCGCATCCCACTTCTTTCGTTCATGCGGCAGCACTGTATCTGCACCGGTCATTTGAAGCGAATCTGCATCTGTTCTTTTTTGGCCGCCGGGGCCACACTCGGCCTCATGTCGAATCTGCTGGGCGCGGTGCGCGCCGTTCTCTGGAGTTTCATCGGGCTGGGCGGCCGTCGCGCCGATGCCGACAAGCGGACCGCGCAGATCGGCATCCTGCCGCTGATCGGCGTGGCGCTGGTCCTGGTGCTGCTGCTGATCGCCGGGCTGGTGGCCCTGGCGCACTTCGCAGCCAGCACATGAGGAGCCGCCTTCGGTTCGCCGCGACCGCGCTGCTGCTTCTGGTGTCCGGCCTGGCGGGCATTGCAGGCGCCGCAACGCCCGCCACCGTGCCCGACACCATCGAGCAGCGCGTGGCCGCATGCATCGCCTGCCACGGCCGCGAAGGCGCGACCACCAATGCCGGCTACTTTCCGCGTCTTGCGGGCAAGCCGGCCGGCTACCTGTTCAACCAGCTCGTGAGCTTTCGCGACGGGCGCCGCTCGAACAGCGACATGGCGTACATGGTGCAGCACATGTCCGACGCCTACCTGCGCGAGATCGCCGAGTACTTTGCCGGGCTCGATTTGCCTTATCCGCCGATCTCGCCGCTCAGCGACGCCAAGCCTGAAGTGCTCGAGCGCGGCCGTGTGCTCGCGCTGCAAGGCGACGCCGAGCGCCGGCTCCCGGCCTGCGTGCAGTGCCACGGCGCGGCCCTGACGGGCGTGCAGCCCGCCACCCCGGGCCTGCTGGGCCTGCCGCGGCTCTACGTGGCGTCGCAGCTCGGCGCGTGGCTCACCAACGAACGGCATGCCATCGCGCCCGACTGCATGGCCGAAGTCGGCCGCCGCATGTGGACCTCGGACGTCAATGCCGTGGCGAGCTGGCTGGCGACGCAGCCGATGCCGGCCGACACGAAGGCCGTGGCGTCGCTGCCGGCGCCCATGCCCATCGCCTGCGGCGGTACCTCGAAGTGACGAAAGAAGCACCCATGAGCCTGCTGCGACGCACCGGATGGGTGGCGCTGGTGCTGGTCGTGCTGGTGGCGCTGGCCTCGGGCGTGCTGGTGGCGATGAACCTGCGCGGCGAAGATGCGCTGCCCGAGCGGGCCGAGAGCTTCAACGCCACGCCCCAACTGGTCGAGCGCGGCCGCTACCTTGCATTGGCCGGCAATTGCGCGGGCTGCCACACCACGCGCGGCGGCCGGCCCTATGCGGGCGGCCTGCCCATCGAGACCCCCTTCGGCACCATCTATTCGAGCAACCTGACGCCCGATGCACAGACGGGTATCGGCAGCTGGAGCAGCGCGCATTTCTGGCGCGCGATGCACAACGGCCGCAGCAAGGACGGGCGCCTGCTGTACCCGGCCTTTCCGTATCCGAACTTCACCAAGGTGACGCGCGAGGATTCGGATGCGATCTACGCCTACCTGCGCAGCGTGGAGCCCGCGTCGGAGCAGAACCGTGCGCACCGGCTGCGCTTTCCCTACGACACGCAGGCCGCGCTGGCCGTGTGGCGTGCGCTCTCGTTCAAGCCCGAAGCCTTTGTCGCCAATGCGGGCAAACCGGCCGAGTGGAATCGCGGCGCCTACCTCGTCGACGGGCTGGGCCATTGCATCGCCTGCCACGGCAGCCGCAATTCGCTGGGCGCCACGGACACCAGGCTGGGTCTGTCGGGCGGGCTGATCGCGGTCGAGAACTGGTATGCCCCGTCGCTCACCGATCCGCATGAAGCCGGCCTGGCCGACTGGCCGAGCGCTGATGTCGTCGCGCTGCTCAAGACCGGTGTCGCGCCGCGCGGCTCCGTCATGGGTCCGATGGCCGACGTGGTGTTCCGCAGCACGCAGTACCTGAGCGATTCGGACCTGACGGCGATGGCGAGCTACCTGAAGGACCTGCCCGACGTGCCGAAGACCGAGGAGCCCGCCGGCACCAAGGCACCCATCCGCCGCGATGCCGGCACGATGGCGCGCGGCGCGAAGATCTACGACCAGCGCTGCGCCTACTGCCACGGCGACCAGGGCCAGGGCGCCGTCGGCGCCTACCCGCCGCTCGCGGGCAACCGCGCCGTCAACATGGCCCGGCCGACCAACCTGGTGCAGGTCATCGCGCACGGCGGCTTCCTGCCCACCACGGCGGGCAATCCGCGTCCCTACGGCATGCCGCCGTTCGGCCAGACGCTCGACGCGGCCGACGTGGCGGCGGTGCTCACCTACATCCGCGGCTCGTGGGGCAACGACAGCGCGCCCGTCACGCAGCTCGACACAATGCGGCGCTGAGCGCCGCGCGGCTCAGATGTTGGTGCTCGACGGAATGCGGCTCGGCAGCAGGTGCTCGTAGGGCCGCGAGCGCGCGGTGTTGCGCTGGCGGATGGTGTTCTCGATGCCCGCGAGCGCATTGCGAAAGCGCTCCAGCGGGCCGCCCTGCCCGGAGATGGCGGGGTCCAGCAGCACCGGCAGGTGGGGAAACACGTTGTCCTTGTATTCGCCCAGCGGCCGGTAATACACGCCGCCCAGGATGTGGAACAGCAGGATCTGCTCCTGCGCGCCCAGCCGCGACGGCAGCATCTGTGACCAGCTCGCCTCGCTCTGCCCGGCGTTCGAGGTCGGGGCCGGCGTGCCGCCGGCGCCCGCGCTGAAGGGTGCATAGGTCATCACCGAGTACTGCGGGAAGTTCACCGCCGCATGCTGCGCGCTGGCGTTGAAGATGATGGCCGTGAGCACGTCGACCAGTTGCGCGCGCGTGGTGACAGGACGAAAGCCGTGCACCTTGCCGCTGGTCGCGAGTTCGGTGGCCCAGGCCTGCAGCTCGTAGTCGCCGGTCACGTCGCCGTCGCCCAGGTAGTAGGCGGCCACGTAGTCGCCAACCCATTGCGCAATCGTGTTCCACACCAGCAGTGCGTCGTCGCGGTAGGGGTAGTCCGGCAGCGCCGCCGTGTCGTCCACGCCGCGCGTGCGCAGGTCGTTGGGCAGCATCATGCGGTCGTAGAAGTCGTAGGCCAGTCGGTCGCGGCCGCACTGCTGCTGCAGCGTCTCGATAGGCGCGGTGAGGATCACGTCGCCCGTGGTCAGCGGCGCCATGATGATCAGCGTGGCCGCCTCGTTGATGAACATCGCGCCTTCCAGGTGAGGCGACAGTAGCCGGCTCAGCGGATGCGCGGTCGCGAACTGGCGCTGCGTGGCCATCGCGAAGGCTTCCGACATCAGGTGCGTGCGGCCCAGGTGCACGAACATCTCGTGGTAGTTGAAGTCGGCCACCTGCACCGCGGTCTTGGCCGACTGCCAGGCCCAGTAGGCCTCGGCATTGGCGGTGTCGTCCACGCGCAGGAAGATGGGGTTCAACGCCGGGTCCTGCCCGCACTGGATCGCCACCGGCACCAGCGAACGGCCGGTCTTGGGGCGCGCGAACAGCGCCACCGGCGCATAGACATAGCCCGTGCCCGTGAGTGGCTTGCTCACCGGGCCCGTGGGCGCCATGTCGCCCAAGCCTTCGTAGTCGAGCAGGTAGAGCCGGCCCGATGCCGCCGCGTCGGCGAGGCTGTCGTCGGCGCCCATCACCTGGCGGTACTGCGCGTCGCCGAGCGGAAACTTGGCGGGCAGCGCGGTGGCCCGCTTTATCAGCATCGGGTTGGGGCCGCCCACGCGCATGTAGGCGAAGAGGTCGTTGTCGTGCAGCAGCTGCGCGACGGCGGGCTTATCGATGGTGACGAACAGCGCGTCGTACTGCGCCACCGTCTTCGGTCCGTTCAACGCGCCCAGCGGGCCTTGCGACAGCAGGTCGTGGTGGATCTGCTTGAGCTGCGTGGCGATGTCGCCCGCCGTGCCGGTGAGCGTGCCCAGCAGGCTCAGCGCCGCCGCGGGCAGCGTGAGCAGGCCGCCGTTCGCGGCCAGCAGCTGGTCGAAGCTGGCTTGCAGTGCGGCCAGCCGCGTGCGCAGGTTGTCGAGCGACTGCAAGCTGCCCGACGCCAGCGCGCTGGTGGCGAAGGACGCGGCGAAGTTGGTCACGGCCTCGACGGCCTTCGCGATCGTCTTGAGCTGGTGTTCCAGCGCCGGCAGCTCGGTGGCGGGCACCACCGCGCCCATCGGCACGCCGGCCAGGTTGATGTGCGATTCGGTCCACAGGTAGGTGGCCTGCCGTCCCACCAGCTCCAGCCGCCGCAGCGTGGCGCTGATCGGGTCGATCTTCTGCGGCAGCGTGGGCTTGAGCACCGGCAGTGCCGCCGAGGCGGTCGAAGGCTTGGCCGCCAGCAGGCTCAGGCCGCCCGCCGAGGCGGACCATTTGAGGATGTCTCTGCGCTTCATCGGGGAGTTCCCTGTTGTTGTGGATCTCGGGAAGGCCGACGGGGTTGTCCGGCCACTGAATAGAACGGTCGTTCTATTTGGTGGGCGGATTCTGCGGAGGGGCTCCGGCGTTGGCAATGAGGGTTGGTGCCTAGCGCGAAGGTGCTCATCCGGCGCTGTCGGCAGCGCCGGACTGCTCAGGCGGTGTGCGGGTGCCGCGCGGCCTCGTACAGCGTGCGCGCGAGGTCGCGGTGCCTTGCCAGCAGCGGTGCCAGTTCCAGCCCGGTGAATTCGCCGCCGCGGACGCGGACCGTGCCGCCGATCACGCTCAGCGACACCGATGCCGGCGTGCAGAACACCAGCGCCGCCACCGGGTCGTGACCGGCGCCCGCGTGCGCCGCGCCGCGCATGTCGAAGGCCACGATGTCCGCCGACATGCCCGGCGCGAGCGCGCCGATGTCGTCGCGCCCCAGCACGCGTGCGCCGCCCAGCGTGGCGATTTCCAGCGCCTCGCGCGCAGTCATCGCGGCCGGGCCGTAACCCACGCGCTGCAGCAGCATGGCCTGCCGCGCCTCTCCCAGCATGTGCGCGCCGTCGTTCGACGCGCTGCCGTCCACGCCCAGGCCCACCGGCACGCCAGCGCGCCGCATCGCACCGATGGGCGCGATGCCCGATGCCAGCCGCATGTTGGAGCAGGGGCAGTGCGCCACGCCGGTGCCGGTGCGGCCGAAGAGCGCGATGCCGGCTTCGTCGAGCTTCACGCAGTGCGCATGCCACACGTCGCGGCCGACCCAGCCCAGGTCTTCGGCGTATTCGGCCGGCGTCATGCCGAACTTCTCGCGCGAATAGGCCACGTCGTTGTCGTTCTCGGCCAGGTGCGTGTGCAGCGACACGCCGCGTTCGCGCGCGAGTTCGGCCGACAGGCGCATCAGGTCGCGCGACACCGAGAACGGCGAGCACGGCGCGAGCACGATGCGGCGCATCGAATGGCACGAGGCGTCGTGCCAGCGGCCGATGAGCCGCTCGCTGTCGCGCAGGATCGCTTCCTCGGTTTCCACCACCTCGTCGGGCGGAAGGCCGCCTGCGCTGCGGCCCACGCTCATGCTGCCGCGCGCGGCGTGGAAGCGCATGCCCATGGCGTCGGCGGCCTCGATCGAATCGTCGAGCCGCGAGCCGTTGGGAAACAGATAGAGATGGTCGCTGGTGGTGGTGCAGCCCGAGAGCATCAGCTCGGCCATCGCGGTCTGCGTCGACACGCGAATCATCTCCGGCGTGAGGCGCGCCCACAGCAGATACAGGTTGGTGAGCCAGCCGAACAGTTCGGCGTCTTGCGCCTCAGGCACGGCGCGCGTGAGGCTCTGGTACATGTGGTGGTGCGTGTTGACCAGGCCGGGCATGACCACGTGGCCGTGCATGTCGATGGCCTCGGCGTTGCCATTGCGCAAGGCGTCGAGGTACGCCGCCGGCAGCTCCGCCGTCGCGCCCACCCAGGCGATCGCGGGCCCCTGTATCACCACCGCGCCATCGCGGATCTCGCGTCGCGCCGCGTCCATGGTGACCAGCACGTCGGCGTGCCGGACGATGCGCAGCGGAGAGGGCGTGGTGGCGGTGGATGTGTTCATGATGTCATTCGGTCCCATGCGAGGTGCGCGCCGCCAGTGTGAAGGATCGCTCCTTGGACAGCACGCCGTTGTAGAAAAGATTGAGCAGCACCGCGGCGAAGGTGCCCAGCACGATGCCGCTGTGCGTCAGCGGATGCGTCCATGCCGGAAAGTGCTGGAAGAAGTTCGGCGACAGCGTGGGGATCAGCCCCAGCCCGATGGAGATCGCGATCACGTACAGCGCATGGCGGTTCCGCGAATGGTCGATCTCGCCGAGGATGCGCACGCCGGTGGCCGCGACCATGCCGAACATCACGATGCCCGCGCCGCCCAGCACGAACTGCGGCACCGAGGCCACGATGTGCGCGATCTTCGGGAACAGCGCGAGCGCGATGAGCAGCAGGCCGCCGCCGGCCGCCACGTAGCGCGAGCGCACGCCCGTCACCGTCACCAGCCCCACGTTCTGCGAGAACGAGGTGTACGGAAAGGTGTTGAACACGCCGCCGATCACCGTGCCCAGGCCGTCGGCGCGCAGGCCGCGCGTGAGCGCGTCGGTGCCCACCTTGCGGCCGGTGATCTCGCCGAGCGCGAGGAACATGCCCGTGGACTCGACCAGCGTGATCAGCATCACGATGCACATCGAGGCGATGGCCGTGAGCTCGAAGCGCGGCATGCCGAAGTGAAAGGGCGTGGTCACCGCGACCCAGCTGGCCTCGGCCAGCCCGTCGAAGTGCATGCGCCCGAGCGCCAGCGACAGTCCGACGCCGAAGACGATGCCCAGCAGCACCGCGATGTTGGCGACCAGGCCCTTGCCGAAGCGCGTGATCGCGATGATCACCAGCAGCACCGCCGCCGCGATCGCCAGGTTCACCGGCTCGCCGTAGGCGGGGTTGGCCACCGCGTGCGCCACGCCGTCGAGCATGCGGGTCGTGGTGGGCTGTCCGCCCGCGGCCCAGTTGATGGCCACGCCCATGAGCGACACGCCGATCAGCGTGATGACCGTGCCCGTCACCAGGGGAGGAAAAACGCCCAGCACGCGCCCCATCAACGGCGCGACCAGCATGCCGAACACGCCCGCCACGATGGTGGCGCCGTAGATCGCGGGCAGGCCCAGCGAGGGGTCGATGCCGATGGCGATCATCGGTCCGACCGCCGCGAAGGTCACGCCCATCATCACCGGCATGCGAATGCCGAAGCGCCAGAAGCCGACGGCCTGCACCAGCGTGGCGATGCCGGCCGCCAGCAAGTCGGCGTTGATGAGAAAGGCAATGTCGGCCTTCGAGAGGCCGAGCGCGCCGCCCACGATGAGCGGCACCGCCACCGTGCCCGCGTACATCACGAGCACGTGCTGCAGGCTGAGTGCGCCGCAGCGCCCGAGGGGAAGCTTCTGATCGACCCCTTCGCCGTCTCCTGCGGGGGGCTTTTTATCGTTCGAAAGCATGTGGACCTTTCTTTCCTGCCGATGAACCGGCGCGGCAGTCTAGGAGCGATGCGTTCGCACGTGCAAAGTCAATAAATGACCTGCCCTGTGCACAAAAAGTGGACGGGTGAAGAAGGCGAAATCAGGGCGCCAGCAGCGCGTCGAGGCTGGTCACCAGGTGGTTGGCGAACAGTTCGGCCGCGGGGCTCGGCGGCTGCGCGGCGCGGGCTTCCAGCGTGAGTGTCTGGGCGCGCAGTGCGGCGTCGCGCAGCGGAACGAAGACCAGCGAGCCTTCCTGGCGCTCCTCGTCGACATCGAGCCGGTTGAGCAGCGTGATGCCGCCGCCCTGGCGCACCAGCCGGCGCATGAGCGCGGTGGAGGTGGTCTCGATCACCGGCGAGGCGCTGATGCCCGAAAGCCCGAAGGCCGCGTCGAGGATGGGCCGGATCGACAGCGAAGGCGCCGGAAGGATCAGCGGATAGCCGACGCACTCTGCCAGCACCGCCGTCGCATGGGCGGTCAGCGGATGGCCGGGCGGCACCACCGCGCCGATCGGCCACTCGCTGGAAAACAGCGTGCGAAAGCCCGCGGTGCCGGGTACGTCGTAGGCCAGCGCCAGATCGGCGTCGCCCTCGCTCACGCTGCGCAGCACCGCCGCGATCGGCAGGCCCAGCAGCTTGAGCTGGATGCCGGGGTGCGCCTCGCGAAAACGCTGCACCACGGCCGGCAGGAAGGCGTCGGCCAGGCCGGCGGTGGTGGCGAGCGTGACCTCGCCCTGGCGCAGGCCGCGCACGGCCTCGATGCGCTGGCGCACGAGGTCGAACTCCTGCAGCGTGCCGCGCGCGTGGGCCAGCACGATCTCGCCCACGGGCGTGAGCTTCAGCGTGTTGTGGATGCGCTCGAACAGGGGCGCGCCCAGTTCTTCCTCCAGGTTCAGGATCTGCCGGTTGACCGCCGTGGGCACCACGTGCAACTGCTCGGCCGCCTTGCGGATCGAGCCCGCGCGAACCACCTCGACGAAATAGCGGATGACCTTGGCGTGCATGCGCGACCGCCTCCAGGTATGTCAGCCTTCGTTGCTGATGCCGCTGCTCACGTGCCCCGCGGGCACATGCCGCGAGGCCGCATCGACGTGGCCGGTCTGGTCGTCGAAGAAGAAGTCGGGCTCGAACTCGCGAAGGAACTCGCCCTTGGGCAGGCCGCCGAGGAACATGGCCTCGTCGACGCGGATGTTCCACTTCATGAGCGTGCGGATGGCGCGCTCGTGGGCCGGCGCGCTGCGCGCCGTGACCAGCGCGGTACGGATGCGCATCTGCGAATTGCCGGCCATCTGCAGGCGATGGAGCGCCATCAGCAGCGGCTTGAACGGGCCTTCGGGCAGGGGCAGGTCGGCCTTGCTGAGTTCGTGCGCCTGGAAGGCGTCCAGGCCCTCGGCCTGGAACACGCGCTCGGCTTCGTCGGAGAACAGCACCGCGTCGCCGTCGAAGGCGATGCGCACTTCGTTCGGCCATGCGTCGCTGGCCTTCACCGATTCGACCAGCACGCGCGCGGCCGGGAAGCCGGCGTTGAGCGCCTCGCGCACGTCCTGCGCGTTGACCGACAGGAACAGGTGCGCGCGCAACGGGCGCAGGTAGCCGAAGGGCGGGCGGCCCTGCGTGAACACGCCGCGCTGCAGCTTGATGTCGGCGGCCGCGCTCGACTTGAAGATGCGCATGCCCGAGACCGGGTCGTTGCGCGAGAGGATCACCACCTCGACGCGCTGCACGCCGTCGTCGTTGAAGCGCAGCAGCTTGCGGATCAGCGAATACGCAATGCCGGGCGCGGCCGGCACGTCGATGCGGTCGAGCTGCAGCTTCATGTAGCCCTCGTTGTCGCCGGCCTCGAAGATGCGGTTTTCTTCTTCGAGGTTGAACAGGGCGCGCGAGGAGATCGCGACCACGAGCTTGTCTTCGAGGGTTACGGGCATGGTGCGTCCTGCTTGACGGCGGCCGTCACTTCACGAACTGGTTCAGCTGGATGATCGGCAGCATCACCGCCAGCACGATGAGCATCACCACCCCGCCCATCGCCACGATCAGCAGCGGCTCGAGGATGGTGGCCAGGTGCATCGCGCGGCGCTGCACTTCGGCGCCGAGCTGGTTGGCCGCGCGCTGCAGCATCAGCGGCAGGGTGCCGGTCTGCTCGCCCAGGCGCGCGAACATCGACACGAGGCCGGGAAAGCGCTTTTTTTGCGCCAGCGCGGAGGCCAGCGGCGCGCCTTCGCGCACCAGCACCAGCGCGTCGAGCGCATCGGCGCGCATCGCGCGGTTGCCCAGCGTTTCCGAGGCGGCCTGCAGCGCGCGAAGAATGGGCACGCCGGCCGTGGCCAGCATGGCGAGCGTGCTCGCGAAGCGCGCCGCGTTGTAGCCGCGCGCGAGCTTGCCCACCAGCGGCAGCTTGAGCCAGGCCGCGTCGAACTTGAGGCGGAAGGCTTCCTGCGCCAAGGCCAGCCGTGCGCCGATGGCGCCGAGCACCACGGCGCCGAGCATCCACCAGCCGTAGTTGCGCACGCCCGCGCTCAGCGACAGCATCACCGTGGTGAGGAAGGGCAGCGAGCGCTTGGTGCCCGCGAACACCTGCGCCACCTGCGGCACCACGTAGCTCACGAGGAAGATCACGATGACGATCGCCACCAGCGTGACGATGGCCGGGTACAGCGCGGCACCGATCAGCTTCTGCTGCAGCGCCTGGCGTTCCTCGAGGTCGTCGGCCAGGCGGTCGAGCACCAGGCCGAGGTTGCCGCTTTGCTCGCCGGCGCCGATCACGGCCGTGTAGATGGGCGAGAACTCGCGCGAGTGCGCCGACAGCGCGCGCGCAAAGGGCGAGCCTGCGTTGACCTCCGCGCGCAGCGACGCGACCAGGTTGCGCTGCGGCTCCGATTCGGCTTCGTCGGTGAGCGCGGTGAGCGCGCGTTCCAGCGGCAGGCCCGACGACACGAGGCCCGCGAGCTGCCGTGTCCAGACGGCCAGGCCCGTGGAATTGAAGACGCGCTTGCCGCCGCCAAGCCAGCGGCCGAGGCCGCTGCGTTGGCCGGTGCCGTTGACGTGGTCGCTGCCGACCGGCTTGACCGACAGCGGAATGAGCGCCTGCGCCCGCAGCAGGCTGCGCGCGCTGCGGGCGGTGTCGGCTTCCAGCACGCCTTCGCGCGACTGGCCGCTGGCATCGATGGCTTCGAAGGAATAGGCGGGCATGGGGAGGCCGGGACGCTAGTCGCGCGTGACGCGCAGCAGTTCGGCGCGCGAGGTGATGCCGGCCTGCACCAGCCGTTCGCCGTCTTCGCGCATCAGGCGCAGGCCGCCGCGCGCGCCGGCCTGCAGCAGTTCGCTCTCGGCCGCCTTGCTGTGGATCAGGCCCTGCACGGTTTCGTCGGCAACCAGCAGTTCGAAGATGCCGGTGCGGCCCTGGTAGCCGGTCTGGCCGCAGACCTCGCAGCCCGCGCCGGCGCATGCCGTGCAGACCTTGCGCACCAGCCGCTGCGCGAGCACGCCCAGCAGCGACGAACTCAGGAGGAAGGGCTCCACGCCCATGTCGGTAAGCCGGGTGACGGCGCTGACCGAGTCGTTGGTGTGCAGCGTGGCCAGCACCAGGTGACCGGTGAGCGAGGCCTGGATGGCGATCTGCGCGGTTTCGAAGTCGCGGATTTCGCCGATCATGATCACGTCGGGGTCCTGCCGCAGGATGGCGCGCAGGGCCTTGGCGAAGGTGAGTTCGATCTTGGCGTTGATCTGGGTCTGGCCCACGCCCGGCAGCTCGTATTCGATGGGGTCTTCCACCGTCATGATGTTGCTGCGGCTCGCGTCGAGCCGGGCCAGCGCGGCGTACAGCGTGGTGGTCTTGCCCGAGCCCGTGGGGCCGGTCACCAGGATGATGCCGTGCGGCTGCGAGATGAGCTTTTCGAAGCGATCCAGCGTGTCGCCCTGCATGCCCACCGACTCGAGCGTGAGCTTCGATTCGCTCTTGTCCAGCAGGCGCAGCACCGCGCGTTCGCCGTGCGCGCTGGGCAGCGTCGACACCCGCACGTCGACCGCGCGCGTGCCGATGCGCAGGCTGATGCGCCCGTCCTGCGGCAGCCGCTTCTCGGAGATGTCGAGGTCGGCCATGATCTTCAGGCGCGAGATCAGCGCGGCGTGCAGCGCGCGATTGGGCTGCACCACTTCGCGCAGCGTGCCGTCGATGCGAAAGCGCACGGACGAGGTGCGCTCGTAGGGCTCGATGTGGATGTCGCTGGCGCCGTCGCGCGCGGCCTGCGTGAGCAGCGCGTTCAGCATGCGGATGATGGGCGCGTCGCCCGCGCTGGCCAGCAGGTCTTCGACCGCCGGCAGCTCCTGCATCATGCGCGAGAGGTCGGCGTCGTTCTGCACCTCGCTCACCACCGCCGCCGCGCTCGATTCGCCTTGCGCATAGGCCGCGCTGATGCGCTGCGCCAGCGGGCCATCGGCCAGCACCTCGAAGGTCTGCACGCCGTACTTGCGCGACACCTCGCCGACCGCGCTGCGAGCCGGATGGCTCGACATCCACAGCGTGTAGCGGCCGTCGTCGGTCTCCTCGAGCAGGAGTTGCTGGCTGCGTGCGAACGCGTAGGGCAGGGGATAGCGCATGGGCGGGGTCAGCGGGGCGGGTGCGTGTGTGGCGTGGTGAAGAGGAATGGTAGATGCATCAGGGCATTTCGCGCGCGCTGGCCGGGTCGTCCGTGGGCGGCAGCGTGCCGCGCAGGGGGCTCGGGGCCAGCTTGCGGTTGTCCGCGGCGGCGCGCGGCGGCGGGATCAGCTGCGTGCCGCCGATGCGCTCGCTGCCGGGGGCGTTGGGGGCTGCGCGAACCAGCGGTACTTCCGGCAGCACCGGCGCGGAATCGACGCCGCGCAGCATGATGTTGTCGGTGCTGGGCTGGGTGCGCTGCTGCATGCCGCGGATTTCGTCGTAGCGGTCGTAGGCGAAGGCCTGGGTCGAGGCGCCGTCGCGCATCACCGCGGGGCGCAGGAACATCATGAGGTTGCTCTTGTTGCGCGTGCGGACCTCGTTCTTGAACAGGTTGCCGAGCACGGGGATGTCGCCTGCCACCGGCACCTTCTCGACCGTGTTGCCGTAGTCGTCCGACAGCAGGCCGCCGAGCATGACCAGGCCGCCGTCCTCGACCAGCACGCTGGATTCGATGGAGCGCTTGTTGGTGGTCGGGCCGTTCGGGTCCTTGGCGGTGTTCTGGTCGACGGTCGAGGTCTCCTGGAAGATGGTCATCTTCACGGTGCCGTTCTCGTTGATGGTCGGGCGCACGCGCAGCGTCAGGCCGACGTCCTTGCGCTCGACGGTGGTGAACGGGTTGATGCCCACCGAACCCGAGGTGCTGGCGTACTGGCCGGTGACGAAAGGCACGTTCTGGCCGATCACGATCTTGGCTTCTTCGTTGTCCAGCGTCAGCAGGTTGGGCGTGGAGAGCACGTTGGCGTCGCCGTCGCTGTTGAAGAAGTTGGCGATGGCGCCCAGGATGTACTGGCCGCCGATCTTGCCGGCAATGCCCAGGTTCAGGCCCGGCGACGGCGTGATGCCGGCCACGTTCTTGGTGGCCAGCGCCTGCGTCAGCGCCAGGATGTTGGCGCTGGCCAGGCTGGAGTTGGTGCCGATGACCGCGTTGTTGCCCAGCGCGCTTTGCCACTGCACGCCGAAGTTGGCGGCCTTCTTGGCGCTGACCTCGACGATCAGCGCCTCGATCATGACCTGCGCGCGGCGGCCGTCGAGCTTGTCGATCACGGCGCGCATCTGGCGGTATTGCGGCTCGGGCGCCGTGATGATGAGCGAGTTGGTGGTCGGGTCGGCCTGGATCTGGCCGCCGGTCGAGGGCTGGTTGGCGTTGTTGAGCGGGGCGCTGGCCGCGGCCGAGCCGCCGTTCTGGCCGCCGCTGAGATTCACCTGCATGGCCTGCGGCGCGCTTTGCTGCGGCACCGGGCTGCTGCCCGCGGCGCCCGGCTGGCCCGAGGCGCTCGTCTGCTGGTTGGCGGCCATGGCGGCGCGCAGCGTGGCCGCGAGGCGCACCGCGTCAGCGTTCTTCAGGTAGACCACGTAGATGTTGCCGGCCGCGCCGTTGCTGCCTTCGGCGGGCTGGCGGTCGAGCTTTTCGACCAGCGTGCGCACCAGCTGCACGCGCGCCGGGTTGGCCGCGCGCAGGATCAGCGAGTTGCTGCGCGGGTCGGCCAGCAGCGTGGTGCGGAACGACGCATCGGTGGCGCCCGGCGCCGCGGCGGTGCCCGGCGCGCCCGAGCCGCTGCCCTCGATCAGCCGCGAGATGAGCGGCACCATGTCGGAGGCGATGGAATGCTTGAGCTGGATGACTTCGACGTCGGACGCGTTCGGCACGTCGAGCGACGCGATGATGCGGGCCAGCCGGCGCATGTTGTCGGCGTAGTCGGTGATCACGAGCGAGTTGTTGCCCGGGTTCACGTTGATGGTGTTGTTCGGCGGGATCAGCGGGCGCAGCACCGGCAGCAGGCTGTTCGGCGATTCGTAGTTGAGCCGGAAGATCTGCGTGACGATCTGGTTGCTGCCGCTGGACGAGACGGCGCCGATGGAGGTGTTGACGGCGCTGCTCTGCAGCTTGGCGTCAGCCTCGGGCACCACCTTGTAGAGGCCGTCGGCCTCCACCACCGCGAAGCCCTGCAGGCGCAGCGCCGAGGCGAACTGGTTGAACGCGGCCGCCGGCTGGATGGCGCGGTCGGTGACGAGGTTCATGGTGCCCTTCACGCGCGGATCGACCACCACGTCGCGCCCAGTGACCACGGCCATGGTACGGGCCACGGCCTCGATGTCGGCGTTGGCGAAGTTGAGCGTGATCGGCTCGCCGCGGCGCGGTGCGTCGCTGGTCTGCGCGAAGGCCGCGGGCGCGGCCTGCAGGAACGTGGCCGCGATCAGCACGCGCACGGCGAGTGCGACGGTGCCAGTCGAAAACAGTGGCTTCATCATGAGGATCAACCCAGGGTGATGATCGAACGCGCGTTGTCGCGCCGTCCGATGATGTTCAACAAATTGGAAAGTGCGTCTTCGCGGCCGGGCGCGGCATTGGCTTCGCCGTTGAAGCGGAAGGTGGTGCCGTTCCAGCTGCCGCTGCCGTTCAGCTCGAGGCTGCCTTCGCGCGTGCTGAGCAGCAGCGTGGGGCGGTTGCCGCCTTCGAGCGTGAGCCGGTAGCTGCCCATCGGACGCAAGGTCGACAGGCTG
The DNA here is from genome assembly GCF_022009635.1 of Variovorax paradoxus. Taxonomy (NCBI): domain Bacteria; kingdom Pseudomonadati; phylum Pseudomonadota; class Betaproteobacteria; order Burkholderiales; family Comamonadaceae; genus Variovorax; species Variovorax paradoxus. The sequence goes on from NZ_CP091716.1 coordinate 1,786,110, forward strand.
GAGGAAACGTCGGTGGCGTCGAGCGAGGCCTGGCCCGCGATGCGCAGCGCGGGGCCGTCCCATTGCATCGCGAAGGCCTTGGTGGTGAGGTCGAGCGCGCCGTCGAGCTTGAGCGTGTTCCAGGGCGCGCCCAGGCCGGTGAGCATGCTGGCGGGCCAGCGCGAGCGGCTGTCCTGCCATTCGAGCTGCATGCCGCCGGCGCGCGGGCTGGCGCGCAGCTGCAGCGGCTGGGCCGCGCAGCAGGGCAGGTCGAGGCTGGCCGAGATGCCGCCCCAGCCCGGACGCATGCGCCAGTGCAGCAGGCCGGGCAGCGACACTGCTTCGGCGCCGCCGGCACCGCTGGCGAACACCACGGCGGCCGTGCCGTTCCAGATGGTGCCGCGCGGATTGGCCAGCACCAGCCGGCCCTGGCTCCAGCCCGACAGCGCCGCCGACAGCCAGCGCGCCGGCGCGAACAGCAGCACCGCCAGCACCGCGCCGATCGTGATGCCGAGCAGCGCCCAGCGCCAGCCGCGGCGTGGCGCGGGGCCGGAGGAGGGAGGTCGAGTCACCATGCGGGATGGCTCATCGAGCGGCGGGCAGCGCCATGACGACGGTGCCGTCCCAGCGGACCTGCGGCGTCGACGAGGCGTCCTTGTGGCCGGCAGCAGGCGTGGCGGCGGCGGGCGCCCGGGTCAGGTGCGCCTCGCGCGGAACGGCGTGGGCGTTGCCGCGCGCCTGGGCGAGCCACTGGGCGACCGTGCCCGCGGGCACCGAACGCAGCGTGACGGTGGCGGCGCCGTCGCCGCCGGTCGTCATGAGTTGGGCGTTGCCGTTGCCGAGGCCGTCGCGCACCGAGGTTTCGAGGGCGCGCATCGCGTCGTCGCGATTCAGCCGCGGCTGCGACTGCAGTGCCTTGGCGCGGTTCTGCAGGGTGGCCATCTGCTGCAGCTGCGCATCGAGCTGCGCGTGTTCGGCCGGTGCCGCGGCAAGCGTGCGCAGGGCGGGCGCAAGCGCGATCCACCAGAGCAGGGCCAGCGCCACGAGCGCTGCTGCGGCGGCGACCATGCGGCGCTCGCGCGCTTCCAGGGTGGCCCAGCGGGCCTTGAGCTGTTCGCTGAAGTTCATCGGGTGGCCTCGGCCTGGACCAGCAGGAGATCGCCTTCGGTGCGCACGTTGTAGCCGCGCGGCGTGAGTGCGTTGGTGATCTGCGAGACCTCGGAAGGCTGCAGGCCGAGTCCGCGCAGGCGCAACTGGCCGGCGCTGTAGTCGACGGCGGTCGGGGTCTTGCCGGGCGGGAGGTTGGTGGCGAGCGCGCCGACCATGGGTTCGAAGTCGCTGCCGACCACGTCGCCCACGGCCTGCTGCAGCGCAGCCACCTCGCGCTGCATCTGCAGCGGGGCGTCGACCACGATCTTCACCGAGGGGAAGGTCTGGGTCAGCATGGCCCGGGCGGCCTGGCGCTTGGAATCGAGCGCGTTGCGCTCCTTCCAGGCCCAGGCGTTCAGGCCGATCAGTTGCGTGAGCAGCAGCACGGCCACGCCCCAGCGCGCGGCGCGCCATTCAGGGGCGTAGCGCAGCGTTTGCAGCACCGACGCGAATTTCTTGCCGGCGCGTGCGCGGCCGGTGACGGCGAGGTCGAACTGCGCGAGCTCCCAGGGCGTGCGCGCCGCCTGCAGCCAGCGCTGCGGCGTCTGCACGATCGGCACACGGCGCTCCAGCAGGTGCTCGGCGGCCTCGGCCACGGCCGGTTCGGTGGTGATGACGGCGGTGTCCAGCGGCAGGCCGCCCGACAGGGCCAGCCCCGCGCCGGCCAGCGGCAGCGAGACCACGCCGTCGGCGTCGCACACCGTGAGCTGGGGCGCTTCGGGCTCGCCCGTGACCTGCAGCAGCGGCGGGCCGTCGGCCGGCTGCGGCGCGAATTCGGGGACGATGCGCACCACGCGCCGCCCGGCCGCTTCGAGCCCTTGCACGATGCTGCGCAGCCAGATGCGGTTGCAGGCCGCGACCCATACGGGGGCGCCGGCCTTGGCGTCGGGTTCGAGCGCGAAATGCAGGGCTTCGGGCTCGTCGAGCAGATGCTCTTCGAGCAGGCCGTCGAGCACGGCGCGCAGCTTCGAGGCGCTGCCCATGCTGCCCTTGGGCAGCGTGATGCGGTGCCACGACAGCGCCGCGGAAGGAATGCCGAGCATGACTTCAGTGCTCGATGGCAGGAGCGCCAGCAGCGCGCGGCCTTGGTTGCGCAATGCAATGCCGTCGTCGCCTGCCTGGGCCCAGTCGTACTCGCCCGCGGCGTCGGCCGGAGGGAGGGGGGCAATGAGCAGCAGCGGAGTCATGTCGATCTTGGAAAAGCCGGTGATTGTAGGTGGGCGTCTTACAGGCTGACGCTCTGATTTCGATAGCGTAACGCGTTGATGTGACGGGCATTGGAAGGCCTTTTGGTGGGAAAAATGCCTTCGAAATCAGGGTTTGACCGGAGAGTTCGTTGCGCCGGCGCCGCGCGTGCGCCAGACCGTCGTTACCGTGACACCGTTGCGTTGTAGAAGCGAGTGCTCCTCGACCCAGGTGCGGTCGAGTCTCAGCTTGCCGTAGACCTCGAAGAACTGCGTTCCCACGCCGTGCTGCGCGGCGTTGAAGGGCGTGCCGCCGCTGGGCAGCGCAGCGTTGGCGGCCGCCAGGTCCTTGAAAAATGCACGGGTGCGGCGCTCGACGAGCTGGCGCGCGTTGGCGATGCTGAGGGACTCCATGCTCGCGCTGATGGCTTCGGCGCTTGCCGTGTTGATGTTGAGCGTGGTGCGCACCGGCAGGATCGTCACGTAGGGCTCGAGCGTCGCGGCGGTCGAGGGCGAGAGACCGAGCCACACCAGTTGCGAGACCTCCTGCGGCATCAGCGGAGCGCCGCTGCCGTCGGCGTCGCCGTCGCTGGACAGCGCACCCACGAGCCCGGCGGTCATGCGGTTGAGCTCCGACAGCGGCAGTCCCAGCAGGTTGAACAGGCGGGTGAAGGTGGCGACGCTGGCCGGCACCGGCTTGCCGCCGTCGACCAGCGACAGCACGTTGAGCTTGGATTGCGCGTCGACGATGCGGCCCGACAGGAATGCATCGGGCAGCCCCTCGAGGTTGTCGCTCGCCACGTTCTTTTCGGCCGACAGGAAACTGGTGAGGCGGGCTTCCTCGAGCGGCACGGCCCATGGTTCGCCCAGGTGATCGGGTCCGCCGGCGCGGCCGTCCTCGGAGAGGATCAGGCGCGACCAGTCGAGCGCGCCGATCAGCACCCAGGCCGCCTGCACGCGCGAGCGTTCGGCGCCTTCGACCTCGGAGGCGCGCCATTGCTGCCACAGCGCGGCGGCCGCGAAGGTGGCGACCAGCATGACGGTGAGCATCGCGGCCAGCAGCGCCGCACCCGACTGGTTGCGTTGGGGCGTCGTGGTCATGATTTGGGCGATCCCACGGTCGGCCGGACCCAGTCGCGCGTGAGCGTGCCGGAGAGCCCGTCGCCCGGCGGCAGGCTGAGCACCAGGCGCACGCCGTCGGGCATCGCGATGACGGGGCCGGCGGGGTTGTTGGGGTTGGGCGCGACGCTGGGCAACTGGCTGGCGGGCACCCAGCTGTTGTCGCGGAAATAAAAGAGCTGCCAGCTTTCGACGGGCATCAGCGCGGTGTCGGAGGCGCCGCCGGTCTGCGTGCCGCCGTCCTGCGACCAGGCGGCGGCGAGGTTCCAGGCCTGCTGCCATTCGCCGCGCGTGGTGAAGGGCAGGGACTGCCAGCGCCGCCAGCGCAGGCCGTCCGGGCCGGGCCGCAGCGTCCAGGCCACCACCAGCATCGACGGCGCCGTGGTGTCGCTGCCGCGGCGGGTGAGCCGAAGCACGCGGCCGTCCCAGTCGATCGGGCGGGTCTGCGCCAGCGTGGCCACGGCGTCGAGGTCGGAGCCCCACTGCGCGAGCGTGGCCTGCAGGGTCAGGACGGCGTCGGCGCGCTGCTGGTTCTGCGTGGTGGCGCGCGACATGCTGTCGAGCCCGCGCCAGCTTACCAGCGAAAGCAGTGCCATCACCGCGATGGCCACGAGCAGCTCGATCAGCGTGAAGCCGCGTGCGGAAGTGCCCGAACGGGCTTGGCGGGCGTCGTGCATCAGTAGCGTCCGACGACGGTCGAGATGCGCAGGATCGGCGCGTTGCCCTCGTCGCGCACTTGCACGTCGACGCGGCGGAAATTCGGGTTGAGCGTGGGCACGGTCGTCGTGGTCACGTTGAACGACAGGCCGGCCTGCGCGCAGATCGAGCCCGAGTCGCCCACGGCCGGCATCTGGCGCGCCAGGCGGGCCTTGGCGAGTTCGTTTTCGGCGCACAGGTCGGCCAGCACCAGGTCGGACTGGCGCTGCGCGTTGCGCGTGAGCGACATCGTGGCCTGCGAACCGGCCGCCAGCGCGAGCGCGACGATGCCGAGCGCGATCAGCACTTCGATCAACGTGAAGCCGCGGCTGCGCGCATTGCGAGAGGTGCGGCGATGAAAAAGCCTGCGGCTCATGGCGCGTCGGCGAAAACGGTGAACGGGCGCAGCCCGTCGGTGGCGATGCGCAGCGAGCGCGCGGGCGGTCCGGCGGAATAGAGCGTGACCTGCTGCGCGGGAATGATCGGGTCAGGCCCGAGCTGCAACACGGGCACCAGCGTGCCGTTGGCGAGCGCGGGCTGGGCCGTGATGCCTTCGGCGGCCCAGCCGCCGGGCAGCGCATCGGCCGGCAGGCCGTCGAACACGAAGCTGCCTTCGACCGGACGCCAGCGCACCGCGACGCCGCTGGCACGCGACTGGGCACGGGCCGATTCGAGCAGGGCGGCGAGCCGGTCGGCCTCGCGGTCGAGCTTGGCGGCGTTGGTGTCGCGCATCGCGAAGCTCACGGCGGCGGTCGCGACCGCAATGATCGCGATCACGACGATCAGCTCCAGCAGCGTGAAGCCGGAGGACGGATGGCGAGGAGGCTGGTTGCGGCGCGGCGCGCCCGTGCCGCTACTGCCAGCTGCCGATGTCGGCATTCTTGCCTTCGCCGCCGCTCTGGCCGTCGGCGCCGAACGAAAGCACATCGATCTCACCCTTGATGCCCGGGTTCATGTACTGGTAGGGATGGCCCCACGGGTCGTTGGGCAGCTTCTCCACGTAGGGCTTCCAGTTGGGTGCTGCGGGGCCGGTGGTCGGGCGCGTGAGCAGCGCCTGCAGGCCCTGCTCGGCAGTGGGGTAGCGCTGGTTGTCCAGGCGGTAGAGCTTGAGCGCCTGCATGAGGTTGTTGATGTCGGTGCGCGCGGCGGTCACGCGGGCGTCGTCGGCGCGCTCGATCACGTTCGGCACGATCAGCGCGGCCAGCACGCCGATGATGACCAGCACCACCATCAGTTCGATCAGCGTGAAGCCGCGTTGGACGGTACGGGTGGCGGCACGAAGGAATTTATTCATAGGTTGGACGACATGATTCGGAAAGCGCGCTGCATGATAATCCGCGGCCATGACAAGTCCTTATTCCGCAGCCCGCTGGCATGCCCCACTTGCAACAACAGGGCTTTGGGCGCTGGCCGCCGGCGCCGCGGTGTTCTGGGCGCTTCGGCTGGCTTCGCCGACCGATGCCGTGGCTGCCGCGGCATCGATGCCGCGACCGTCTCCGGCGGCCGATGCCGACGCGGTGGCGCGGCTGCTGGGCGTGCTGCCCACGTCCAGCACGGCACCGGTGGCACCGGAAGCCGCGAGCCGCTTCGCGCTGTCGGGCGTGGTGGCGGACCCTTCGAAGCAAGGGGCTGCGCTGATCGCCATCGACGGCAAGCCACCGCGTCCGTTCCGCGTCGGCTCGAGGGTTGGCGACAACTATGTGCTGCAGTCGGTTGGCTTGCGTTCGGCAACGCTCGGCGCGCAGGTTGACGGGCCGGCGGCGTTCACCCTGCAATTGCCGGTGCGCGCGCCGATCAGCGTGAGCGCGCCTTCATTGCTGCCGACCGTGACTTCGCCCACGCCGGCGGCCGTGACACCGGTCGGACTGCCGCAGGCCGCGACGCCAGCGGTGATGGCGCCTCCGCCGATGCCTCAACAGCAGCAGCCTGGGATGCCGCCGCAGCCCGCGCAGGCGCAGTAACGCGCACCGCGCGAAAGACGAATCGAGCCGGCCTTGCGCCGGCTTTTGTTTTTCTGCTGTCTTCCGGTCAGGCCTGCAGGAAGAGCCGGTAGGCCGGATTCGCCGTTTCCTCGACGTAGGGATAGCCCAGCGTTTCGAGGAAGGCCGCGAACTCCGTGGACTCGCCGGCAGGCACCTGCAGTCCGACCAGGATGCGGCCGTAGTCGGCGCCCTGGTTGCGGTAGTGGAACAGGCTGATGTTCCAGTTTGGCCGCATCAGGCTCAGGAACTTGAGCAGCGCGCCGGGCCTCTCGGGGAACACGAAACGCAGCAGGCGCTCGTCATGCGCGAGGCCCGTGCGTCCGCCGACCAGGTGCCGCAGATGCTCTTTCGCGAGTTCGTCGTGCGTGAGGTCGAGCGAATCGAAGCCGTGGTCGTTGAAAGTTCGTGCGATGGTGGCCGACTCGCCGCGCGCGGAGGTGGTGAGGCCGACGAACACATGGGCCTTGGCGGCATCGCTGATGCGGTAGTTGAACTCCGTCACGTTGCGCGGTGCGCCGCCGCCTTCGGCATCGCTGGCTGGTATCTCGCTGATCAGCTCGCAGAAGCGGCGGAAGCTGCCGCGCTCTTCAGGGATCGTGACGGCGAACAGCGCCTCGCGTTCTTCGCCGACCTCGGCGCGCTCGGCCACGAAGCGCAGCCGGTCGAAGTTCATGTTGGCGCCGCAGAGGATGGCCGCGTAGGTTTCGCCCTGGCGGCCGTGCCTGGCTGCGTATTCCTTGATCGCGGCCACGGCGAGCGCGCCGGCGGGTTCGACGATGCTGCGCGTGTCGACGAAGATGTCCTTGATGGCTGCGCACACGGCGTCGGTGTCGACGGCGATGTAGTCGTCGACCAGTTCGTTGGCGATGCGGAAAGTTTCTTCGCCCACGAGCTTCACTGCGGTGCCGTCGGAGAACAGGCCGACGTCCGGCAAGTTCACGCGCTGGTGCGCCGCGACCGATTGCATCATGGCGTCGGAGTCGTTCATCTGCACGCCTATCACCTTGATCTCGGGGCGCACGGCCTTGATGTAGTTGGCTACGCCGGAGATCAATCCGCCGCCGCCGATCGCAACGAACACCGCATCGAGCGGGCCCTGGTGCTGGCGCAGGATTTCCATCGCGATGGTGCCCTGGCCTGCAATGACATCGGGGTCGTCGAAGGGATGAACGAAGGTGAGGTTTTGTTGGGCCTGCAGTTCGAGTGCGTGCAGATACGCATCTGAATAGCTGTCGCCATGCAGCACGATTTCGCCGCCGAAACCGCGCACCGCATCGATCTTCAATTTGGGTGTCGTCACCGGCATGACGATGACGGCGCGCGTGCCGAGCTTGCGCGCACCCAATGCAACACCTTGCGCGTGATTTCCGGCCGATGCGCAAATCACGCCGCTCGCCAATTGCGCCGCGCTCAGATGCGCCATCTTGTTATAGGCGCCGCGCAGCTTGAAGCTGAAGACCGGTTGCTGGTCTTCGCGCTTGAGCAGAACAGTGTTGCCGAGCCGCTCGCTGAGCGCGCGTGCCTTCTCGAGCGCGGACTCGACTGCAACGTCGTAGACCCGGGCGTTGAGTATTTTTCTGAGATAGTCGGCGGGCGTCAGCGCCGGAGTAACAGGTGCATTGCGCACGATTTTTTCCAAGGGAGTTTTCAGTTGTTAACTGTCGATGATAAGAGGCATCGGGATTGCATGCGGAATATGACATGGACACAAATGTCATAAACCTCTTCAGCAAAGCCCCAGCCGCAAATGATTCCGGATTTTTTGGACGCACCTATCCCGCGATTCATAACACCGCCAATCAATTTACGATTGAGCAAAATCTGTTATCAATTTCTGTCAGTGATCTTTCGAAAGGGCTGATGCAGGCGGAAGCCGCGCGTGTTCAGCGAAAAGAAATTGGGCGCGCCACATGGCAGGTGATGGGCAACAGATTGCGTGCGCACATCGTTCCGCTGTTGGGTGATGTGCCGGCGCAGTCGTTTGCAACTGCGGATGCGCAACGCTTGATCGATCACCTCGGAGAGCAGGGCTTTACCAGCACGACGATTGCCCAGTACCTCGTGTTGCTGCGCAAGGTGGTCATGCATGGCGTGCACATCGGAGTGCTTCGCGATGCGCCCCCTTTTCCGAAGGTCAAGGTGCGCAGTCAGCCACGTGGAAGCTTCAGCGTGGCGGAGTACCGCACGATCATCGAGACTGCGCGCAGCTTGCGCGGGCACTCGCATCCGGTGCTCGATCAACTTGCAGCCGGCGAGCGTTTCTGGATTGCACGCGAGCTGCTTGCAATGCCGGACGAGTTGCCCTGGTTGATACGCTGGATGGTTAACACCTTCGTGCGCCCGAGCGACATCAAGCTCATGAAGCACAAGCACATCGAGGTCGTGCGCGGCAAGCACGTCTATCTGCGAATGAATCTGCCCGAGACCAAGCGGCACAGCCAGCCCATCGTGAGCTTGCGTCCTGCTGTGCGCGTGTATGAATGCTTGCTCGCCTATCGCGGCGAGCATGGGTACGGTGGGGCGGAAGACTACATCTTCATGCCGCAGTTGAAGAACCGCGAGCATGCGTTGGCGGTGCTCAACTTCTTCTTTCACTGGGTGCTCGAAAAGGCGGGCCTCGAGAAGGGGCCGTTGGGGCAGTCGAGAACGCTGTACTGCCTGCGCCATACCGCGATCACGCTGAGGCTCTTGTACGGGCAAGGGATCGACATGCTGACCTTGGCGCGCAATGCACGCACGAGCGTCAACATGGTCGAGCGTTTCTACGCATCGGCATTGAGCGGAGAAATGAATGTGGGGTTGCTGCAAAGCCGGCGCGGCCGGAGCAGCTGAAGAAAGCAGAGAGAAAGGACAAAAAGCCGCCCGGCGTGAGCCGGGCGACTTGAGGCTTTGCTGTTGACTCGAACTGGCAGGAGCCAGCATCGGGATCAGACGAAGAAGATCAGAAGGCGTGACGGATGCCGAAGTCGTAACCCGTCGACGTCTTCGGCGTGAACACGCGATCCGTAACCTTGTAGAAGCCAGGGCCGCCAACAGTCAGGGCGGCACCGTTCTTGTTGCTCACGCGAGCGACAGTTGCGTACAGGGCGGTGCGCTTCGAGAGGTTGTGCACGTAGCCGATCGCCAGCTTGTTCGCCTTCGGGTCAAGGTTATTGGCGGGGGTGAAGTAATCGAAGGGCAGGTTGCGGTCGTACTTGACTGCCGAGTAAGACGCGCGGATCAAACCTGCACCGACGGGCACGGTCACACCGATCAGGTAACCGGTCAGATCGACATCGGGACGCGCACCGGTGATCGGCCTGATCGCGTAATCGCGCGAGTTCTTGAGGCGCGACAGTTCGCCGAACAGCTTCGCGGGACCGAAGTCGTACGAGGCGCCCAGGTTGAAGGTCTTCACCGAGTCGGTGGTGCCGGCGAAGAACTGATCGCCGACCGTGCTGTTGCCGTAGGCCACTGCGACGTCCAGAGGGCCGTTGGCATAACCGACGCGACCACCGATGTAACGGCCGGCGCGGCTCTTCGAGGTGGCGCTGTCCGCCGGGGTGAACTGGCCGCCGCTGTACTTGTCGTTCTCATGGAACGCGTACATCACTTGACCGTAGAAGCCACCCAGGTTCGGCGGCAGGAAGTAGCCGATCGAATTGCTGGCGCGGGAGTAGTTCTGGTTGCCGGCGAAGCCGCCGGTGTCCTTGGCGCCGCCCGTGGTGAAGTTGTAGTTGCTGGCCGTGTTGATCAGGTTCGCGCCGACACCGTTGGTGCCGAACGGATCGAACACGGTGTCGTTCCAGAAGGTGGGGGTGTAGTCACGACCCAGGCGGATTTCACCGAAACCGCCCGAAAGGCTCAGGGTCGAGCGACGCGAGAAGGTCGAAACGCCCGTGGCGCCGTCGTCGTTGGAGATCGGGGCTTCGAGCCAGAAGCTGGCTGCCAAGCCGCCACCCAGGTCTTCCGTGCCACGGAAGCCCAGGCGGCTGGAGTTGTAGCCCGAGTTGGCCAGCGCCGTGCGGCTGACCTTGACGCTACCCTGATTCGTATAGGTGGGAACGCGGAAGTTGTTGGCCAGAACGGTAGGCTTCAGGTCGCGCGAGCTGTTCGAATAGCCGCTGATCGACGCGTCGACCACACCGAACAGCGTGACGGACGACTGGGCCGAGGCAACACCGGCAACAGCCAGGGCAGCCAGAGCAACTGCCCTTTCGGGGTAAAAACTAGAGTGGCCTCAGGACCCGCTAGGGTTGCCCCGCAAAGAAAAAAGCCCCGAGCTTTGCAGCTCGGGGCTAAATCCACCAATTGGAAGGGTGGAGGAGACAACTGGGTGCGCATACGTTTGCGCAATGAAATAAAGTATATCGGCTGTTTGTTGCGATGCAACAAGCGAGTGATGCTTTTCCCACACACAAAACGGGTGTCGCCATGCATTTCTGCCCGACATCCCTCACTGGAAACTCAAAAATTCATGGAATGCACAGTAAGTTGGACCGGCGACGCGGGCACCAAGTCGGCCATGGGCTTCGTGGCGGAGACGGGCAGCGGCCACGTCCTGATGATGGATGGGGCCCCTGACGCTGCAAAACCCGAGAACGGTGGCCAGAACCTGGCCGCCAGGCCGATGGAGACCGTGCTGGCCGGCACTGGCGGCTGTACGGCCTATGACGTCGTGCTGATTCTCAAGCGCGGACGGCATCGGGTCGAGCGCTGCAGCGTCAAGCTGACCAGCGAGCGCGCTGAAAAGGACCCCAAGGTCTTCACCAAGATCCACATGCACTTCACCGTGGCAGGCAAGGGCATTCCGGCGGCCGCTGTCGAGCGCGCGATCGCGTTGAGCCACGAAACCTACTGCTCCGCCAGCATCATGCTGGCGAAGACCGCCGAAATCACGACCAGCTTCGACCTGATCGAAACCTGAGGCCGGCGGTCGCCTTCAGGTCAGATGCGGTGCGCCAGCGTGGTCATCACGCGGGATGCCATGCGCATCAGGGCTTTGGCCGGAGCTGGCAACTCTGCCGCACCGGCGTCGACGGCTTGCGCCGCGTGGCGGGCTTCGTCCTGTTTCATTTGCTCGACCACGGCCCTGGAGGCGCTGTCCGTGGGCGGAAGTCGGTCCAGATGGCTGTCCAGATGGGCTTCCACCTGGCGCTCTGTTTCCGCGACAAAGCCCAGGCTCAGCGGGTCGCCGAGGCGCCCCGCGACGAGGCCGAGACCGAACGCACCCGCGTACCAGACCGGATTCAGCAGGGAAGGCCGCGCACCCAAGTCATCGAGACGTTGGCGCGTCCAGGCCAGGTGATCGGTTTCCTCGTGCGCAGCTTCAATGAAGTGCGCGCGTAGGGCGGGATCGCGCGTTACGGCCGCCTGGGCCGTGTAAAGCGCCTGTGCGCAGACTTCGCCGACATGGTTCACGCGCATCAATGCGCCGGCTTCGCGGCGCTCCGCCTCGCTCATTTCGTCCGGTACCTGAGAAGGCGCAGGCAGGGTTCGGGTTGCGTGGGGACGGGCAAACAGGGTGCGCAATGCCGCGTCCGCCGCGGTCAGAACGGGATCAAACAGAGCAGTCATGCCCCCATTTGACCGCACACGGGAAACCCCGGATCGAACGGGCGTTGCATTTCATATAGTGGGGTGCGGCGGCTCTAAGACCTTTGTTGCAGGACTGCAACGAAACGCGCGGGCCAGCCAACATTTCGGGCGATTTGTTTTGCCCTGCCGCAGCGGCTCTGGTGCAATAGCATCAACTTCCCAAAAGGAGGTTGGCCCGGGGTCCGGTGGGAGCACAAATGTGCCAGTCACGGTGAGCCCTTCGCACCGGAGCCCTATGTTTAACCTTGGAGAAACTTGCAATGAAAAAATCTCTAGTTGCTCTGGCTGCCCTGGCTGTTGCCGGTGTTGCCTCGGCCCAGTCGTCCGTCACGCTGTTCGGTGTGGTCGACGCGTCGATCAGCGGCTATTCGAACAGCTCGCGCGACCTGAAGCCTACCGTTCTGGCCAACAACTTCCGCGTTCCCACCTATACGAATCAGGGTAGCGTCAAGGTCAGCCGCACGGCGCTGGCCAACTCGGGCTACAACTCCAGCCGCCTGGGCTTCCGTGGCACGGAAGACCTGGGTGGCGGCCTGGCTGCCAGCTTCTGGCTCGAAGCTCCGATCTCCAACGACGACGGCCAAACCGGTATCTCGACGTTCGCTCGTCGTTCGACCGTGAGCCTGTCGGGTGGTTTCGGTGAAATCCGCCTGGGTCGTGACTACACCCCCACCTTCTGGAACGACACCGTGTTCGACCCGTTCGGCACCAACGGCGTTGGTACCAACCTGATCTCGACGGCTAACGGCCTGTTCGGCGGCTTCAGCGGCTATTCCGCTGCAGCGACCACCCTGGTCAATCGTCCGCAGATCCCGAACGTTGGTGGTTCCAACTACGTTCGCGCCAGCAACACCGTCGGCTACTTCCTGCCGCCGAACCTGGGTGGTTTCTACGGTCAAGTGATGTACGGCTTCAGCGAGCAAACGAAGTACGACTCGGGCGTGTTCACGCCTAACGTTGCGAACAACTCGCGCGCTGGTCGTTACATCGGCGGTCGCTTCGGCTACGCCAACGGTCCTCTGGACGTCGCTCTGGCTTATGGCAGCAGCACCATCGGTGACCAGTACTACGCTGGCGTGACCACCAAGGTCAACACCCTGAACCTGGGCGCTTCGTATGACTTCGGTCCCGTGAAGCTCTTCGGTGAAGTGTCGAAGGCCAAGAACAAGAACGACTACGAAGTGACGCCAATCCTGGGCGGCCGTCCTGACATCGATCTGACCGGTTACCTGATCGGTGTGACCGTGCCGGTCGGCGCTGGCCTGATCCGTGCTTCGTACTCGGCTGTCAAGCTCGACACGAACCAGCCTTTCGACTTCTTCAACCCGGCTAACAACCTGGACCCGAAGGCTAACAAGCTGGCTCTGGGCTACGTGCACAACCTGTCGAAGCGCACGGCTCTGTACGCTACGATCGCTCGCATCAGCAACAAGAACGGCGCTGGCTACACCACCGGCGGTCCTGGCTTCTACAACGGCCTGGCTGGCACGACCTTCACGCCGAAGAGCGCAACCGGCTACGACTTCGGTATCCGTCACGCTTTCTAATTCGACGCTGGCGTAAGCCAGCTTCGAATGAAAAGCCAAAAGCCACTCGACGCAAGTCGAGTGGCTTTTTTTCGTTCGTGCTTTTCATCCCGCTCCTCGGGAAATCACGCATCGCACCCCCGGGGAACCACCGTGCGGGCACGCACCTTGCACTGCTAGCATGCCCGTTCACTTTGTTTGATGAATGATTGCCTTTGTACTGCGCCGCCTGATCCAGGCCGTGATCGTGATGATCGCGGTCGCGTTCATCGCCTTCCTCTTATTCCAATATGTCGGTGATCCCGTCGTGTTCCTTCTGGGGCAGGACGCGAAACCCGACCAGATCCGTGAATTGCGCGCCGCATTGGGGCTCGACCAGCCCTTCTTCGTGCAGTTCTGGCACTTCCTCGTCAATGCGGCGCAGGGCGAGTTCGGGCTGAGCCTGCGCCAAGGCGCGAAGGTGTCGCGCCTGATCGGCGAGCGCTTCCCGGCCACGCTCGAGCTGGCGCTCGTGGCGGCCGTGCTGGCGCTCTTCATCGGCATTCCGATGGGCGTCTACACCGCACTGCGCCGGGGCACGTTCATGAGCCAGTTCTTCATGACGGTGTCGTTGCTCGGCGTGTCGCTGCCCACCTTCCTGATCGGCATCCTGCTGATCCTCGTCTTCGCAGTGACGCTGGGCTGGTTCCCGAGCTTCGGCCGTGGCGAGACCGTCAAGTTCGGCTGGTGGACCAGCGGCCTCTTCAGCGTCGACGGTTGGCAGCACATCGTGCTCCCGGCGGTGACGCTGGCGATCTTCCAGCTCACGCTCATCATGCGGCTGGTGCGCGCCGAGATGCTCGAGGTGCTGCGCACCGACTACATCAAGTTCGCGCGCGCCCGCGGCCTGTCGAACCGCGCGATCCACTTCGGCCATGCGCTCAAGAACACGCTGGTGCCCGTGATGACCATCACCGGCCTGCAGCTCGGCGGCCTCATCGCCTTCGCGATCATCACCGAGTCGGTGTTCCAGTGGCCCGGCATGGGGCTGCTGTTCATCCAGGCCGTGACCTTCGCCGACATCCCGGTGATGGCCGCCTACCTGTGCCTCATTGCCTTGATCTTCGTGGTGATCAACCTCGTGGTCGACCTGCTGTACTTCGTGGTCGATCCGCGGTTGCGCGTCGGCAAGGCGGGAGGACACTGACATGACAGCAGCGACAGCAGAAGCTCCGCGCCTGAAGGCATCCGGCCGCGCATTCGCGCACATCGCGAGCTTCTACCCCGAGATCACGGCCTTTCGCCGCGACCTGCATGCGCACCCCGAGCTCGGCTTCGAAGAGGTCTACACCTCGGGCCGCGTGCGTGAAGCCCTGCGTGCCTGCGGCGTCGACGAGATCCACGAGGGCATCGGCAAGACCGGCGTGGTCGGCATCATCCGCGGTCGTTCGACGGCCAGCGGCCGCATGATCGGCCTGCGCGCCGACATGGACGCGCTGCCCATGCGCGAGGACAACGACTTCGGCTGGCGCTCCGCCAGCGACGGCCTCATGCACGGCTGCGGCCATGACGGCCACACCGCCATGCTGGTCGGTGCCGCGCGCTACCTCGCCGAAACCCGCGACTTCGACGGCACCGCCGTGCTGATCTTCCAGCCCGGAGAAGAAGGCTTCGCCGGCGCCCGCGTGATGATCGAGGACGGCCTGTTCGACCGCTTCCCGGTGAACGCCGTCTACGCGATGCACAACTGGCCCGCCATGCCGGCCGGCACCGTGGGCATCAACCGCGGCGCGATGATGGCCGCGGCCGACCGCATCACCATCAGCATCAAGGGCAAGGGCGGCCACGGCGCACATGCCTACCAGACCATCGACCCCGTGATCGTCGCGGCGCACATCATCACCGCGGCCCAGACCATCGTCTCGCGCAACGTGCGCCCCATCGACGCCGCCGTCATCAGCATCTGCGCGATGCAGGCCGGCGACCTCGGCGCGATGAGCGTGGTACCCGGCGAGGCCACGCTGGTCGGCACCGTGCGCACCTTCAGTTCGCGGGTGCAGGCGCAGGTCGAGCAGCGGCTGAACGAGCTGTGCACGGCCATTGCGTCGGGCTTCGGCGCCACCGCCACCATCAAGTACGAGCGCATCTACCCCGCCACCATCAACACAGCGCCCGAGGCCATGTTCGCGGCCGACGTGGCCGAGTCTTTGGTCGGCGCGAAGAATGTCGAGCGCAGCATGGAGCCCAGCATGGGCGCCGAAGACTTCTCTTTCATGCTGCAGAAGAAGGCCGGCGCCTATCTGCGCATCGGCCAGGACGTGCGCGACGGCGCCTTCCTGCACAACAGCCGCTACGACTTCAATGACGAGATCCTGCCGCTCGGCGCCGCGCTGCATGCCGGCCTGGTCGAGCAGGGCATGCCGCTTGCCGCCACCCGCGGCGCGCAGCCAGGGAAAGCCGCCGCCACCGCGGCGTCGTGATGTGTTTGATTCCAACCCGAGGAGTGTTCCCATGAGTTTCAAGAAGAATGTGGCCGCGGCCGCCGTTTTGTGCGCCCTGGGCGCCGTCAGCATGGTCGCCAGCGCGCAGACCATCCGCATCGCGAACCAGGGGGACGCGCTATCGCTGGACCCGCACTCGCTGAACGAATCGCTGCAGTTGAGCGTCACCGCCAACGTCTATGAAACCCTCGTGGGCCGCAACAAGGACCTGAGCCTTGCACCGCTGCTGGCCACCAGCTGGAAGCAGACCTCGCCGAACGTCTGGCGCTTCGAGCTGCGCAAGGGCGTGGTCTTCCATGACGGCACGCCGTTCACCGCCGACGACGTGGTGTTCAGCTTCGCGCGCGCCCAGGGCGACGGCTCCGACATGCGCGCCACGCTGAGCGACATCAAGGCCGTGCGCAAGGTCGGCGACCTCGCCGTCGAGATCGAGACCAACGGTCCGTTCCCCATCCTGCCCGACGTGATCTCGCTGACGATGATCATGAGCAAGAAATGGTGCGAGGAAAACCAGGCCACCAAGCCGGTCGACCGCCGCAAGGGCATCGAGAACACCGCCTCGTTCAAGGCCAACGGCACCGGCCCGTTCCGCGTGCGCGAGCGCCAGCCGAACGTGCGCACCGTTTTCACGCGCAACGGCACCTACTGGGGCAAGATCGACGGCAACGCGCAGGAAGTCATCTTCACGCCCATCGCCAACCCCGCCACCCGCGTGGCCGCGCTGGTCTCCGGCGAAGTGGACGTGATGGAGCCGGTGCCCGTGCAGGACATCGCGCGCATCAACGCCGCGCCCAATGCGCGCGTCATCACCGGCCCCGAGATGCGCACCATCTTCCTGGGCATGGACCAGAAGCGCGACGAGCTGCAGTACTCGAACGTCAAGGGCAAGAACCCGTTCAAGGACAAGCGCGTTCGCCAGGCCTTCTACCAGGCCATCGACATCGCCGGCATCCAGCGCACGGTGATGCGCGGCGCCTCGCGCCCCACCGCCTTGCTGGTCGGCCCCGGCATCAACGGCTGGACCGCCGAGCAGGACAAGCGCCTGCCCTACGACGTCGAAGCCGCCAAGAAGCTGCTGACCGAAGCCGGCTACCCCAACGGCTTCGAGGTGTCGCTGAACTGCCCGAACGACCGCTACGTGAACGACGGCCAGATCTGCCAGAGCGTGGCGTCCAACCTCGCGAAGATCGGCGTGAAGATCAACCTCGTGGCCGAGACCAAGGGCACTTACTTCCCCAAGGTGCTGCGCCGCGACACCAGCTTCTACATGCTGGGCTGGACCCCGACCACCTACGACTCGCACAACGCGCTGAGCTCGCTCACTTCCTGCCCGGACGACAAGGGCACCGGCCAGTTCAACCTGGGTGCCTACTGCAATCCCAAGCTGGACGAGCTGACCAAGAAGATCCAGTCCGAAGGCGACAAGGACAAGCGCAACGAGATGATCAAGGAAGCCTTCAAGATCCACGCCGACGACGTGGGCCACCTGCCGCTGCACCAGCAGTCGCTGGCCTGGGGCGTGAGCAAGAAGGTCGAGCTGGTGCAGCTGGCCGACAACTTCATGTACTTCAAGTGGATGAGCATCAAGCCGTGATCCCCGAGGCCGTCCGCCAGGCGGCCTGACCATGGGCCCGCTTCTTGCGGGCCCATTCCTTTTGCTTCACGATGAAAAATAACCCTCACGCTCCCCTTGCTGCGCAAGGTCCGCTGCCCCCCGAGGGGGCCGCTTTTCATCTTGGGGCGGCCCGGCGATGAAAAAAACACTTGCCCGTTGGCTCGACAGCGATGTCGGCTACAGCTTTCGCACATCGCCGGTGGCCATTGCCGCGGCGCTCATCGCGCTGGTCTGCGTGGTCTGCGCGGTGTTCGCCGGCTGGGTGTCGCCGCACAATCCCTTCGACCTTGCAGCCCTCGAACTCGGCGACGCGCGGCTACCGCCCGCCTGGAGTGCCGAAGGCTCGTCCAAGTACCTGCTGGGCACCGACGACCAGGGGCGCGACATTCTCTCGGCCGTCATCTACGGCGCGCGCATCTCTCTGATCGTCGGCCTGGTGTCGGTCGTGCTGTCGGTGGTGGTCGGCGTGGTGTTGGGGCTGCTCGCCGGCTTTTTCGGCGGCTGGCTCGACTCCTTCCTCATGCGCGTATGCGACGTGATGCTGTCGTTCCCGCCCATCCTGGTGGCGCTGCTCATCGCGGGCGTGGGGCGCGCGCTGTTTCCGGGCGCCCATGAGTCGCTCGCCTTCGGCGTGCTGATCGTCTCGATCTCGCTGACCGGCTGGGTGCAGTACGCGCGCACGGTGCGCGGCTCCACGCTGGTGGAGCGAAACAAGGAATACGTGCAGGCCGCGCGCGTGACCGGCGTGGCGCCGATGCGCATCATGCTGCGCCATGTGCTGCCCAACGTGCTGGGACCGGTGACCGTGCTCGCCACGATCCAGGTGGCCACGGCCATCATCACCGAGGCCACGCTGTCGTTCCTGGGCGTCGGCGTGCCGCCGACCTCGCCGTCGCTGGGCACGCTCATCAGCATCGGCAACCAGTACCTGTTCTCGGGCGAATGGTGGATCACGGTGTTTCCGGGCCTGATGCTGGTGCTCATCGCGCTCAGCGTGAACCTGCTCGGCGACTGGCTGCGCGACGCGCTCAACCCGCGCCTGCGCTGAAGACAACAAGGAGAACGCCACCATGACGCTGCTCCAGGTCAAAGACCTCGTCGTCGAGTTTCCGCACCGCCGAGGCACGCTGCGCGCGCTCGACCGGATTTCCTTCGACATCGCGCCGGGAGAAATCCTCGGCGTGGTGGGCGAGTCGGGCGCCGGCAAGTCGCTCACGGGCGCGGCCATCATCGGCCTGCTCGAGTCGCCGGGCCGCGTGGCCGGCGGCGAGATCCGGCTGGAGGGCCAGCGCATCGACAACCTCGGCTTCGATGCGATGCGGCCCATTCGCGGGCGCAAGATCGGCGCGATCTTCCAGGACCCGCTGACCTCGCTGAATCCGCTCTACACCGTGGGTCGGCAGCTGGTCGAGACCATCCGCGCGCACCTGCCGGTGACCGACGCCGAAGCCCGCAAGCGCGCCATCGGCCTGCTGCAGGACACCGGCATTCCCGCCGCCGAGCAGCGCATCGACCACTTCCCGCACCAGTTTTCGGGCGGCATGCGGCAACGCGTGGTGATCGCGCTGGCGCTCGCGGCCGAGCCCAAGCTCATCGTGGCCGACGAGCCGACTACCGCGCTGGACGTGTCGATCCAGGCGCAGATCATTCAGTTGCTCAAGCGCATCTGCAAGGAGCGCGGCGCGGCCGTGATGCTGATCACGCACGACATGGGCGTGATCGCCGAGACCTGCGACCGCGTGGCCGTGATGTATGCCGGGCGCATTGCCGAGATCGGCCCGGTGCACGAAGTGATCCACCAGCCCGCGCACCCCTACACCTCGGGCCTGATGGCCTCGATTCCCGACATGACGAGCGACCGCGAGCGGCTCAACCAGATCGACGGCGCCATGCCACGGCTCAATGCCATCCCGACGGGCTGTGCCTACAACCCGCGCTGCCCGCGCACCTTTGCCCGCTGCCTGACCGAACGCCCCGAGCTGATGAACGCCGGCGCCACCCGCGCCGCCTGCTGGCTGCACGATGCCGCCGATCCGCACACCGGCCAGGCCGAGCTCGCCGCCCGGCACCACGACGCACTGGCGGCCGGCGAACGCGCCATGCCCGAAGCGGCCGAACCCCTGAGCGAGGTGACGCGATGAGCGCCGTGATCGAACCCCGCGGCAACGCACCCGCCGCCGCCGGCGAACCGCTGGTGGTGGCCCACGACCTGGCGCGCACCTTCGACGTCTCGCCGCCCTGGCTCAATCGCGTGCTCGAACGCAAGCCGCGCGTGCTGCTGCATGCGGTGGACGGCGTGAGCTTTTCCATCGAGCGCGGCAAGACGCTGGCGCTGGTGGGCGAGTCGGGCTGCGGCAAGAGCACCGTGGCGCGCCTGCTGGTGGGCCTGTATGCGCCCACGCGGGGCGGGCTGCAGTTCGACGGGCAGGACGCGCATGCCGCGTTCAAGACCTCCGAAGGCCGCAAGCTGCGCCGCCGCATCCAGATGATCTTCCAGGACCCCTACGCGAGCCTGAACCCGCGCTGGATCGTGGAGGACATCATCGGCGAGCCGCTGCGCGAGCACGGCATCATCAGCGACAAGGCCGCGCTGCGCGAACGCGTGGGCGAATTGCTCAAGTCGGTCGGCCTGTCGCCGCTGGACATGAGCAAGTATCCGCACCAGTTCTCCGGCGGCCAGCGCCAGCGCATTTCCATCGCTCGGGCGCTCGCCACGCAGCCCGAATTCCTGGTGTGCGACGAGCCCACCTCGGCGCTCGACGTGAGCGTGCAGGCGCAGGTGCTCAACATCATGAAGGACCTGCAGCGCGAGCAGGGCCTGACCTACCTCTTCATCTCGCACAACCTTGCCGTGGTGCGCCACGTGGCCGACCAGGTCGGCGTGATGTACCTGGGCCGGCTGGTCGAGGTGGCCGACAAGCAGAAGCTGTTTGCCGCGCCGCAGCATCCGTACACCCGCATGCTGCTGGACGCCATCCCGCAGATGAAGCACACCGGCCGCTCGCGCACGCCGGTGCAGGGCGAGGTGCCGAATCCGCTGAATCCGCCCACGGGCTGCGCCTTCCATCCGCGCTGTCCGCATGCGAATGCGCGCTGCTCGGCGGAGCGGCCGAAGCTGCTGGGCATCGCGGGCGTGCAGGTGGCCTGCCATGCGGTCGAGGAGGGCCGCATCTAGCGCGGTTCCTTAATCCGGGTCGGCGCCGCGTGTTCGGCTTCAGGTCTATAACTCCTTGGTGCTTTCGTAAAAATCACACCAAGGAGAACAGCACATGTGGGCCTTGCTCGTGTTGCCCTTCATCGGGCTTCTGTGGCTGCCGTTCTACAACAGCCCCTTGCCGGAGCTGTTCGGCTTTCCGTTCTTCTACTGGTATCAGCTGCTGTGGGTGCCTGTCACGGCGCTGCTGATCTGGATCGTCTACCGCAGCGGGTATGACGCGGGAGACGAATGATGGCCGGCCAGATCAACTGGACCGCGCTGTCGGTCTTCGTCTTCTTCTTCCTCCTGGTCACCGTGATGGGCTTCTGGGCCTCGCGATGGCAGAGCGGCGGCGCCAAGGGCAAGGGCGCCCATCTCGACGAATGGGGCCTGGGCGGGCGCAACTTCGGCACCTGGATCACCTGGTTCCTGGTGGGAGGCGACTTCTACACCGCCTACACCGTCATCGCGGTGCCCGCGCTGGTGTACGCGGTGGGTGCCTACGGCTTCTTCGCGCTGCCGTACACCATCCTCGTCTATCCGATCGTCTTCATCATCATGCCCAGGCTCTGGCATGCGGCGCACAAGGCCGGGCACGTGACGGCGGCCGACGTGGTGTACGGGCGCTACGGCTCGCGGGCGCTGGAACTGGCCATTGCCGTGACCGGGGTGGTCGCGACCATGCCGTACATCGCGCTGCAACTGGTGGGCATGGAAGTGGTCATCAAGGCGCTGGGCCTGACGGGCGAGCTGCCGCTGGCGGCGGCCTTCGTGATCCTGGCGCTCTACACCTACTCGGCGGGGCTGCGCGCGCCGGCGCTCATCGCCTTCGTGAAGGACCTGATGATCTACATCGTCGTGCTGGTGGCGGTGGTGCTGGTGCCCATGAAGCTCGGCGGCTACGGCAGCGTGTTCCACGCGGCCGGCGACGCCTTCGCTGCCAAGGGCGGCGCGACCGGCCTCACGCTCAAGCCGGCGCAATACCTGCCGTATGCCAGCCTGGCGCTGGGCTCGGCGCTCGCGGCCTTCATGTATCCGCACACGCTGACCGGCATCTTCGCGGCCAAGAGCGCCAACACCATCCGCAAGAACGCCGTCTTCCTGCCGGCCTACACGGTGCTGCTGGGCCTGATCGCGCTGCTGGGCTACATGGCCTACGCGGCCCACCTCACGGTGAAGAGCAACAACGACGTCGTGCCGGCGCTCTTCAACGCGCTGTTCCCGTCGTGGTTCGCGGGCTTCGCCTTCGCGGCCATCGCCATCGGCGCGCTGGTGCCGGCGGCCGTGATGTCGATCGGCGCGGCCAACCTGTTCACGCGCAACTTCTGGAAGGCCTATGTGCGGCCCGACGTCACGCCGGCGGGCGAGGCCAGGGTGGCGAAGATCGTGTCGCTGGTGGTCAAGCTGGGGGCGCTGGTGTTCATCCTGTTCCTGCCCACGCAGTTCGCGCTCGACCTGCAGCTGCTGGGCGGCCTGTGGATCCTGCAGACATTCCCGGCGGTGGTGTTCGGCCTGTTCTTCGGCTGGTTCCGCGCGCCGGCGCTCCTGGCCGGCTGGGCCGTGGGGCTGGCGGGCGGTAGCTGGCTGGCGTTCTCCGACGGCATCAAGCCGGTCCACACCTTCGTGATCGGTGGCGACAGCTTCACGCTCTACACGGGGCTCGCGGCGCTGGCGCTGAACATCGTGGTGGCGGTGGTGGTGCAGCTGGTCGTCAAGGGCGCGCCGCTGCGCGAGCAGCCGGCGCTTGCCGGGAGATAGCGGGCACCGCGTTCTGAAAAAAAGTGTGCGCAAAGGCACCGCCTTGCGCGCAAATCTATTGCAGAGTGCCGCCATGCCGATGACGACCACTCTTGCAACTTCCGAACTGGGCCGCCGCGGCTTCCTGATGGGCACCGCCCTCGGCGCGACCGCGGTTCTGGCTTCCCTGGCCTGCAGCATTCAGACCGCCGGTGCGGCCACGCGCCGCATGCCGGTCGTCTTCATCGGCCATGGCTCGCCCATGAACGCCATCACCGACAACGCCTTCACGCGGCGGCTGACGGCATGGGGGCGGGAGTTGCCCCGACCGACGGCCATCCTCAGCGTGTCGGCGCACTGGCTGAGCCGGGGCGCCACGGGTGTCGGCATGCAGGAGCGGCCGAAGACCATCCACGACTTCGGCGGTTTCCCGCAGGCGCTGTTCGACATCGAATACCCGGCACCGGGCCATCCCGCGCTCGCGCGGGAAACCGTCGGCGCGGTGAAACAGGCGCCGGTGATCGGCACCGACCAGTGGGGCCTGGACCACGGCACCTGGACGGTGCTGAAGTACCTGTACCCGAAGGCTGACGTGCCCGTGTTCCAGCTCAGCATCGACTACGACAAGCCGGCCGCCTTCCACTACGCGGTGGGGCGCGACCTGGCGGCCTTGCGCGACAAGGGCGTGTTGGTGATGGGCAGCGGCAACGTGGTGCACAACCTGCGCGCCACCGACCGCGGCACGCCGGACGGCCCGAGCGCCAGCCGCCCGTGGGCGCAGTCCTTCGACGATGCGGTGAAGTCCGCGCTGGCCGGCCGCGACGACCGCGCGCTGGTCGACTACGCGAAGCTGGAGGGCGCCTCCACCGCTGTGGCGACGCCCGACCACTACTACCCCTTCCTCTACGCGCTGGGCGCCGCCGGCGGCGGCGAGCGCGCGAAGACGGTCTACGAGGGGTTCCAGTCGGGCACGCTCAGCATGCGTTGCCTGCAGTTCGGCTGAGCGCGGCCGTAAGCCGGCTTACTGCTCCTCGCCCCAGGCGAAGCCGTCGCGCGCGATCATGGCGCTCGACGCGCTCGGGCCCCAGGTGCCCGCCGCATAGGGGCGCGGGCCGCCGTCGGATTCCCAGCTGTCGATCAGCGGCTCCACCCAGCGCCATGCCTCTTCCTGCTCGTCGCTGCGCACGAACAGGTTGAGCCGGCCGTCGATCACGTCCAGCAGCAGCCGCTCGTAGGCGCCCACGCGCTCGGCGCCGAAGCGCTTGTCGAAGTCCAGGTCGAGCTGCACCGGCGCCAGCTGGGTGGCCGAACTCTGGTTGCCGTTGGTGCGCTGGCGGTTGTCCTGCGCCTGCGCGAGCATGTGCAGCTCCAGCCCGTCCTTGGGCTGCAGGTTGATGACGAACTTGTTCACGTTGCCGGCCGGCGCGCGGTAGATCGCGTGCGGCGTGGGCCTGAAATTGACCTCGATGCGCGCGTCGCGCGAGGCCAGCCGCTTGCCGGTGCGGATGTAGAAGGGCACGCCGGCCCAGCGCCAGTTGGCGATTTCGGTGCGCAGCGCCACGAAGGTCTCGGTGCGGCTGTCGGGGTTCACGCCCGGCTCGTCGCGGTAGCCCTGCACCCGTTCGCCGTAGGCCGTTCCGGCCGTGTACTGGCCGCGCACCGCGTGCAGGCTCAGGCTCTCGGGCGTCCAGGGCTTGAGCGCGCGCAGCACCTTGAGCTTTTCGTCGCGGATGGCGTCTGCGTGCGAGTTGATCGGCGGCTCCATGCCGATGGCGCACAGCAGCTGCAGCGCGTGGTTCTGCACCATGTCGCGCAGCGCGCCGGTCTGGTCGTAGAAGGCGCCGCGCTTTTCCACGCCCAGGTCTTCGGCGATGGTGATCTGGATGTTGGCGATGTGCTCGCGGCGCCAGATGGGCTCGAACAACGCATTGCCGAAGCGCATGGCGAACAGGTTCTGCACCGAAGGCTTGCCCAGGTAGTGGTCGATGCGAAAGACCTGCTTTTCCTCCAGCACCTTGCCCACGGCCGCGTTGATGGCGCGGTTCGAAGCCAGGTCGTGGCCCAGCGGCTTTTCCAGCACGATGCGCGTCTGGGGGCCGTTCATGCCGGCGGCGGCGATCTGCTCGACCACCTGCGTGAAGAGCGCGGGTGCCGTGGCCACGTACATCACCACGGTCTTGGCGTCGCGCTGCTTGAGCAGCTCGGAGAGCCGTGCGTAGTCGTCGGGCTTGGACAGGTCCATGCGCAGGTAATGCAGCATCGACGCGAATTTCTTGAACTCGTCCGGCGAGGGCCGCTTGGCGCCTTCGACCGCGCTGAAGCGCGACTGGATGAGCTCGCGGTACTGGTCGTCGGAGTGATCGTCGCGTGCCACCCCGATGATCCGCCCGTCTTGCGGCAGGCTGCCGTGCCGGAATGCCTGGAACAGCGCTGGCATCAGCTTGCGCCATGCGAGGTCGCCAGTACCGCCGAACAGAACGAGATCGAAGCTCATGAGAAAACTTTCCTTGTGTCTGAGTGCCGAGCAGGCCGATGTGCCAGTCGCGATGGTACTTGTACCGATTCGCGAGACCTGTACTAAAGCTACGCTGCACGATGGCCGCAAGGCCATTTTTTTATGCCGAGGCGGAGATTCCGAATGAAGAACAAGCTTTTTACCGCAGCCGCGCTGCTGGGTCTGTCAGCCGCCGCGTCGGCCCAGACCGTCAATGTCATCTGCTCGGTCCAGGCCGAGTGGTGCAACGTGATTTCCACCGTCTACGCGCGTACCACCGGCGTGCGCATCAACATGGCGCTCAAGGGCTCCGGCGAGGCGCTGGCCCAGCTCATCGCCGAGAAGGACAACCCCAAGACCGACGTCTGGTTCGGCGGCACCGGCGACCCGCACCTGCAGGCGGCCGAGCAGGGTCTCACGCTCGAATACAAGTCGCCCACGCTGTCGCAGCTGCACCCCTGGGCGCAGCAGCAGGCCAAGCAATCGGGCTACAAGACGGTGGGCATCTACTCGGGCCCGCTGGGCTTCGGCTACAACCCCGAGCTGCTGGCCAAGAAGAAGCTGCCGGTGCCCAAGACCTGGGCCGACCTCCTCAAGCCCGAGTACAAGGGCGACATCCAGGTGGCCAACCCCGCCTCCAGCGGCACGGCCTACACCATGATCGCCACGCTCGTGCAGATGATGGGCGAGGACAAGGCCTTCGACTACCTCAAGGCGCTGCACAAGAACGTGGGCCAGTACACCCGCTCGGGCACCGGTCCGATCAAGGCGGTGGCGCGCGGCGAGACCGCGGTTTCCATCAGCTTCGTGCACGACGGCCCGGGCGAGAAGATGCAGGGCTTCCCGGTCGAGACCATCACGCCGAGCGACGGCACCGGCGCCGAGATCGGCTCCATGAGCATCATCAAGGGCGCGCGCAACCTCGACGCCGCCAAGAAGTTCTACGAATGGGCGCTGACGCCAGGGGCGCAGGAGCTGGGAGCCGCCAACAAGCAGTTCCAGCTGCCGAGCAACGTGAACGCCAAGCTCGACCCGCGCATTCCCGACTTCAAGAAGATCAAGTTCATCAACTACGACTACGCCAAGTACGGCGCCAGCGCCGAGCGTCGTCGCCTGATCGCGCGCTGGGAAAAAGACGTCAATTCGCTGCCTCGCTAAGTGGAAGCGCGCGCTATCGAAGGCGCGCCGGTCAATCCGGCGTCCCTGGCCGCCGCCCGGCGTTCGCAGCGCTGGATCTGGGCATGGGTCGCGATGGGCCTGGCGGCCTACCTGCTGCTGCCCTGGTATGCGATCCAGGATTCGACCTGGTACGAGGCCGTTCCACAGGTGTTCAGCCAGGCGGAGGGCGCCAACGGCCTGATGCAGGCGGCCACGCAGGGGCGCGGCTGGCTCTTCATCGGCCTGGCGGGGCTGCTGCTGTGCGCCGTGGGTGCATGGCTGCCGGCCGGCAAGGCGCAGGGCCGCTGGCTGCTGGCCGGCGGGCTGGTCGGCGCGCTCGGACTGGCGGCCACGGGCTTCACCATCGGCGCGCGGGGCTGGAGTTTTGCCGCCTTCAACACGCAGTTCGGCGAGCTGGCGGTCAACCAGTTCGGCATCGGCGCGGGCGGCTTCCTGGCGCTCACCGCGCTCGTGCTGCTGATGGCCTTCGGCATCGCGCGGCTGGGCCTGTTCAAGGGCGACCTGTTCGTGGCTGCCGCGGTCGTCGGCTGCGGCGTGCTGATGGCGCTGTTCATTGCCTACCCGGTGAGCAAGGCGCTGTCGGGCGCGTTCTTCAATGAAGACGGGCAGTGGTCGATCACGGCCTTCGTTGCCCGTGTGTTCACCGAGCGCATCTGGGGCCTGGGCTGCCTGAGCGGTGGCGTGCGCTGCGGCGTGGCCTGGAACACGCTGGTGCTGGCACTGCTCACGGCCGCCGGCACCACCTTCCTGGGCACGCTGATGGCGTTGATGGCCGAGCGCGGCAGCAAGCGCGGGCAGGGCGCGCTGCGGGTGCTGGCGCTGCTGCCGATCATCACGCCACCCTTCGTGGTGGGGCTCGGGCTGATTTTGCTGTTCGGCCGCGCCGGCATCGTCAACCAGGTGCTGGAGAGCGTGTTCGGCATCGAGCCCACGCGCTGGTTCTACGGCATGCCGGGCGTGCTGGTGGCGCAGCTCTTCGCCTTCACGCCCATCGCCTTCATGATCATGCGCGGCGTGGTGCAGGGCATCGCGCCCAGCCTGGAAGAAGCCGCGCAGATGCTGCGCGCCGACCGGCGCCGCACCTTCTTCACCATCACGCTGCCGCTTCTGAAGCCCGGGCTGGCCAACGCCTTCCTGGTGGGCTTCATCGAAAGCATCGCCGACTTCGGCAACCCGGTGGTGGTGGGCGGGCAGTTCTCGGTGCTGTCGACCGACATCTTCTTTGCCATCGTCGGCGCGCAGTACGACCAGGGCCGCGCGGCCTCGCTGGCCTGGGTGCTCACGCTCTTCGCGCTCGGCGTTTTCGCGCTGCAGCGGGGGCTGCTGGGCAAGCAGAACTACACCACCGTCAGCGGCAAGGGCGACGCCGGCATCGCGATGGCGCTGCCCGACGGCGTGCGCCGCACCATCTACTGCATCGCCATGCCGTGGATCGCCTTCACCGCCGTGGTCTACCTGTTCGCCTTCGCGGGCGGTTTCGTGCAGACCTGGGGGCGCGACTACAGCTTCACGCTGAACCACTTCAAGAGCGCCTTCGCGCTGGAGTGGGGCCAGTTCGGGCTGGTGTGGGCGGGCACGGCGTGGAATTCGCTGATCACCACGCTCAAGCTGGCGGGCATCTCGGCGCCGATCACCGCCGCGCTGGGTTTGCTCATTGCATGGCTGCTGGCGCGCAACGAGTTCAAGGGGCAGGGGCTCTTCGAGTTCGGCGCGCTGCTGGCCTTCGCGATTCCGGGCACGGTGCTGGGCGTGAGCTACATCCTGGCCTTCAACGTGCCGCCGTTCGAGCTCACGGGCACCGGGCTCATCATCGTGTTGTGCTTCATGTTCCGGAACCTGCCGGTGGGCGTGCGCGCCGGCACGGCGGCGTTCAAGCAGCTCGACCGCTCGCTCGACGAGGCCTCGCTGATGCTGCGCGCATCGACCTCGCAGACGCTCTTCAAGGTGGTGCTGCCGCTGCTGAAGCCGGCGCTGGTGGCCGCGCTGGTCTACAGCTTCGTGCGCGCCATGACCACGGTGAGCGCGGTGATCTTTCTGGTCACGGCCGAGAACGAACTGGCCACCACCTACATCATCGGCCGCGTCGGCAACGGCGACTACGGCATTGCGCTGGCTTACTGCACGGTGCTCATGATCCTGATGTCGCTGGCCATTGCGCTGGTGCAGTTCGTGGTGGGGGAGCGCAAGCTGGGGCGGCGAGGGGCCACGCCACAACAACACCAAGGGCATCACAAGATGGAGGGCCTGGCATGAACGGCATCGAATTCCGCAATATCACCAAGCGCTACGGCACCGACAAGAACGCGCCGCTGGCCGTCAAGGGCATCAGCTTCGAGGTGCCCGTGGGCACGCTCACCACCATCCTCGGCCCCTCGGGCTGCGGCAAGACGACCACGCTGCGCATGATCGCGGGGCTGGAGTCGCCCACCTCGGGCGCCATCTTCATGGGTGGCCGCGACGTGACCACGCTGGGCCCGGCCGAGCGCAACGTCAGCATGATGTTCCAGAGCTATGCGCTGTTCCCGCACATGAACGTGATCGAGAACGTGGGCTACGGCCTGCGCATGAGCGGCGTGAAGAAAGACGAGGCCACGGCACGGGCGCGCGAGGCGCTGCGCGGCGTGGGCCTGGTCGGCTTCGACGAGCGCCTGCCCAGCGAGCTTTCGGGCGGCCAGCAGCAGCGCGTGGCGCTGGCGCGCGCGCTGGTGCTGGAGCCGGCGGTGCTGCTGTTCGACGAGCCGCTGTCCAACCTCGACGCCCGCCTGCGCCGCGAGATGCGCGAGGAAATCCGCGCGCTGCAGCAGCGGCTGAAGCTCACGGTGGCCTACGTCACGCACGACCAGAGCGAGGCGCTGGCGGTGAGCGACCAGATCATCGTGATGGACCACGGCGTGATCGCCCAGCGCGGCACGCCCGAGCAGCTCTATGGCCGGCCCGAGAGCGAATTCGTCGCCGGCTTCATGGGCGAAGCCTCGGTGTTCCCCGCCACCGCGCAGCCCGACGGCAGCGTGGCGATGGGTCCGCTGCGCCTGCAGCCGCGCCATGCGGTGGCGCCCGGGGCCGTGAAGGTCGCGGTGCGGCCGGAGGCCTGGCGCATCGGCGCCGGTGGCGCGGCGGACGGCCTGCCGGCCACGCTGCGCAAGGCCGCCTACCTGGGCAGCTTCTACGAATACGGCTTCGATACCACCCTGGGGCCGGTCTTCGTGGTGTCGACCGACCTGTCGCGGCCGCTGGCCGCGGGCGCCCAGGCGACGCTTTCCCTCGGAGCCCATGGCGTGAGCGTGGTACCCGGCGCATGAAACAATGGCGCCATGAACGTGGTTTTCGATCTTGGCGCCGTGCTGTTCGCATGGGAGCCCACTCGCCTGGTACAGACTCACCTGGCGCCCCATGCACCCACCGAGGCCGCCGCGGCCGCGATGGGGCGGGCGCTCTTCCATCACGACGACTGGACCGGCTTCGACTGCGGCACCCGCACGCTGGATGACGCCATTGCCCGCATGTCGGCCCGCCTGGCGCTGCCGCCTGAACCGCTGCACACCATGCTCCAGGGGCTGGGCGAGCGGCTGGAGCCCATCGGCGTCACGGTCGAGATGCTCGAGCAGCTCATCGAGTACCGCGAAGCCGGCCAGCCGCTTCGCCTGTACTACCTGTCGAACATGCCGGCGCCCTACGCCCGGGCCATCGAGCGCCGCCATGCCTTCATGCGGCGCTTCGACGGCGGCGTGTTCTCCGGCGACGTGAAATTCCTCAAGCCCGAGCGCGAGATCTACGAAGTGCTTGCCATGCGCTACGGCCTCGATCCCGAGCAGACGGTGTTCATCGACGACTCCGCCGCCAACGTCGAAATGGCCCGTGCCTTCGGTTGGCATGCCATTCACTGCACCTCGCCGGCCATGCTGCCGTCGCAGCTGCAGCGTTACCTGCCGGTCAATACGACCTTGTCGGTGTCGAACCCCAGGCTGCGGGCGTAGTCGAGTTCGGCTTCGAGCACCGCGGCGTCGAGCCGCGGCGCGCGCGACAGCACCCAGAGGAACTGCCGGTCCGGCGTGCCGACCAGCGAGACCTGATATTCGCGGTCCAGCTTCAGGATCCAGTAGTCACCCCACACCAGCGGCAGCCAGCTGAGCCATGCCGGGGCAAAGCGCACTTCGAGCCTGCCCGCGCCGGGCTGGCCCGCCACTGGCACCACGCGCGCGCTGCCGATGGCCTCGTCGAAATTGCCGTCCTCCCGCACGCAGCGGTTGAGCACCTGCACGGTGCCGTCGGGCTGCGGCGTGTATTCGGCGGTGACGGGGCCGGCGCATTGTTTCTGGAAGCGATTGGGCAGGCGGGCCTGCTCATGCCACATGCCGGCATAGCGCTGCAGGTCGACCGGGGCCACGACCTGCAGCGGCGCGCGCATCAGGGGCGCGCCATCGGCAGGGCCTGCGGGCTGGGCGCGCGCGGTGCGTGCCGCCCCCAGTGCCAGCCAAGTCGCGACGCCGCCCACCACGAAGGCCGTGGCCATGGCGCCGATCGCATGGCTGGTGCGGCGGTCGTCGAAAGGTCGGACGGCGGGCGCCGTGGGGCGCGGGCGTTGGGTCATGAGGCACTCCTGAGGGGGGAAAGAAAAGGTACAGCTTCGCCTCAGGGTAGGGGCGCGCCGGGCGCCTGGCCGTCAGTCGCGGACCACAGCCGCTGTAGGGCAGGGAGGCCGGACCGGGGCCGTACAACCCCACGGGCATCAGGCTGATGGAGCCGCGCCGGAACCCGTGCTACGGTGCGCATGAAAACATCGGCCGACGCGCAACTGCGTGCAGGACTTGTCACAACCCGCACAGGATAATGATTTCATGAACCAACTCGATGCACTCCGCCAGTGGACCACCGTTGTCGCCGACACCGGTGACTTCAAGCAGCTCAGCGTTTCCAAGCCGCAGGACGCGACCACCAATCCGTCGCTCATCCTCAAGGCCGTGCAGAAGCCCGAATACCGTCCGCTGCTCGACGAGACCGTGAAGAAGCATGCAGGCAAGCCGCTCGACGAGGTCATCGACCGCCTGCTGGTGCGCTTCGGCACCGAAATCCTCTCGATCATCCCGGGCCGCGTGTCGACCGAAGTCGACGCCCGCCTGTCCTTCGATACCGCCGCCACCGTGGCCCGCGGCGAGCGCATCGTGGCGCTCTACAAGGCCGAAGGCATCGACACCGAGAAGCGCCTGCTCATCAAGGTGGCTTCCACGTGGGAAGGCATCGAGGCCGCGCGTGCGCTCGAGAAGAAGGGCATCCGCACCAACCTCACGCTGCTGTTCTCGTTCGCGCAGGCCGTGGCTTGCGGCGCGGCCGGGGTGCAGCTGATCTCGCCCTTCGTGGGCCGCATCTACGACTGGTACAAGAAGTCGGCCGGCGCCAAGTGGGACGAGGCCGCCAGCGCCGGCGCGAACGACCCCGGCGTGAAGTCGGTGCGCCAGATCTACGAGTACTACAAGCAGCACGGCATCAAGACCGAAGTGATGGGCGCGAGCTTCCGCAACGTGGGCCAGATCAAGGCGCTGGCCGGTTGCGACCTGCTGACCATCAGCCCCGAGCTGCTGGCCGAACTGGCCGCCAGCAACGAGCCGCTCGAACACGCGCTCGATGCCAAGGCCGCGGCCAAGGGCGACGCGCCCAAGGTGAGCTACGACGAAGCCGGTTTCCGGTTTGCGCTCAACGAAGACGCCATGGCCACCGAGAAGCTCGCCGAAGGCATCCGCGCCTTCGCGGCCGACGCGGTGAAGCTCGAGAAGCTCATGCAGGAAAGCGGCAAGTAAACATGGCCATGAAACTTCGCTGCGACCGTGCGCCGGCCTGGGCGCAACTGCAGTCCGCCTTCGACACCGCGGGCCGCCAGTTCGACGTGCGCCATGCCTTCGTCGACGACGCGGGCCGCTTCGATCGCTTCAGCCAGGAGGCACCGTATGTGTTCGCCGACCTGTCGAAGAACCTGATCGACGCGCGCACCGAAGAACTGCTGCTCACGCTGGCCCGGGAATGCGGCCTTGAGGCGCACCGCGACGCCATGTTCGCCGGCGAGCACATCAACAACACCGAAGACCGCGCGGTGCTGCACACGCTGCTGCGTGCGCCGGCCGATGCACCCACCGGCCCCAAGACCGCGAACGAGTTGCGCGAGGTGCACGCCACGCTCGACGCCATGCTGGCCTATGCCGAGAAGGTGCGCGCCGACCACACGATCACCGACGTGGTCAACATCGGCATCGGCGGCTCCGACCTCGGCCCGCAGATGGCGGTGCTGGCGCTGGCCGAGTTCGCGGCGCCGGGCAAGCGCTTCCACTTCGTCTCGAATGTCGACGGCCATGAACTGGCCGGCGTGCTGCAAGGCCTGGCGCCCGAGCACACGCTCTTCCTCATTGCCTCGAAGACCTTCACCACGGCCGAGACGATGACCAACGCGCAGTCGGCCAAGCGCTGGTACGAGCAATCGGGCGGCACGGACATCGCCGGCCACTTCGCGGCGCTCACCACCAACGTGGAAGCGGCGAAGAAGTTCGGCATCGACACCACCTTCGGCTTCTGGGACTGGGTGGGCGGACGCTATTCGCTGTGGTCGGCCATCGGCCTGCCGATTGCGCTGGCCATCGGCGCCGACGGCTTTCGCCGGCTGCTGGCGGGCGCGCATGCCATGGACGAGCACTTCCGCACCGCGCCGCTTGCGCAGAACCTGCCGGTGCGCCTGGGTCTGCTCGACGTCTGGTATCGCAACTTCCACAAGTTCACGACACGCAGCATCGCGCCGTACCACAGCGCCCTGAAGCGTGTGCCGGCCTACCTGCAGCAGCTCGAGATGGAAAGCAACGGCAAGCAGGTCGATGCGAGCGGCAAGCCCGTGGCCTTCGGCACCTCGCCGGTGCTGTGGGGCGAGCCGGGCACCAATGGCCAGCATGCCTATTTCCAGATGCTGCACCAGGGCACCGACGTGACCCCGCTCGAGTTCGTGGCGGTGCGCGACGCCGCGCACGACCTCGAGGGCCATCACCCCAAGCTGCTTGCCAACGCGCTGGCGCAGGCACAGGCGCTGATGGTCGGCAAGCTCGACGAGGGCGGCCACAGGAACTTCCCGGGCAACCGGCCGAGCACCTTCTTCGTGTTCGAGAAGCTCACGCCCGAATCGCTGGGCGCCTTCCTCGCGATGTACGAGCACCGCGTGTTCACCAGCGGCGCGCTGTGGGGCATCAACAGCTTCGACCAGTGGGGCGTGGAACTGGGCAAGGTGCTCGCCAAGGACATCGAACCGCGCCTCGCGTCGGGCGACATCACCGGACTCGACGCTTCCACCGCCGGCCTCCTCAAGCGCCTGAGCAGCTAGCCCGAACCGCTGAAAAGTGCACTAAATAAGCCGTTTGTTTGCGAACAGATGGCTGTTTTTAGCTGTATTTGTTGTTGAAAAATGCGCCGATATGATCGGCCCAGGGAAATTCCCCTGAGGTCAATCAAGAGGAGCCGATAAATGGATTTTCAAACAGCGGTAAAGACCTGCTTCAACAAGTACGCCGATTTCACCGGTCGCGCCACGCGTTCGGAGTACTGGTGGTTCGTGCTTGCCGAGGTGGTCGTTCTCATCGTGGCGAGCCTGATCCACCAATACGTGTACGTCATCGCTGCGCTGGCTTTCCTGCTGCCCGCACTGGCCGTGGGTGCGCGCCGCCTGCACGACATTGGCAAGAGCGGCTGGCTCCAGCTGCTGATGCTCATCCCGATCATCAACCTCGTGCTGATCTATTTCTACGTGCAGCCGACGCAGCCCGAGCCCAACGCCCACGGTGCGCCGCCGGCCGTCTGAACATCGAAGCGGCGCCGCCGGGCGCCATGGTTTCCAAGGGCCGCGCAAGCGGCCCTTTTTGTTTGTCTCAGGCGGTCTGCTCGCGCACCGGCGCGCCGCTGGCCATGCGCACGCACAGGTCGAAGGCCTGCTGCAGCCCCTCGATCTGCGCCACGCCCCGGCCCGCGATGTCGAAGGCGCTGCCGCTGGCCGACGTGGCCACCGGCACGGGCAGGCCGCCGTGCAGGGTCACGCCCTGCTCGAAGCCCATGAGCTTCATCGCGATTTGGCCCTGGTCGTGGTACATCGACACCACCGCGTCGACATCGCCGCGCCGCGCACCGATGAACACCGTGTCGGGCGAGAACGGGCCGCGTGCGTCGAAGCCTTCGGCGCGCAGTCGTTCGATGGCCGGCGCGATGATCTCTATCTCTTCCATGCCGATCGAGCCGCCGTCGCCCGCGTGCGGGTTGAGCCCGGTCACCGCGATGCGCGGATGCGCCACGCCAGAGCGGCGCAGCGCGGCGGCGATGATCTTCACCGCGTCGCTCACGCCCTGCACCGTGATGTGGCTCGCCACGTCCTTCAGCGGAATGTGCGAGGTCACGCGCGAGGTCCAGAGCGAGCCCGTGAGGTTGAACTCGCAGACGAAGCCGGTCACTGCAAAGCGCTCCTGCATGTAGCGCAGCTCATCCTCATGCACCAGTCCGCCCAGGCGCAGCGAATGCTTGTTGAGCGGCGCGAACAGGATCGCCTCGGCCTGCCCGCGCCGCACGGCGGCGGTGGCCAGCTCCAGCGCCTCGAAAGACGCCCGGCCGGACTGCTCGTTCGATTCGCCCAGCACCGGTTCCTGCCCTTGCATCCAGTCCTGCGCGAGCAGGGTGGGCCGGCCGTCCTCGAAGCGCAGCGTGTCGAGGCTGTCGGCCCTCAGCACGTCGAGCTTCGTGCCCGCCACGCGCTCGCCGGCCGCGAGCACGACCGGATCGGCGATCAGCAGCACGCGGGCGGCATCCAGGTTGCGCTGGCGTGCCAGCAGCTTCACGGCCATCTCGGGGCCGATGCCGCTCGGGTCGCCGAGCAGCACGGCGATGCGGGGTTTGGCGAGTGTCACGCTCGGGGTTGGGGAGGGGGTGGGCATGTTGTCGGATGCGTTGTGGAAAAAAGAAGTGGCCGGCTCACTCGGCCTTGATGTTGGCTTCGCGCACGAGCTGGCCGTAGTGCTCGAACTCCTGCCGGTTCATGGCCGCGAAGGGCTCGCCGATCAGGCCGCCGGGTTCGCCGCCCAGCGCCTTGATGCGCGCCTGCACGTCGGCCATCTTCAGCGTGCGGCCGAGTTCGGCGCTCAGCCGCTCGACCGCGGGGCGCGGCGTGCCGGCCGTCACGTACAGGCCGTACCAGGTGGACACGTCGGCGCCCTTGATGCCCTGCTCGGCCAGCGTGGGCACGTCGGGCAGCTCGGGCGAGCGCTGGGGCGCGCTCACGGCCAGCGCGCGGAACTTGCCGGCCTTGATCTGGCCCATGGCCGAGGAGGTGCTGTCGAACATCATGTCGACCTCGCCCGCGATGATGTCGACGTGCGCCTGCGAGCTGCCCTTGTACGGCACGTGGATCGACTTCATGCCGGTGGCCAGGTTGAAGGCTTCGCCGCCCACGTGCTGCGTGCTGCCGATGCCGGAAGACGCGTACTTGAAGCCGCCCGGCTTCGCGGCCATGGCCGTCACGAGGTCCTTCACCGACTTGTAGGGCGAACTGGCCGACACCACCAGCACGTTGGGCATCACCGCCACCAGCCCGACCGGCTGCAGGTCTTTCAGCGGGTCGTACTTGAGCTTGAGGATGTGGGGCGCCACCGCCTGCGCGGTGTTGGTGGCCAGCAGCAGGGTGGCGCCGTCTGCCGGCGCGCGGGCCGTGAGTTCGCCCGCGATGGTGTTCGAGGCGCCGGGGCGGTTCTCGACCACCACCGTCTGCTTCAGGGCCTGCGAGAACTTGTCGGCCAGCACGCGCGCCAGGATGTCGGTGCCGCCGCCGGGCGAGGCGCCGACCATGATGCGCATCGGCTTGTCGGGGTAGGGCGCCTGCGCGCCGGCCGTGAGCGGGGCCGTTGCGAGCAGCATGGCCGCCGCCAGCCCCGCCGCGCGGGCCAGGAAAGAAAGCTTCATCGGTTTGTCTCCAGCTTGTTATGGCGCTGAGCGTACGGAGCTTCTTGCCCGCGATCCAATCGAAAAAGCCCGGGAGTCCATATACTTTTGTGCATGACTTCCGGCCTGACAGACGCCTCGCTGATGCTCCACGTACGGCCGCGCCAGCTGCTTCTGCTGGCCCGGCTCGACACCCACCGGCACCTCGGCCGCGCGGCCGAGGCCATGAACATCAGCCAGCCGGCGGCCACCAAGTTGTTGCAGCAGCTGGAAGATTCGCTGGGCGAGAGGCTCTTCGAGCGCCTGGCGCGCGGCATGGAGCCCACGGCCTACGGCCAGATCCTCATCCGCTACGCCCATCGCGTGCTCAGCGACTTCGGCACCGCCCGCGAGGAAATGCTGGCGCTGCGCTCGGGCCTGAGCGGCGCGCTGCGCGTGGGCAGCGTGCCGGGCGCGGTCCCCGAGCTGCTGGCGCCGGCCCTGGTGGAGTACCACCGCCGCCATCCGCAGGTGGCCGTGTCGGTGGTGGTGGAGACCAGCGACGTGATCCAGGCGCAGCTGGAGCAGGGCGACGTCGACCTCGTGCTGGGCCGGCTCACCGACGGGCACGACGAGGCGAAGTACGCGAGCGTGCCGCTGCTGGGCGAGTCGCAGGTGGTGGTGGTGCGCGCGGGGCATCCGGTGTTCGAGCGCGCCAACCTCACGCTGGCCGAGATGGCGGACTGGTCGTGGGTGCTGCAGCCGCCGGGCTCGCCGCAGCGCGGGCGCTTCGAGGCGGCGATGCGCGAGGCCGGCATCCGGACGCGGCTGGACATCATCGAAACGGCATCGCCCATCGCCATCACCGCGCTGCTCGAGAACTCCGACATGGCGGCGGTGATGCCCGCCTCGCAGGCCAGCCACTACGCCCGGCTGGGCGTGCTGCGCACCGTGCCCATCGAGCTGCCGGTGCGCGTGCCGCCCATCTGCCTCATCACCCGCGAAGACCGGCCGCTGTCGCCGGCGGCGGTGCAGTTCCGGCGCCAGCTGCTGGGCGGCGTCTGAAGTCTTTTTACCGCCCCGTGTGCATGCTGTATTGCGTTAACTAGGGAATCTACCAGTCGATTGGTGCATGAAAGTACCAGGGCTGACATTCGAAGTACCAAAACCGCAAGCGCGTTTCTCCAGAATTCGGCCACGGCGACCCGACAACAAGAGGGCGTCGCTCACCTCTAGGAGACAACATGAAGCGTTTTCTGAAAGCGGGCCTCGTCCTCGCACTCATCGGCACGGGCGTCGTTTCCCAGGCCGCCACCGAACTCGTGATCGCGACCGTCAACAACGGCCACATGATCGAGATGCAGAAGCTCACGCCCTTCTTCGAGAAGGCCAACCCCGACATCAAGCTCAAGTGGGTCACGCTGGAGGAAGGCACGCTGCGCCAGCGCGTGACCACCGACATCGCCACCAAGGGCGGCCAGTTCGACGTGATGACCATCGGCCTGTACGAAGCGCCGATCTGGTCGAAGAAGGGCTGGCTCAAGCCCATCGCCACCGACGCCGCCTACGACATCGACGACCTGCTGCCGGCCATCCGCAACGGCCTGTCGTACGAAGGCAAGCTCTACGCCGCTCCGTTCTACGGCGAAAGCTCGATGCTCATGTACCGCAAGGACCTGGCCGACAAGGTGGGCGTGAAGTTCCCCGACCAGCCCACCTGGGCGCAGGTGAAGGAGTTCGCCGACAAGGCCAACGACCCGAAGAACGGCGTGTACGGCATGTGCCTGCGCGGCAAGCCGGGCTGGGGCGACAACATGGCCTTCCTGACCACGCTGGTCAACACCAACGGCGGCCAGTGGTTCGACATGCAGTGGAAGCCGCAGATCGACACCAAGGCCTGGAAGGACGCGATCACCTTCTACGTCGACATCATGAAGAAGGACGGCCCGCAGGGCGCATCGGCCAACAGCTTCAACGAGAACCTGGCGCTGTTCAACGAAGGCAAGTGCGCGGCCTGGGTCGACGCGACCATCGCGGCCTCTTTCATCAGCGACCCGAAGCAGTCCAGGGTGGCCGACAAGGTGGCCTTCGCGCAGGCGCCGACCGCCGTCACGCCCAAGGGCGCCAACTGGCTGTGGTCGTGGAATCTCGCGATTCCCGCCAGCTCGACCAAGGACGAGGCGGCGCAGAAGTTCATCAAGTGGGCCACTTCCAAGGACTACATCGCCCTGGTGGCCAAGGAAACCGGCTGGGCCTCGGTGCCGACCGGCACGCGCAAGTCGACCTATGCGAACCCCGAGTTCCAGAAGGTCGCCAAGTTCGCCGAGGCCGAGAAGAAGGCCATCGACAGCGCGAACCTGACGGACAGCACGCTGCCCAAGTCGCCGTACGTGGGCGTGCAGTACGCGGCCATTCCCGAGTTCCAGGCGATCGGCGTGTCGGTGGGGCAGCAGATGAGCGCGGCGCTGGCGGGCAAGGTCACGGTGGAGCAGGCGCTGAAGACTTCGCAGACGCTGGCCGAGCGTGAGATGAAGAAGGCCGGGTACTACAAGTAACCCGCTTCTTTTCCCTCTCCCCTCGGGGAGAGGGCCAGGGTGAGGGGGCAGCAGCGCGTCCATCGCCGACGCCGCATGCCCTCACCCCAACCCTCTCCCGCAAACGGGAGAGGGGGCCAAAGCCAGAGAGGAACCAACAATGAAACGACTCCTGCCCCGCGCCCTCATGGCGCCCGCGGTGCTCACGCTCTTCCTCTGGATGATCGTGCCGCTGCTGATGACGTTGTACTTCTCGTTCGTCAACTACAACCTCATGCAGCCCGGCGAACGCACGTTCGCGGGCATCGAGAACTTTCACTACTTCGTCACCGACCCCGACTTCTGGCCGGCCACCTGGAACACGCTGCTGCTGATCGGCAGCGTGATCGTCATCACCGTGGTGCTGGGCGTGCTGCTGGCGCTGCTGGTGAACGAGCCCTTCCCAGGGCGCGGCATCGTGCGTGTGCTGCTGATCTCGCCGTTCTTCGTCATGCCCGCTGTCAACGCGCTGCTGTGGAAGCACATGATGATGAACCCCATCTACGGCGTGCTCGCCGACCTGTGGCGCTTCTTCGGCGCGCAGCCGGTGGACTGGCTCACCGATTTCCCGCTGCTGTCCGTGATCATCATGGTGGCCTGGCAGTGGCTGCCCTTTGCGTGCCTGATCTTCATCACCTCGCTGCAGTCGCTCGACCGCGAGCAGATGGAAGCCGCGCGCATGGACGGCGCGAGCCCGGTGCAGCGCTTCTTCTACCTGACCATTCCGCACCTGGGCCGTCCGATGGCCGTGGTGATCATGATCGAGATGATCTTCCTGCTCAGCGTGTTCGCGGAGATCGCCATCACCACCAACGGCGGCCCTGGCAACGCGAGCACCAACATGACCTACATGATCTTCAAGCAGTCGCTCATGAACTTCGACGTGGGCGTGGCTTCGGCCGGCGCGCTGTTCGCGGTGGTGCTGGCCAACATCGTGGCGGTGTTCCTGATTCGCATGATCGGCAAGAACCTGGATTGAGGAGCCACACACCATGCAACAACAACAAGCTCCCAGCAATTTCCTGCCGCAACTGCTGCGCACCGTGGGTGCGTGGGCCGTCACGCTCGTGCTGTTCTTTCCGCTCGGCTGGCTGTTCCTCACGGCCTTCAAGACGGAGCTGCAGGCCATCAGCGTGCCGCCGCTCTTCATCTTCGAGCCCACGCTCGACAACTTCGGCGAGGTGCAGCGCCGCAGCGACTACCTGCTGTATGCGCGCAACTCGCTCATCACCAGCCTGGGCTCGACCATCCTCGGCCTCCTGATCGCGGCGCCCGCTGCGTATTCGATGGCCTTCTTCCGCACGAAGAAGACGCGCGACATCCTGATGTGGATGCTCTCCACCAAGATGATGCCGGCCGTGGGCGCGCTGGTGCCGATCTACGTGCTGGCGCAGACCGCCGGCATGCTCGATTCGCTGCCCGCGCTGACCATCGTGTTCACGCTGTCGAACCTTCCGATCATGGTGTGGATGCTCTACAGCGCCTACAAGGACATCCCCAACGAGATCCTGGAAGCCGCGCGCATGGACGGCGCCAGCCTGTGGACCGAGTTCCGCCATGTGGTGCTGCCGCTATCGGTGGGCGGGCTCGCCTCGACCGGCCTGCTGTGCCTGGTGCTGAGCTGGAACGAGGCCTTCTGGGCGCTCAACCTCACCTCCGCCAAGGCCGGCACGCTGGCCACGCTGATCGCCTCGTACTCCAGCCCCGAAGGCCTGTTCTGGGCCAAGTTGTCGGCGGCTTCGCTGATGGCCATCGCGCCCATCGTGGTGTTCGGCTGGTTCAGCCAGAAGCAGCTAGTGCAAGGCCTGACCTTCGGCGCCGTCAAGTAAAGAAAGGGAGACATCTCATGGCCTACCTCGAACTCAAGAACATCAAGAAGAGCTTTGGTGAAGTCAACATCATCAAGGGCGTCGACCTGCAGATCCAGAAGGGCGAGTTCATCGTCTTCGTCGGGCCCTCGGGCTGCGGCAAGTCGACGCTGCTGCGGCTGATTGCCGGGCTGGAGCCCATCACCAGCGGCAACCTGCTGCTCGACGGCAAGGACATCACCTGGACGCCTTCGGGCAAGCGCGACCTGGCGATGGTGTTCCAGAGCTACGCGCTCTATCCGCACATGAGCGTGTACGACAACATGTCCTTCGCGCTCAAGCTGGCGGGCGTGTCCAAGGACGAGATCAAGACCAAGGTCGAGTACGCGGCCAGGACGCTGAACCTCACGCAGTACCTCGACCGCACGCCCAAGGAGCTGTCGGGCGGCCAGCGCCAGCGCGTGGCCATCGGCCGCGCCATCGTGCGCGCGCCCAAGGTGTTCCTGTTCGACGAGCCGCTGTCGAACCTCGACGCGGCGCTGCGCGGCAACACGCGGGTGGAAATCCACAAGCTGCACCGCGCGCTCGGCGCGACCACCATCTACGTCACGCACGACCAGGTGGAGGCCATGACGCTGGCCGACCGCGTGGTGGTGCTGAAAGACGGGCTGATCGAACAGGTCGGCACGCCGCTGGAGCTGTACGACCGCCCGGCCAACCAGTTCGTCGCTCAGTTCATCGGCATGCCGTCGATGAACATGATGGCGGCCAGCGCGATTCCCAGCTTCTCGGCCGCCACCGGCGGCAGGCTGCCGAGCGACGGCTTCCTGGGCGTGCGGCCCGAGGGCCTGCGCGTGCATCCGAAGCAGGGCGCACCGGTGTCCGATGTGCAGGGCCGCGTCGAGCTGATCGAGGCGCTGGGCGCCGACACGCTCATCCATGTCGACGTGGGCGGCGTGCCGCTGATCGCGCGGCAGAACGACCGCACGCCGCTGCAGGCCGGCGACGACGTGGCCGTGGAGCTCGATCCGTCGGTGCTGCACCTGTTCAACCGCGAAGGCCGCTCGGTCGGCGCGTGAGCGATCCCCGATTTTTTCCAACGTCTTTTCAACGGACATCCCCGTGACCATCGCGCAAATTCCACCGGCTCCCTCGGAGTTCACGGTGCTTCATCTCGGCCTGGGCTCGTTCCACCGCGCCCACCAGGCGGTGTACCTGCAGCGGCTGATCGACGCGGGCGACACCCGCTGGTCGCTGTCGGGCGCCAACATCCGGCCGGACATGGCCGACGTCGTCGCGGCGCTGCAGGCGCAGGGCGGGCGCTACACGCTGGAGACGGTGTCGCCCGCGGGCGAATACCGCTACGAGGAAATCGACGCCATCCGCGAGGTGCTGCCGTGGGAGCGCTCGCTGGCGAACGTGGTCGCGCGCGGCGCGGCGCCGTCGACCCGCATCGTGTCGTTCACCGTGACGGAAGCCGGCTACTACCTCGACAACAAGGGCCGGCTGGACCTGTCCTTCGGCGACCTCGCCGCCGACGTTGAGCGCGCGCGCAAGGGCGAGGCCGGCGGCGACAACGTGACCATCTACGGCGCCGTGTGCGCCATCCTGCGCGCGCGCAAGGCCGCCGGTGCCGGCGCCGTGACGCTCTTGAACTGCGACAACCTGCGCCACAACGGCGAGCGCTTTCGCGCCGGGCTGCTGGAGTTCATCGAACTTGCGGGCGACGCCGATCTGCTGGCCTGGGTGAACGCGAACACGCGCTGCCCGAACGCGATGGTCGATCGCATCACGCCGCGTCCGCCGCCCGAGTTGCGCGCGCGCGTGAAGGCCGCCACGGGGCGCGACGACGCGGCCGCCATCACCGGCGAGAGCTTCATCCAGTGGGTCGTCGAAGACGACTTCGCGGCCGGCCGGCCGGATTGGGGTCGCGTGGGCGTGGAGCTGGTGGCGTCGGTGCAACCTTATGAGGAGGCCAAGATCCGCATCCTCAATGCCACGCACAGCTGCATTGCCTGGGCGGGCACGCTGGTGGGGCTGAACTTCATTCATGAAGGCACGCACGACGCGGCCATCCGCAAGATGGCGTTCGACTACGTCACCGACGACGTCATTCCCTGCCTGAGCCCGAGCCCGATCGATCTCGCGGCCTATCGCGACGTGGTGCTCGACCGCTTCGGCAACCCCGCCATCCGCGACACCAACCAGCGCGTGGCGGCGGACGGCTTCTCGAAGATTCCCGGCTTCATCGCGCCGACGGTGCGCGAACGGCTGGCGGCGGGCCAGGGCATCGACAGCGTGGCGATGCTGCCCGCGCTGTTCCTGGCCTTCCTGCAGCGCTGGCACAAGGGTGCGCTGCCCTACGCCTACCAGGACCAGGGAATGGACGAGGCGGTGGCGCACGCGATCTGCGACGCGGCAGACCCGGTGGCCGCGCTGTGCGCCGACGCGGGGCTGTGGGGCAACATCGCCGCCGATGGCCGGCTGGTCGACGCGGTGCGCCGCGCCGGCGAACGCGTCGCGCGCTTCGTCGCCGCCGGAGCACAGGAAAAGCCATGAACGGCCGCCTGCGGGACCGGCATGTGCTGCTGACCGGCGCGGGCGGCGGCATCGGCCTTGCCGTGGCGCGTGCCTGCATCGCCGAGGGCGCGCGCTGCACGGTGATCGACCGCGCCATCGCCGCGCCAGAGGCTGTGCGCACCCTGCAGCAAGCTCACCCCGACAGGCTCGCCTACATCGCGGCCGACGTGACCGACACCGCCGCCATCACGCACATGCTGGCGGAGGCGCAGGTGGCCTTCGGGCCGGTGCACACGCTGTTCAACAACGCGGCGGTGTTCGACCTCGCGCCGCTGCTGGACAGCGACGAGGCCTCGTTCGACAGGCTGTTCGCGGTCAATGTGAAGGGCATGTTCTTCGTCATGCAGGCGGTGCTGCGGCACATGGTGGAGGCGGGCACGCAGGGCGCGTCGGTCATCAACATGGCTTCGCAGGCGGGGCGCCGGGGCGAGGCGCTGGTGGCGCACTACTGCGCGACCAAGGCGGCCGTCATCAGCTACACCCAGAGCGCCGCGCTGGCGATGGCGCCGCACGGCATACGGGTCAACGGCATTGCGCCCGGCGTGGTCGATACGCCGATGTGGGACCATGTCGACAGCCTGTTCGCCAAGGCCGAGGGACTGCCGCCCGGAGAAAAGAAGCGGCAGGTGGGGCTGGCGGTGCCGCTCGGACGCATGGGCGTGCCGGACGACATCGCGGGGGCGGCGGTGTTTCTCGCCAGCGACGAGGCGCGCTACATCACGGCGCAGACCTTGAATGTCGATGGCGGCAATGTCATGAGCTGAGCCGATTTTTTTCTTGCGCGAGATGAACGACGATTTCCACCTCTACCTCGACAGCGCCGACTTGGCGGAGCTCGAGACCTGCCTGCCTCACCCCGTGGTGCATGGCGTGACGACCAACCCGACGCTGCTCAAGCGCGCGGGCGTTGGCCTTGCTGCCGTGCCGGGACTGCTCGCGCGCTGCATCGAACTGGGCGCGCGACAAGTGCAGGCGCAGGTTCATTCGGAACACGTCGACGGCATGCTCGAAGACGCTCGTGCCTTGCTGCCGCACTTCGACCTCGGCCAGCTCGTCATCAAGATTCCCGCCACGCGCCAGGGCCTGGACGCCGGCGCGCGGCTCATCGCGCAGGGCGTGCCCGTTACCTGGACCGCCGTGTACGCGCCGGAGCAGGCGCACTTCGCGGCGCAACTGGGCGCGGCCTATGCGGCGCCGTACCTCGGGCGGCTGGAAGACGCGGGCACCGACGGGCTGGCGCTGATCGCGCAGATGCAGTCGCTGGTGGCGCGGCGGCCGTCCTCCGGCACGCGGCTGCTTGTGGCCAGCATCCGCTCGCGCGAGGCCTATCTTTCGCTGCTGGGGCTCGGCGTGGGCGCCATCACCATTCCGCCGCGGCTCTTTGCCGAACTGCTCGATCATCCGGCGACACTGGCGGCCGAGAGCGGCTTCCTGGCCGATGCACGCGCCTTGCCCTGACCGACGACACAGAATTCCGATTCACACACCATGCGCATTGCACTCACGGGCGAAGCCCTGATCGATTTCACCGCCGGCGAGGCGGGCACCCTGGCTTTCCTGGGCCATGAAGGCGGCTCGCCGCTGAACACCGCCGTGGCCTGCGCGCGGCTCGGGCAGCCGACCGGCTTTCTCACGCAGCTGTCGACCGACCTGTTCGGCGAAAGGCTGATGGGCTTTCTGCAGAAGAACGGCGTGGACACCAGCTTCATTCTGCGCAGCAGCGCGCCGTCGACGCTGGCTTTTGTCGAGCGCACGCCGCAGACCAACCGCTACGCCTTCTACACGCGTGGCAGCGCCGACGCCACCTGGTCGCCCGAGCCGCTGCCGCAGCTGCCGGCGCAGTGCCGCTTCCTGCATTTCGGTTCGATCTCGCTGCTGCAGGACCCGGCCGCCACGCGCATCGCCGACCTCGTCGCCGCGAACCGGGGGCAGCGCGTGGTCGTGTTCGATCCGAACGTGCGGCCCAGCCTGATCACCGACATGGCCGCTTATCGCCAGCGCGTGGCCGGCTGGTTCGGCATGGCCGACCTCGTCAAGCTGAGCGACGAGGATGCGGCGCTGCTCGCGCCCGGCCAGCCCGTCGACGCGC
Source organism: Variovorax paradoxus (assembly GCF_022009635.1). NCBI lineage: Bacteria > Pseudomonadati > Pseudomonadota > Betaproteobacteria > Burkholderiales > Comamonadaceae > Variovorax > Variovorax paradoxus. The sequence goes on from NZ_CP091716.1 coordinate 1,830,991, forward strand.
TGGCCGCCGACTGCCTGGCGGCCGGCGCGCGCGCCGTGATCGTCACGCGCGGCGGCGACGGCGCCACGCTCTGGCGCGACGGGCGTGCGCCCATTACGGTTGCCGCGCCGCGCGTCGAGGTGGTCGACACCATCGGCGCGGGCGACACCTTCACGGCCGGGCTGTCGGTCTCGCTGCTGGCGCACGGCGTCGAGCGGCCGGAGCAACTGGGCGAGCTGGGCGACGACGCATGGCGCGAGGTGATGGCTTTCGCCGCCACCGCCGCCGCCCTGAACTGCACCCGCGAGGGTGCCGATCCACCCACGCTGGAGGCGGTTCACGCCGCGCTGGCGAAGGAAGAAAATACGGCTGTTGCTTCCCGGTCCTGAACCGTGCTGCCATGACGACGTCCACACGCAAACGCTCGGTCCCCCGCCAGCGCCAACCCGAGCTGGAGCGCGATTTCGCGCGCTCCCCTTCGCTGGGCTACGAGGCGCCCGAAGAAACCGGCCTGGTGCGCTGCCTGGCGCACGGCTTTCCCAGCCCGCTGGTGCGATGGCACTTCCATGAAGACTACGAGCTGCACCTGATCACCGAGACCTCGGGCAAGGCTTTCATCGGCGACTGGATCGGGCCTTTCCAGCCGGGGCACCTGGTGCTGTGCGGGCCGCGCCTGCCGCACAACTGGATCTCGCTGGACGTGCCCGAAGGCGGCGCCGCGGGGCGCGACCGGGTGATCCAGTTCCGCCACGAGCCGATCGAGAGCGCGGCCGCCGGCATTCCGGAGCTGCGCGAGGTGATGCAGTTGCTGGAGCGCGCGCGCCACGGCATTGAGTTCTTCGGCATGTCGCAGCAGGCGCAGGCGCACTGGGACCGCATCAAGGCCGCGCGCGGCGTGCGCCGCCTGGGCCTGTTCCTTGACTTCATGGCCGACCTGGCGCAATGCACCGACTACCGGCTGCTGTCGAGCGTGCAGATGCAGGGCGCGCAGGGCGCGGACGGCGACGCGCAGGTCGACCAGATCAACGGCATCGTCAACCGCATCACCAACAACATGGCGGACCCGATCTCGATGTCGGACGTGGCGGCCGAGCTGGGCATGAGCGAGAGCCGCTTCAGCCGCTTCTTCAGGCGTTCCACCGGCAACAGCTTCACCGATTTCGTCAACCGCGTGCGCATCAACAGCGCCTGCCACCTGCTGATGCAGACCGACCACTACGTGACCGACATCTGCTACCAGGTGGGCTTCAACAACGTGGCCAACTTCAACCGGCGCTTCCTGGAGATCAAGGGCATGACGCCGAGCGAATTCCGGCGCCAGGCAGACACGCGCTTCGGCGGCGGCATCTCTTCCTAAGTAAGCACAAGACCAGGGGGTTCATCTTGTATCTGGGACTCGACCTCGGCACGTCCGAGCTCAAGGCGCTGCTGCTCGTCGACGATCACCGCATCGTGGGCGTGGCGCGCGCGCCGCTCACGGTCCAGAGGCCGCATCCGCTGTGGTCGGAGCAGGCGCCGGCCCAGTGGTGGCAGGCGCTCGAGCAGGTCATGGCGCAGTTGCGAGAGGCGCACGGCGAGGCGTTGTCGGCGGTGCGCGCCATCGGCCTGTCGGGCCAGATGCACGGCGCCACGCTGCTCGATGCGGCCGGCGAGGTGCTGCGGCCCGCGATCCTGTGGAACGACGGGCGCAGCGGCGCGCAGTGCGAGGCGCTCACGCGTTCCGTGCCGCGGCTGGGCGAGATCGCGGGCAACCTGGCGATGCCGGGCTTCACCGCGCCCAAGCTGCTGTGGGTGCGCGAGCACGAGCCCGAAATCTTCGCGCGTACCGCACGCGTGCTGCTGCCGAAGGACTGGCTGCGCTTCATGCTCAGCGGCGAGGCGGTCAGCGAGATGTCGGACGCGGCGGGCACGCTGTGGCTCGACGTGGGTGCGCGCGACTGGTCGGACGAGCTTCTCGCGGCCACGGGGCTGACGCGTGCGCACATGCCGCGGCTGGTCGAAGGCAGCGAGGTTTCGGCGCTGCTGAAGCCCGAACTCGCGGCGCGCTGGGGCCTGGGGGAGGGCGTGAAGATCGCGGGCGGCGCGGGCGACAACGCCGCCAGCGCGGTCGGCATGGGGCTGGTCGAGCCGGGGCAGGGCTTCGTGTCGCTGGGCACCTCGGGCGTGGTGTTCGTGTCGACCGACCGCTTCCTGCCGAACCCCGCGCAGGCGATGCACGCCTTCTGCCATGCGCTGCCGGATCGCTGGCACCAGATGTCGGTGATGCTCTCGGCCGCGAGCGCGGTGAGCTGGGCCGCGAAGACTTTCAGGTTCGCGGACGAGGCCGCGCTGCTCGAAGCGGCGGCGTCGGTGCCGTTGGCGCAGCGCGAGCGCTGCCCGCTCTTTCTGCCGTACCTTTCGGGCGAACGCTCGCCGCACAACAACCCGAATGCGCAGGGCGTGCTGTTCGGGCTGACGCATGCGCACGGGCCGGCCGAGATCGCCTATGCCGTGGTCGAGGGTGTGAGCTTCGGCCTGCGAGACGGCTTTGACACCCTGCGGCTGCCGGCCGACATGCCGCTGCGCGAAGTGGCGCTGGTGGGTGGCGGCGCGCGCAGCGTGTGGTGGGGACAGTTGCTGGCTGACATCTTCGGCGTGACGCTCACGCTCTATGCGGGCAGCGAGACGGGCGGGGCGCTGGGCGCGGCGCGGCTGGCGTGGCTGGCCGATGGGGGGGATGTCGCCGAAGTGTGCACGTTGCCGCCAGTGAAGCAGCAGCTGATGCCGTCGACGGAAGCCGCTGCTTCGCATCAGGCGCGGCACACGCGATTCCAGGCGCTCTACACGGCGTTGCGAGACCAGTTCCACTAACCAAGCGCCCATAAAAAAACCCGTCGCAAGACGGGTTTTTTGTTTCGCGAAACACCGCGGAACCGGCTCTGCCGGGCCGCAGGTGTTGCCCCCGGTAGGGGGTAGGCGTAGCGGACACGAAGTGCCGCGCAGCCTGGGGGCGAGCGAAATTACATGCCCATGCCGCCCATGCCGCCCATGCCACCCATGTCGGGCATGCCGCCGCCGGCAGGAGCGTCGTCCTTCGGAGCGTCAGCCACCATGGCTTCGGTCGTCAGCAGCAGCGAGGACACCGAAGCGGCGTTCTGCAGTGCGGTGCGGGTGACCTTCGTCGGGTCCAGGATGCCCAGCTCGAGCATGTCGCCGTA